>CAZGHZ010000110.1:0-12568 GCA_964525655.1 uncultured Occallatibacter sp.
CTTTTACAATGCAACAGGGACCCGTCCCAACCCAGCTCTGCTGTGGAACTAGCACACTTGGCGGCACACGCCCGACCAGGATGAAGGAATCGCATGAAGTTCATGAAATTCGGCAAGGCTCTTCTGATCGGCGCCCTCTCAGCCGGCGTCATTCTCAGTGTTACGTCTTGCGTTCAGAGTTATTCGGTCGGTTATTTGTATGTGACGGGAACAGCGACCTCCCAATCCAATGGCAACGGCATCATCAGCGGATTCAAGATCGACCATAATACCGGCAAGCTGACCGCGATCAACGGATTGCCCGTCTCATCCGGCGGCGCCAATCCGGTGCGCGCCATCCTTCTCAACAGCAGCCGGTTTCTTTATGTTCTCAACCGGGGCGTGAACGCCAACGGCAACTCCGACTGCTATGGCACGGTGGCTCCAAACGTTTGCAGCGGAGCCAATATCACTCAGTTCGCGGTCGGCGCCAACGGGATTCTCACGGCGCAACAGACTTTCTATACCCAGGGATTCAACCCGATTCGCATGATCCCCGATTCCGGTGGCGGATATATTTACGTGCTCGACCACGATGCCCCATCGAGCGCCGCCTGCGCAAGCGCACTTGGCAGCAGCGTCACATCCTGCGGCGACATCACGGCATTTCAGGTGAACTCGACCACGGGCCGCCTTCAACTGGTTGTGAATGCCCAGGTGTCATCGGCCAGCGGCGCGGCGCTGCCCTACTTTCCGGTTCCGGCCAATCCCATCGACTTTTTGATGAATTCCGGAACCGTCCTGACGCTGAATGGCACTCCATCGACCGGCGACACGGTCTTTCCCTATCAGTACAGCCAAACCAACGGGCAACTGACGGTAACTTTGAACAGCTCCGACTCGATCGGCAATGTCAATTACGCTACGGCGATCGTGGGCACCAGCGGTTTTGTCTTCATTCTCGACAACGAAGCGCCCTCCGGCTCCAACCCGACCAATGCACACAGCCAGATTCTGCCCTTTACGGTTAGCGGCAGCGCGCTGGTGGCAGAGACAAGCGGGCCGATCGCGGACGACCCCACGCTTTCCAACCCGGTCTATTTAGTCCTGGGTCAGCCGGGCGGCAAGTGGCTTTACGTTGCCAATCAGGGAAACAACGTGCAGAACAGCCCTCAGAGCGGCATCGCCGGCTACACCATTAACACGCCGTTTCAACCGAGTCAGCTGCCCGGCTCGCCGTTCAGCACCGGAGCCGGCCCCCAGTGCCTGGTTGAAGACCCCTCGAATCAATTCTTCTACACGGCGAACTTCAACGATTCAACTGTAACCGGCATGCAGGTCAACGAGCAGTCAGGAGGGTTGAGGCCGCTCTCGGATGCAACGAAAGCGCCCAACAGCTATCCGCTGACCGGCCAGCCCACCTGGTGCCTTGTAGATGGGCGCACCAGCTAAGCTGACGCTTCAAGCAGGTGCATCTGGGGTGGCGGCTGGCCTCGCCCCAGACTGCAAGCGGTTCACGGTCTTGAATAGAACGCAGCCGAATGCCGGGCATGTTGATCGCTTTCGCGCCCTGGGGTTCGATTCCAAACCTGGTTTTTTGAGCGCGCCGGTGATTCCGGCCCGCCAACGAAAGATGCGCATGAAGTTCAACAAATCGAGCCAGTTGCTGCTGGCCTCCGCGGCAAGTCTGCTGGTTGCCGGCCTGATCACCGCCTGCGGCACGCTCACCACGGATTTCGTCTACGTGGCCAGTTCCAAGGCCGCGGGGGTTAACAACTATGGTGAGATCGACGTTTTCGAGATCAACGCTGTCTCCGGCGCGATGCGCCAAATTCCGACGTCGCCTTTTCCGTCGGGCGGACGCAACCCGGTGGCCGAAGCCGTCTCGACCGACTATACGAATCTCTATGTAGTCAATCAGGACGACAACACCATCGTTCAATTTCAGATCGGCCCCGATGGGAAGCTCTACCCGGAGAGCACCTTGAATACGCCGGGGATCTATCCGCTCGCCGTTGCCGTGAGCGGGACGAATCTCTTTGTTCTAGACACCTACCAGCCGCTTCCGGTCTGCTCGAATGCCGAGCCGTGCTCGGGTTCGGTGGCTGTCTTTCCCATCCTGCCTGCCACGGGTACAGGCTCCAACGCGACGCCCGGCGGCGGATTGGGATCGGCCGCCACCAACCCCGCCAACGGCGCGAATTACTGGCCCTTGAGCGTGCCGGGCAGCCCCAATGACGTGGTGATGCCCACTGCGATCAATGTGCTTGGCTCAGGCTCCATCGTCTATGTGACGGCTGTAGACTCGACCGCCGGCACGGGATTCGTCTTCGGCTTCTCGATCGCGTCAGGCTCGCTGACCCCGGTGAAGGGCGGCGCGCCACTGGCCGTCGTGCCACACCCCTCGGCCATCGCCAGCGACTCGACGAGTAAATACGTTTACGTAACGGATTCGAAGGTGGGCCAGCTCTTCGCCTATGACGTCAACAGCGATGGAACACTGAGTCAGTTGTCCGGCAGCCCAATTCCGACCGGCAACCAACCCTCCGCTATCGCTGCCGATCAGAAGTACCCTTTCCTTTACGTCACCAACGCGCTGGACGGGACGGTGAGCGGCTATTCGATCGGCAGCGGAGGCGCACCGGCCAGCATCGGCACTTATCCCACGGGCATTCAGCCAGTAGCCATCGGCATCGACCCATCGACCAACCACTTCCTTTTCACGCTCAACTTTCTTGCCAACGGAGCTTCGGGCACCGTCTCCGACTTTGAGATCGATCCGGCCGGCGGAACGCTTGTCCATACGCAACTCTCCCCCTATACGTCCAATGCACAGCCGACGGCCGTGGCCGCCGTTCCACACAAGACCTCGTAGCGGAAGCGGCGGCAGACGCCAAGCTCTAGCAACACCCCGTAACGGGCTTTTACAATCCATACGGGGCAACCCAACCGGTTTTTCCCGGCCTCGCACCTGAGAGGCCCACAACGAAGGAAGCGCATGAAGTTCAGCAAACTTAGGCAGCTCATTCCGGTCTCTTCCATTGGCCTTCTGGTGGCCGCCCTATTGACTGCCTGCTCGCTCACATCTGTCGATTTGGTTTACGTGGCCAGTTCCACCGGCATTCAAGCTTACGCCGCGGACTCGCGGTCCGGCGCGCTGCGCACTACCACGCCCCCGGTCACCTCCGGCGTCAGCTCTCCGGTAGCCATGGCCGTCACCTCAGACGATTCGAACCTCTACCTGGCCAATCTGGGCACCAGTTCCTCGGGCGGCACGATCGTTCACTACGCCATCGGACTGACAGGCGAGCTAACGCTCAAGGACACATTGACCCTCAGCGACAATCCCGTCTCACTGGCAGTCAACACGGCCGGAACCTATCTTTATGTGGCCTCTTGTTCCAGTTCGGCCACCGCTCCGACCCTGCTCTGCTCGACCTCCGGGAAGCTGACTGAGTACGCGCTCTCTTCCGGCACGATGGGCTCTGCCGCGACGCAGATGCCGCTCGATCTCACCGGCGCTTTTGCGTCCGACATTCTTGTTCCCACCGGCGTTGCCGTGCTGGCCAATAACGGGAGCAACATCCTGGGCAATGCCGTTTACGTCACGGCCTACGATCAATCGGCCTATAATCCCGGCTGCACGCCCACGCCAGCCTGCACCCCCAGTACCGCCAATCCCGGCTGGGTCTTCGGCTATAACATAGGATCGGCCGGAGCGCTGGCCGCGAGCACGAACAGCCCCTACCAAGCCGGTGTCAAGCCTAGCGCCATCGCGGCCGACCCAACCGACCGATTCGTTTATGTCACCGACTTCGCCTCCAACGAGCTGATCGGCTATACGATTCTGGACGGCAGCACCTTGAACTTCATGACCAGCGGCCCCTTCAAGACCGGGAACGAACCCTCCGCCGTTACCCTCGACCCGCGCGGAATGTTCATCTATGTCACCAACTCTCTGGATTCCACGGTTTCCGCCTACGAGATCACCCAGGCCACCGGCAATCCGACGGGCGCAGTCAACGTCACCGGCAGCCCTTTCAACAGCACAGACACCACACCGGTAGCCGTCGTTGTCGATCCGGCTCTCGGCCGGTTTGTCTACACCGCAAATGAGCAGGGCAACTCCGTCTCCGGCTTCCGGTTGAATGCAACCTCCGGCTCGTTGTCTCCCACTCAGTCCACACCGTATCCGACAGGGTCAAAGCCCACGGCGCTGGTTGCTGTTCCACACGGGAACCATGCCACGCAACTGGTCACTCCGTAAGATGCGCATCTGCCGCAAGTATCGAGCCCAGCCCTCGCGGCTGGGCTTTTTATTGCCGCTCGGAGTTCAGGAATCTCTGGATCAACCCATTGCTTAAGGGGCTTACGCAAATATACTTGCTCTGCGTCTGGAGAGACTTTCAGACTGGCTCAACAATGTTGGCTAATCTTCCTCCGGGGCTGAAGCCCTCGCTGATTATGCGGCACCTGCGGAACGAGTGAATAGGCTGCGAAAAAACTCGGTGCGGAAGGAGGCGGGGGTTTTCAACCCCCGCATAAAGCCAGAATAATCAAAACCGGCTTTTTCTTCAGAGGAACACTTTCCGCCACTTTCGCACCCAATCAGGCCTTTTTCCGCGGCCTCTGCAGTCGAGCCGCAAATACAGCAAAAAAGCGTCGCGCCTTAGCCCTTGAGGGATGCCTTTCGGCTACCTTGACGGGGTTCATGCAGCCAACTCCCGCGCCCATTGAAATAGTTTGCGGAAAATCGTGCAAGATTCCGCTCCCGCCCCGTTCAAAGGGAGTGGGTCAACGGCAATACTTTCGTTGTGCGGGAACCATTTTCCCTCCGCCGGGGTCCAAGAGAGTAGGGTTTCTTGTTGGTTGCTACGAGGAGGCTTTGTGCGCCGAATTACCGCCGTTGTCTGTCTTTTTGCCCTTCCCATCACACTTTCCCTTGCCGCCCAAACTCCGGCTGCATCCGCAGTATCAACCAAAGCCGCTCCACAGCAGGTGACGAAGGCGCAGTTGGCCTTACCTCAGGTGGTTAAAGACCTGCCCGTCCGCAAGGTCGTGCTCTACAAAAACGGCGTCGGCTACTTCGAACACTCGGGCTCGGTCACCGGCAACCAGCGCGTGGCCATCGACTTCACCTCGCCGCAGTTGAACGACGTGCTGCAATCGCTCACCGTGCTCGACGAGGGCGGCGGGCGCATTGCCGGAGTCAATTACAACTCCACCACACCGCTGGCCGAGCAGCTCAAATCGCTCTCGCTCGCGATGAGCGACGATCCCACCTCGACCGAACTCTTTCAGGCCCTGCGCGGCCAGCGTGTCGAGGTCCTCGGCGGGCCTGGCGGCGCGATTACGGGCCGGTTGATGTCGATCGAGTCGCGGACAGAGAAGACCAGCGGCGGCGACAATGCCACAACCGTCGACAAGTATTACCTCACGCTCATCGCTGGCTCGGGCGCGGTGCGGGTCATCGAACTCACTCCCGCCCTGAGCGTGCGCCCGCTCGACGCGAATCTCCAGGGCCAGCTCGACCGCTATCTCGAACTGCTCTCGACAACCCGCTCCACCGGCCTGCGCCATCTCACTCTGGATGCATTGGGCCAGGGTCAGCGTCAGTTGCGCGTCAGCTACATCAGCGAAGTGCCGATCTGGAAGTCGACTTATCGCATTGTCTTCCCGCGCACGCCCAATGGCAGCGCTACGATGCAGGGCTGGGCCGTCGTCGATAACACCGTCGGCGCGGACTGGGACAACGTACAGCTTTCGCTGGTCGCCGGAGCGCCGCAGAGTTTCATCCAACCGCTCTCGCAGCCGCTCTATACGCGGCGAGTGGAGATTCCCATCGCCACGCAGGCAGAACTGACACCGCAGACGCATGAGGCGGCAGAGGGTAAAAAGTTCGACAGAATTGAAATGAGTGCAAAACTCTTTGCACCGAGCCGCATTCCGCATGACATCAATGTTGCTGAGAAGGAGGCCGCACCCGACGGCTCAGGCGTAATTGGCTCGGTTTTCGGATATTCGTCCAACAGCGCCAATGCCGCAGCAGGCTCGGGCGTCGGCATGGGTACTGGCTCCGGTAACGGTTATGGCCCCAGCCAAAGCGATCGCTTTAAAGGCGGAATTGAGAACTTGGGCGTGGACCGCGCCAGCGATGCATACAAAGAGGGCGACGTCTCCACCAATGCATTCGACGACTTCTTTGAGTATGCACTGACCGCCCCTGTCACCATCCACAAAAACGAGTCGGCGATGGTGCCCATCCTGCAGCAAGACCTTCCCGCCGAGCACGTCACCCTCTGGAGCGAGAAGGAACCCACGCCGCTGCGCGCCGTCTGGCTCGAAAATAAATCCAAGCTCACCCTCGACTCCGGCAGCTTCTCGATCTTTGAGTCCGGCGAGTTTGCTGGCGAGGGTCTGCTCGATCCAATCCATCCCGGCGAAAAGCGGCTGCTCTCCTACGCCGCCGATCAGGCCGTCCGCGTGAAGGTGACGGCCCGCGACGGCAAGCGCACCCTGCATCACGTGCAGATCTACAAGGGCTCCATCGTCGAGACCTACATGGATGTCGATTCGAAGACCTACTCGGCGATCAACTCGGGCGATCTGGACCGCGATGTTCTGATCGAGCAGCCGCGCCACACCAACGACTGGACGCTGGACGGCGATCTGAAGGCCGCCGAAACATCGCCAAACCTCTATCGCTTCAAGCTGCCGGTGGCCGCGCACACGACCGCCAAGCTTGAGGTGCGCGAACGCGGCCCAGAGAAGACTGCCGTCTACTTGAATGGCTACAACAATCAGTCGATCTATCTGCTCGACCTGGTCAAGCGCGTTCCCGATGCGCTCGACAAACTGAAGCCCGTGATCGACGCGGAAGGCGCGCTGGCCGATCTGGATCGACGCATCAACGAATCGAAGCAGACCGAACAAACCGCCTCAGCCGACGAAGCTCGGGACCGCGAAAACCTCACCGCCCTCAAGGGAAACGACGCGGCCAAGCGGTTTGTCGACGAATTGAATCGCGCCGAGGATCTGCTGCAGGCCACCCGCAAGCAGACCGCCGACCTCGAAGCCCAAAAGAAAGCCGCAACAGAAAAGCTGAACGACCTGATCTCCCAGATCAGCTTCGACTGGGATGTGAAAAGCAGGGAATAGGGAACAGGGCGGAGTTCAATGACCGGCTTTGTATCGGGGCACGACTTTGGTCGTGCTGCAAGATGCCAAGATAACTCCGGGCTTTAGCCCCTGAGAGAAAGTCCGCTCGAAAGAGAGGCGCGATTTGCAGAGAATTTCCCGCGTATAGCGCACGATAAACAAAGTAGCCGGAAGGTTCGTGTCCCTCCCGGCTACTTTTCACTGTCCACTGGAAGGGTACCCCCCTCCCCCCATCTTTATTTTCAATCTCTTGCTGTTAATTAATTGATTAACGCCCTCTCGTCGAGTCGGAGAGATCCATTTCTACACACTGGCCTCTGTTCCCTGTTCGCTGTTCCCGATTCCCTGCAAGTCCCCGTTCATCGCATAGAGAATGGCCCGCGCGGTGAAGTCCTCGTCGGGGCGGGAGCTGATCATCAGGTCATAGAGATGCGGGTTGCACCAGCTTTTGCCGTAGTACTGTTGCAGGTATTTGGCGCGCTCCTCGTCCACAATTCGGATGCGTTGCTCGGCGTGGACGCCCTTGTCCAGACGCGGGCGCAGGCGCTCGAGCCGGTCAAGATACGGAGCGTAGATAAACACGTGGTAGACGTCGGGCTTGTGCTGCAGGATGCACTGCGCTCCGCGGCCCACGATGACGCAGTTGCCCTCGGCGTAGGCCTCCTCGACGATCTTGCGCGAAATCTTCACCATCTCATCGCAATCGAAGACGGAGTTTTCTCCGAGTTCCAGGCCGGCGGCCAGTGCGGCCGAGCGCATGGCCTGCTGGTTGATGCGGCGCAGCCACGAATCCACATGCTCGTCGTAGTGCTGCACCACCTTGGAATCAACATGCGCGGCGTAGGCGATGGCGTCGATGATGTCGCGATCCAGCAACTTCCATCCGAGCCACTCGGCAATGGTCTGCGCGATGCGCCCGCCTCCGCTTCCAAACTCTCGATTGACTGTGATGACGCGGTAGTTCACGTTTTCCCCCGAATAGACGGCCCCACTCAAGGTTACTCCTCTCCGAGCGTTCTTTCCAGTTCCGCGAGGGCCACGCTGCGCTCGACTTCGGCTTGAAAGAGCACCGCCTCGGCCTCGGCCAGTTGCGCGTCGGCTTCTTTAAGCGCCGATGCATTCACGGTCTTTGCCTCCACCTGGTCGGCGGTGATGCGCCGCATCTCCGCGCGCGCCCACGTGCTCTCCCGCGCGGCTTCGAGGCCGGTCTCGGCGCGGTGGACTCTGCGCAGGGCCTTGTCGGTCTCTATACGCACACGATTTTCCACCACGTGAAGATTCTCCTCCGCCTCGGACACTTGGGCCTGGCGCTCATGCACCTGCCCGCTGCGCTTGCCAAACTCGGCCAGTGTCCAGTTCATCTTGAAGCCCACGGCGCCGTTGTTTTCGTTGAGAAGCGGCACACCGTTCTGATAGACGTACTGCGCAAAGATTCCAACCTCGGGGATATATTCTGCACGCGCGGCGCTCAGCCCGGCCTTTGCCTTGGCCAGCGTCTCGCGGGCCGCCGCGACCTTGGGGTTGTGCTGCAGGGCCTGGACTTCGAGGTTATCCAAAGCCTTTTCGTTGCTTTCGGACGAGGGCGAGACCAACTCGACCTCGGTCTCCAGCGGCAATCCGGCGAGGTCGTTGAACTCGACTTTCATGTCTGAGATCGCATCCTCCAGCGAACCGAGCGCATGACGCGCCTCGGCGATCTGGGCCTTGCCTTCTAGCACCTTCAGCTCAAGCACTGCGCCCGCCGCCACGCCATTCTGCGCCTCGACGAGCCGCTCTTCTCCGGCCTCGATGCGCAGCTCCGCAGCCTGTTTGCGCCGCTCAAGCGACAAGAGATTCAGATAGAGTTCCTTCATCTTCAGCGCGACCTCATCTTCAGCGCTCCGCGCATCGTCGCGCGCAATGCCCGCATCGGCACGCGCCACGTTGATACCGGCGCGAATCTTGAAGAACTGCGTAATAGGCTGCGCCGCCGTGGTCTGGCTGAGCAGAAGATCCTGGTTGCCAAGCTTGATAGAGATGTCTTTGCCCGGAATCGCTCCGTCGCTTGGATAGATGCCGAGCGCGCCCTGCGGAATCACCAGCCGGTCCATCGCGCCGAGATGCACTGCGGCTGTGTCGTTCGAGAGGACGGGGAAGTAGTTGGCGCGCGCCTGAGTCACTCGCGCGTTCATCTCCTTCACCTTCATGCGCGCCATCTTCGCCGTCGAGTTCTGCATCGTGGCCAGCCGAACGGCCTCATCGAGAGTGATGCGCCGCGACTCGGCGCGCGCAATGCCGGTCAGCACAAAGAGAACCATGAGCGTGACCACAGCCTTCTCCGGGAGCTTTCTGTGTTGTCTCTTCAACAGGAGAGACGAAGATCTGCGGTGCGCCACCACGAACATCACCGGAATCACCAGCAGCGTAAAGAACATCGACCCCAGTAGTCCGAACGCAATGACGCTGGCCAACGGAGACCATAGGCTCGAACGGGAGAGAATCATCGGCGTCACTCCGACAGCGGCGGCCATCGAGGTGAGAAAGATGGGCCGCAGACGCCGCTCTCCGGCCTCCAGCGTTGCCTGTTCCAGGTCCACGCCGCTCTTCATCCGCTCATGAATGTAGTCAATGAGGATGATCGAGTTGCGCACCACCAGCCCACCAAGGCTCACGATGCCAATGAAGGCGGTGAAGCCGAAGTTGTTGTGCGTGATGAAGAGACCTACAGCCGCGCCAGGCAGAGCCAAGGGAAATGCCATCATGACAATCAGCGGATCGGCCAGCGTGCGGAACTGGAAGAGCAAGATCAGGAAGATCAAGACGAGACTGATCAGCAGCGCGTGCTGCATTTCGCCAAAGGTTTCGTCCTGGTTCGCGCGTTCGCCGCCATATTGAATTTGATAACCCGCCGGTAGCGCCATCTTGTCCACCTGCTTGCGCGTGTCGGCCAGGATCTCGCTGGCCAGCCGGCTGCCGCTGGGGAAGGCGCGCACGGTCAGCGTGCGGACGCCGTTTCTTCGCACAATACGCCCCGGCTGCCAATCGGGCGCGAGCGTCGCGACTGCCTCCAGGGGAACCCGTGCGCCGGTCACCGGAGAGATCACGTAGGTATCGCCTAGATTCTGGAAGCTCTGCCGATCCTGAGGATCGAGACGCAGCACCACATCCACGTCGCGGTCGCCCTCCCAATAGGTCGTCATCGGCGCGCCCTCGAAGCTGCCGGCCAGTTGCTGCGCGATCACTACATTGGTCAACCCTAGCCTGCCGGCTACCTCTTCGCGCACCTTCACACTTATCTTCGGCGCATCCTGGTGCCAATCGCTGTGGATGTAGGCCGCACCCTGCGTATGCGCAAGGATGTCCTCAACGCAATCGCCTAGGGCCCGCAACTCGTCCTCATCCGGCCCCGAAATGCGAACTTCGACAGGAGCTTCCATCACCTGCCCTTGTTGCAACTCCTTGACAAAGACCTTGGCCTCGGGCGCAACATCGCCCAGCCGTTCGCGCAGGCTGGCGACCAGTTCAGGCGTGCCCGAGACACGTTTTGTGTTGACAAGAATCTGCGCATAATTCGATGCGGGCATCTGCGGGTTAACGTTGTAGTAGAAGCGCGGCGCGCTGATCCCCAGAAAACTGGTGTACGAAGTTATGAGCGGCTCGCGGGCCAGCAGGGACTCGATTCGCCGCACCGACGCGTCGGTGGCCTCGATCTTCGCGCCCTCGGGCAGCCACACATCCATCACGAACTGGTTGCGCTCGGCCAGCGGGAAAAACTGCTGCGGCACCAGCTTCAGGATTCCCAGGCCGATGATAAATGCGAGGCCGCCGCCGATCAGCACCTCGCGCTTGTGGGCCATGGCCCAGGTGATGGCCTTGTTGTAGGTTTGCTGCATGTGGTCGAGCGGCGTGAGCCTGCGCTCGCCCGCGTCGAGTTGCCGGCCGTGATCCTTGAGCCCTTTGCGAATGAAGAAGCGCGCTGTCAGCGGCGTCAGCAGCATGGCCACCACGTAGGAGCTGCCCAGCGCGACGGCCACAGCAATCGGCAGCGCGCGAATGAACTCGCCCACGGCGCCGGACAAGAGTAATAGAGGCAGAAACGAACCAATGATCGTGAGTGTCGCCGTCAGCACCGGGACCGCCATCTCTGTCGCGCAGCGCCAAGCAGCCTCATCCGCGGAGACCTTGCGGTCCAGCAGCTCGACGTAGTTGTCGGCAATCACGATGGCGTCGTCGACCACCATTCCCAGGACGACGATCAGGGCGGCGATCGAAACCTGCTGAAGTTCAATGCCCAAGGTGTTCAGTAGTGTGAAGCTGATCGACACCGTGACCGGAATCGCGACCGCCGAGACCAGCGCTACGCGCATCGGTAACAGCAGCATGGTGACCAGGATGACCGCGATGATGGCGATGCCGAACTCGCGGAAGAAACCCCGGATGCGCTCAGAGACCACTCTCGGCTGATCCGCTACAAGGTCGAGCTTCACCTCGGGGGGGAGAGAACTCTGTATGTTTTTCAGCGTCTTTCGCAGTGTGTCGCCGAAGGTGACAATATTATTGCCCTCGCGCATCTCCACCGCCAGCAGGATCGCCGGCTCGCCGTCGATGCGCGCATATTCGGTTGGATCCTTATAGCGACGAGTTACATCAGCTACATCGCTGACATAGACCGGCTGCCCAGTCGGCGAGAGGTCGACCATCACCCGGCGAATCTGCCCCTCGGTTTCGAAACTTCCGCTAGCCTCGATCGGCAGTTTGCTCTGTCCGGCGGGCACGCGTCCGGCATACTCGACGGCATTGCGCCCCTGGAGCGCCTGCATCATCTTCAGCGGGTTCACCGAGTACTGAGCCAACCGCTCACTTGAAGCCGTGATCTCGATCTCTTCTTTCTGGTCGCCGATCCGCTTGATCTTCGAAACCGCGGGGATCGCGCGCAGGCCGTCCTCGACTTTTTGCGCATAGTCTTTGAGTTCGGCAGGGCCATAGTGGCCGCCATGCACGGCAATCAGCACTGCGACCGTGTCGCCGAAATCGGAGTTGACCACCGGCCCGCGGACACCGGCAGGCAGGCCTGTCGCTTTGAGTTCGGCCATATCGAGGCGAAGCTTCGCCCAGAACTCGTCGGCGTCGTTGACCTCTTTGTTGAGCTCGACATTGACGACTACGACGCCGTTGCGCGTCGTCGAGAAGGTCTTGTCGCGGCGGACCTCCGCGAATCGAAACAGCCTCTCCTCGATCTTGCGCGTGACCTGATCTTCTACCTCCTCGGCCGTTGCGCCGGGAAAGATGGCCGAGACGATGCCCACGCGGATGGTGATCTTCGGGTCTTCGCGGCGGGGCATTGTCAAGAGCGAGTAGAGACCCGCCAGAAAGAGCATTGCCGAAATCACCAGCGTCACCTGCGGATAGCGCAGCGATGCGCGAACGGGGTTCACTGGCCACCTCCGGCGAG
>CAZGHZ010000111.1:0-12566 GCA_964525655.1 uncultured Occallatibacter sp.
CGGCAACTACACGACGGCCAGCGGCACGGTGAGCGACGCTATCGGCAAGGCAACGGCCATGGCGACGGTGACGCCCTACTCTGTCACTTATGATGGCAATCCGCACACGGCGACGGGTACGGCGACGGGCATTGGCGGCGCAGCGCTGTCGACTTCGGGCTTCACGCTCTCGGGCACGACGCACACCAGTGCTGGCGCCTACGCATCCGACACGTGGACCTTCACCGATGCCAGCGGCAACTACACGACGGCCAGCGGCACGGTGAGCGACGCAATCTCCAAGGCAACGCCCACGGCAACGGTGACGCCCTATGGCGTGACCTACGACGGCAGTGCGCATACGGCGACGGGATCGGCGACGGGCATCGGCGGCATAGCGCTGTCGAGTTCTGGCTTCACGCTCTCGGGCACGACGCACACCAGCGCTGGCACTTACGCATCCGACGCGTGGAGCTTCACCGAAGCCAGCGGCAACTACACGACGGCCAGTGGCACGGTGAGCGATGCCATCGGCAAGGCAACGGCCTCGGTGACGGTCACGCCTTACACTGTCACCTATGACGGCAGTGCGCACACAGCGACAGGCACGGCGACGGGCATCGGCAGCGTAGCGCTGTCGAGTTCTGGCTTCACACTTTCGGGCACGACGCACACCAGTGCTGGCGCCTACGCATCCGACACGTGGACCTTCACCGATGCCAGCGGCAATTACACGACAGCCAGTGGTACGGTGAGTGACGCAATCTCCAAGGCGACGCCCACGGCGACGGTGACGCCCTATAGCGTTACCTACGACGGCAGTGCGCACACGGCGACAGGCACGGCGACGGGAATCGGCGGCGTAGCGCTGTCGACTTCGGGCTTTACGCTGAGCGGTACTACGCACACTGGAGCTGGCAACTACGCTTCCGACGCATGGAGCTTCACCGAGGCCAGCGGCAACTACACGACGGCCAGCGGCACGGTGAGCGACACCATCAGCAAGGCGGCGGCCTCGGTGACGCCTGCGGCAGCCAGCAAGACGTACGGCACTGCGGACCCAACACTTACAGGAACGCTGAGTGGATTTGTAGCTACGGACAACGTAACCGCCACGTACAGCCGTGCAGCAGGCGAGATGGTGGCGGGCGGACCGTACGCAATCAGCGCGACACTGAGCCCGGCCGCGGTGCTGGGCAACTACACGATCACTTACGGCACGGCCAACTTCACCATCGGCAAAGCCACTCCCACAGTGTCGGTATGGCCTACGGCCAGCGCGATTACCTACGGGCAGTCGCTCAGCTCCTCGACGCTGAGCGGAGGAAGTGCATTGCCAGCGGGCAGCTTTGCGTGGACGACTTCCACCACCACGCCTGGAATGGGTACGCCGTCCGAGAGTGTGTCCTTCACCCCCACCGACGCAAGTGACTACAACACGGTGACCGGATCAGTGACATTGGCAGTGACCAATCCCGTGGCAGTCATCAATAGCTTCTCGCCTGCATTTATCGGTGCAGGTGGTGCGGCCTTCAACCTGAACGTAAGCGGCCAGGGTTTCGCGGCGACTTCCACAGTCTATTGGGGCTCGATGGCGCTCGCGACACAGTACGCGAGCGCGACACAACTAACCGCGCAGGTTCCAGCAGCCGAGATCGCAACTGCGGGCATCACGTCGATCACTGTGCAAACTCCAGCTCCGGGCGGCGGTACGTCGAACTCGATGCAATTCGAGGTCGATTCTGCAGGATCTGGTATAACCCCTCC
Organism: uncultured Occallatibacter sp.; assembly: GCA_964525655.1. Classification (GTDB taxonomy): domain Bacteria; phylum Acidobacteriota; class Terriglobia; order Terriglobales; family Acidobacteriaceae; genus Telmatobacter. Next base: position 1,747 of record CAZGHZ010000111.1, read on the forward strand.
AACGTTCACGACCGTGACGGCCACAGTGACTCCAGGTTCGTCGGTCACCTATCCGGTGACTTTGCCATCCTCGACAACAAACGTTTCTGTCACGTGCCTCAATTTACCGAGCGGAGCAAGTTGCAGCTATTCCTCCACGACCAACGCGGTAACGATCACAACATCCTCAACGACACCGGGGGGTACGTATCAGATCACAGTAGTCTTTACTGAAACGTTGCCAGAAGCGGCCTCTGCGTTCATTCTGCTTCCTATTCTTCTAATACCACTCCTGTTCTTGAGGAGAAAGCTGGTCGCGCGCGGTATTTGGATGACCGCTTCTCTAGGGCTGCTCCTAATGGCTACCTTGGCGTTCAATACCGGCTGCGGTGGGAAAAGCGGAGGTAGCACGCCGCCACCGCAGACGCACCAGGTAACCAGTTCGGGGGTAGTCACTCTCACCGTCCAGTAGGGGAACAGACAGAGTTCGGATTTGTCTAGGCAGGAATCGCACGGGGCCGTTAATCTCTCCGCGTGCGTCGGTTGCGAGCTATCTTTTCTCCGACATGCTCATTGGCAATGAGATTCTCGGAGAAAAATAAATGTCCACGTATTTTTGCAAGTGGACATTTGAGATTAGGCGAGAACGGAATCTGAAGCGGCACCGTTCCAAGGCAGCAGTTCATGGATGCGCTTGATCGGGTGATCGGTAATCTTCTCCAGGACAGTTGGTCGGTCGCGCTGTCAGAGCGCGAATGATTCCGCCTTGCACTCGATCAAACGCCAGCCATGCATCGCTATCTGACATTCCGAACTCGTTGGCAATTGCACGGACTACTTCCAGTTCGCCGTTATAGTTCTGAACGCTTTCCATCACGGCATTCGTGAGTTCCATAACCGTGCGATCCGGACGGATCGTCACGTTCATATCGTCTGTCCAGCCTTCTGGTATAGCCATGCCGTCATTTTATTCCTGGCCCTTGGCTGTTCCTAGTGTACCGGCCATATGGACAGAACCCCGTTTTGCGCCCGGAGTCGTGTTGGAGACGGATTGGCGATCCTCTCGGAACATCTGCGAGGCGGCTCTCATGCTGCCACGACTTTTGGATTTCTCGCGTGGAAGATCACCCTCAAATGATATAGGCTTTCCTAATGGTCGAAGCAGGCGAAGCAGTTCTTCCGCATTTCACCTACCATCCAGACCCGGTTGCGACCGGTTCAATCGTCTCCTCAACTACTGAGTGTCTCGCGTGCGGGAAGTCCCGAGGGTGGATCTATGCTGGGCCGACGTTTTGTAAGGCCGAACTTGACGAACGCCTCTGCCCATGGTGCATTGCGGATGGAACGGCCCATCGTATGTTTGGAGTCGAGTTTGCAGACCCTTTAGGTGTTGGAGGGTATGGGGATTGGGTTACCCCACCAAAGGCTGTTGTGGACGAAATCTGCTTTCGCACTCCTTGCTTCATCGGATGGCAGCAGGAGAAATGGTATACGCACTGCAACGACGCGGCCATTTTCGTAGGTTTTGCCGGGAAACCAGAGCTGGAAAGCCTGGACCGCGCTGCATATGACTTCATCAGATCTGAGTCCGGTTATGACGATGAAGAGTGGGCTGACTATTTCAATCAGATGGACATAAACGGTAGCCCCCTCGCGTACCTTTTCCGCTGTCGGCACTGCGGCGCTTGGGGAGGATATTCGGATTGCGACTGAGTGACCGGCATTTCAGGCACGACCCTGTTTCTAGCCGGCGACATTGCCTTCGAGGGCGAAGAATCGTGAAAGGTCCGAGTCGGCGACCACACTCTCGGGACGCGGGCAACGCAAGCGCATTCAACGATCCGGATACCGCTCGTAGCCAGACCGATATCCGCAACAGAAATGTTGCATTTCTGTTAATTCTTTACAGCGAGCTCTTGTCTGGATTCGACGGTTCCAGATGGCGCACTAGAATGTAAGATAAATACTCGGAGACATTATGAAATCCACCCGCTGGACTCGTTCTTGGCGCGGTCGTCTGAGCGCAAAGCTCGTTGCGCCAGCATCTATCGTTTTTATTATCAGCCTATTAACAGCAGTTGCAGGGTGTGTGGCGGGGTGCAAGTCTTCTCAAAAAGCACCTGCTGCCGGCACCGAAACCGAACCCGCTCCCGGCTCAATCGAGTTGGTCTTCTCCTACGGCTCGGAAAAAGAAAAGTGGATCAAAGAAGTCACCGACAGGTTCAACGCCGAGGACCATCGCGCGCCCGGCGGAAAACGCATCTTTGTTCGCGCCTTCCCCATGGGGTCGGGAGAGTGCATCGACGAGGTGCTTGAAGGGCGCCGCCAGCCTCATATCGTCAGTCCCGCATCCACGGCGTTCATCAAGCTGGGCAATGCTCAATCGCAGAGCAAGACCGGCAAGGACTTGATTGGGCCGACAGACAATCTGGTTTTGTCGCCGGTCGTTATCGCCATGTGGAAACCGATGGCTGAGGCGATCGGGTGGGGAAAGAAGCCCATCGGCTGGGCCGATATCCTCGCCCTTTCCCGCAATCAGACCGGATGGAAGGCCTACGGATATCCGCAGTGGGGACAGTTCAAGTTTGGACATACGCACCCGCAGTTCAGTAACAGCGGGCTGATCTCTCTTTTTGCCGAAGTGTATGCCGCCAGTGGGAAGACTGCCGGCCTGACGACTGCCGATGTGGCTAAGCCCCACACGGGGGAGTTTCTCGGTGGCATTGAGAAGTCCGTGGTTCACTACGGATCTTCGACAGGCTTCTTCGGGCGCAAGATGTTTGCCGCCGGGCCGCAGTATTTGTCAGCCGCAGTGCTCTATGAAAACATGGTCATCGAATCCTATGGCCAGTCGAACATGTCCTTCCCGGTGGTCGCAATCTACCCCAAGGAAGGCACTTTCTGGAGCGATCATCCCATCGGAGTCGTGCAGCGGGACTGGGTGACGCAGGCGCATCGCGATGCCGCCAAGGTCTACATCCAATACCTACTCGCAAAGCCGCAACAGGAGAGCGCGATTACTTACGGCTTCAGGCCGGGGTCCGTCGAAGTGCCGCTGGCTGCGCCGATCGACACCGCTCATGGCGTCGATCCCAGGGAGCCGAAGACGACCCTGGAAGTTCCGTCCGTGCCGGTGATGGATGCGATTCTCAAGCTCTGGGCGCAAAAGAAGCGCGCCGCCGACGTGGTTCTGGTCCTCGACACCTCGGGCAGCATGAACGACGAAGGAAAGATCGAGAACGCTCGCAACGGTGCAAAGCAGCTTGTGTCGTTGCTCTCCGACGACGACCGGCTTTCGTTGGTCCCGTTCAATAGCACGATCACCTGGGCCAGCACCGACGTTCCAATCAAGACCGGCCGCGAAGCTCTTCAGCACACCGTCGATTCACTCTTCGCGCAAGGCGGCACCGCACTTTACGATTCCATTGACGCTGCTTATCAGCACCTTTCCGAGGCTCAAAAGGGACACGATGGCCGTATCTTGTCTGTGGTTGTGCTCACCGACGGCGAGGACACCGAAAGCAAGATGAAGCTGGCCGAGTTGATGCGCCGCATCGCATACGATGGGGAGACGCACACCATCCATGTATTCACCATTGCTTACGGAAGCGACGCGCGGAAGGATATTCTGAAAAACGTCGCAGATGCGACCCAGGCCAACTCCTACGAAGGAACGCCACAGAACATCGTCGGCGTTTTCAAAGACATCTCAACGTTCTTCTAGAGGTCGCAGAACAGGTACCGAGCGAACCATGGATCCAATCAATCCGACTCCCGAAGGTCCGCGGCTTACGGTTCTGGGGAAGATCACAATCTTCCTCTTCATAGCCGCTTGTGCATTTGGAGCCTACTACCTGTTCACCGGGAAGAAATCGCTTAGAGATGCGATTCCAACTTCCTCCAGCGTGCTTGGAGGCGGTCCACAGGTGCAGATCGGCATCGCCTATGGGACGGAGAAGGAGCGCTGGCTACAGTGGGCGGTGAGCGAATGGGAGAAGACCTCCGAAGGCAAGCGGATCACGGTCAACCTGATTCCCATGGGTTCGCTCGAAGGCGCGCATGCCATCATTGGCGGAGACCAGCGGATCAACGTGTGGTCGCCGGCAAGCGCCGCATACAAAGACATCTTCGTCCAGGAATGGCAGATCAAGTACAACGGCAATCCAATCCTCAAAGAGGAGCCGCTGGCACTGACTCCGATGGTCTTTGTCGTCTGGGACGAGCGCTACCAGGCATTCGTGAAGAAGTACCACGTCATGAACCTCTCCACGGTGCACGATGCGTTGCAGGAGAAATCCGGATGGGCGGCCATTGCCAATCAACCGGAATGGGGACTCTTCAAGTTCGGACATACGCACCCCAACCAGTCGAACTCCGGCCTCATGGCCATTGTTTTGGCCGCTTATGACTATCATAAGAAGACCAGGGGGCTCGACGTGGCAGACGTCGTGAATCCGGAGTTCCAGCAATGGCTCTCGGAGTTGGAGCGGGGAACGAGCGGGTTGAGCAATAGTACCGGCAATATGATGAGAGAGATGGTTCTCAAGGGTCCGTCGTCTTACGACGCCATGCTCGTCTATGAAAGTGTCGCGATCGATTACCTGAACAACGCCGAAGGACGCTGGGGAAAGCTCCGCGTGATCTATCCTGAGTATAACGCCTGGAACGAGAGCCCATATTACATCATCGACGCGTCCTGGAGTTCCCCCGATCAGCGCAAAGCGGCAGATAAGTTCCTGCAGTTCCTGCTCTCGGAGCCAATCCAGAAACAGGCGCTGGTGCATGGGTTTCGTCCGGCGAACACCGACGTTCCGATCAAGTCTCCTGATAGTCCGTTCGTCAAATTCGCAGATAACGGGGTGCGGGTAGACTTGCAGAAGATCTGCGACCCACCGAGCGCGGAAGTGGTCAACAATCTGCTCGCGAGTTGGCAGCGCACACAAGGCAACCGATAGATTCAGCCCGAACGGGACTGGCCTGGGAGGCCTCTTCAGTTATGCTCAAGCGACTATCGAATCTCATCCGCGGTTTCTTCAGCCTGTTCATCTCCGGGCTGGAGCGCCAGAACCCCGAGGCGCTACTCGAAGTGGAGCAGGAGAATCTGCGCAAGCAGATTGGCCAGTACAACCAGGGACTCGCCACCCACGCGGGGTTATGCGAAGGGCTCATTGCACAGGTGCGCCGGCAGGAGAATGAGCAGCGCGACCTTCATGCCAAGGTTACTGCAAATCTGCGCGCCGGCAATCGGGATTCCGCGAGCCAGTATGCCCTGCGCCTGCAAACTGTGGACCGTGAGCTCGATGAGAATCGCCGGCAGCTCGCGCAGGCCGAGTCTACTTACAAGGATCTCATCAAGGCGCGCGATGTCGCGATCAACGCAGCAAGAGCCAAGATCGAATCTCTCAAAGCGGGTATCAGCGACATGAAGATGAAGCGCGCGATGGCGGAGCTGACTGAGATGGCAAGCGGCATGATCACCCAAATTGGCGGCTCGGGCGAGACCCTGGATCGCCTGGGCAACATCGTTGAGGAAGAAAGACAGAAAGCGGCTGGCCGTGCGCGTGTAGCTCGCGATTCGATGGATATGTCCGGCGTGATCGTGAAAGAGTCCGAGCAGAAGGCTCTGGCCGACCAGGCGCTGGCGGATTTTGCCGCAAAGGAAGGCATAGCGCTGGATCCAGCGGTTTCACGGGACGACGACGCGGCGGTCCAGCCTCCGGTGAAATCCATGGGGCCTGCGGCCGTGAAGCAGTAGCGTCGAAGAAGGGACCCGAGACTCAAGGTGTGGCTTTATATCAAATCGGCGTTCCTGGTTGGCGTGGACGTGCCAGGGCTCGGGCGCATACCAGTGAATGTTCTCGCCACTGTAGCCTTTGCTATTCTTGGCGTGGCAGAACCCGCGATATGGCTTGTGGGCCTGGCCGCCGAGGTTGCGTTCGTTACCGCACTCGCTTTCAATCCGCGATTCCAGAGGGTTGTCCAGGCACGTCAACTGCGAGCTTCCGGAGATGACGACGAGAGCCGTCGCCAGAAACTTGTTCAACTACTGGAACCGGAGCAGCAGCGCAAGCTCGCCGCGCTCGATTCAAAGTGCAACAAGATTCTGGACGTTTTTCGCAGTGAGCAGGCGGAAGGATACGTTATCGATTCCAACAGCGAAGCGCTCAGCCGGCTTGGATGGAACTACCTCAAGCTGCTGGTTGCGCGTCACCATCTGCTCTCGGCAAGCAATAACGAAAGTGAACAGAGTCTTCAGGCTAGAGTCGACGGTCTTGAAGCCGATCTTCGCGACGAGAATCATCCGGGGTCGCTCCGCGAGTCGAAATCGGCGACCTTGAGCCTGCTACAGAAACGGCTCGCCAATATTCAGCGGCGCAAAGACACACTGCAGGAGATCGACAGCGACTGCATGCGTATCGAAGCACAGGTAGACCTTGTCCTTGAGAACGCCACTATGCAGGGAAAGCCCCAGACGATCTCTAGCGATATTGAGTTGGCCAGCGATTTGATCGGCGGGGGCATCTTCGGCGAAGATGAGCCTGCAATCACGCAGCTTGACAGCAAGTTCGCAAGTGCAAAGCCGCAACAGGAGGCTTCCTAGTGAGCGAAGCTCCCGCGCTGCCGGCGGCCAACGCTGCTCTGTCGCTTGCGCTGCCGGAGTGGGCGCGCGATGCCGTTCAACTTTACGAGAGCAACGCGGCCAGCCAATTCATTATCTATGGCAATGTGAACGACCAGGTGTTGATTCCTTCAAATGCTGACACGCATCTCGGCAGCCTCAACGACTTTCTCCTTCAGGTGATGCTTCCGCGATTTGACGTCGTGCTCAGTTACGATCTCGGCAACGGCATCCGAGTGGAAAAGGGCGGTGAGCTCTTCTCCAAGTGGCCTGCCTTGCAGCAGTCGCCGGAGTTGCCGAAATCGCCCAGGGCCGCAATCGAGAGGCTTACGCATTACTTCCGCTACGTCGCGAACCTGTCGCGCATCAATCGCACAGATTTGCAGGTGGCCTGTATCCTTCGCAACGCGGATTTGGTGTCACCCGCGGTGCAGGGCGGGCTGGATTACGACCTGAGCGCGCTGGCAAGCCTGGTGCGGGACTGGGCCAGCGATTCTCTGCTTGCCGCGCACTCTTTAGCTACTTTTCTGTTGGTTGAAAACATCAACGACCTTCATCCGCTCATCGTCAACAACTCACGCACGGCTCGCTGCAAGATCCCGTTGCCCACCGCAGCGGAGTTGAAGACAGCGCTCCAAACTTTATTGCCGAAGTATGAGAAGGCGCTCGATGAATACAAGCGGAATCTCGAAGGCATCTCGTCGCAGCTTGTCGGGTCGTCGCTCAACGCCGTTGAGACCATGCTCAAGACTAAAGAGCACGCCGGGCGAGAGATTTGCCCTGACGATCTCGTCAAATTGAAGAAGCAGCTTGTTGAGGTCGACTGCAACGGCCTGATTGAGTTTGTGCAATCCAGCCGGACGCTGCAAGACATCTCGGGGCAAGAGAAAGTCAAAGCCTGGCTGCGTCAGGACATTGCGCTCTGGCGCGATAACGACCTGCAGGCCATTCCGAAAGGCTATCTTCTCTGCGGACCGGTGGGTACCGGCAAGACCTTCATGGTCGAGTGTCTCGCCGGCGAAGCAGGAGTTCCGGTCGTCAAGCTGAAGAACTTTCGCGATAAGTGGGTGGGCTCTACTGAAGGCAATCTTGAAAAGATCTTCCGTCTTTTGCAGGCGCTCGGCCGCTGCTATGTCTTCATCGACGAAGCCGACCAGGCGATTGGGCGGCGCGATTCCGGTGGAAACGACTCCGGACTCTCCGGCCGCGTTTACTCCATGCTCGCCGAAGAGATGGGCAACTCGACCAACCGCGGTAAGCTCATCTGGGTTCTCGCCTCCAGCCGACCCGATCTGATCGAAGTCGATCTAAAGCGTCCGGGGCGGGTGGATGTGAAGATCCCGCTCTTCCCCACCTCGAACGCGCAAGAGAGTTTCGATCTGATGAAGACACTTTGCCTGCGGCGGGGCGTGCCGCTTGGCGATACGGAGTTTGACAAGGTCAAAGATAGGATGCCTCTGCTGCTGACTCCAGGAGCTGCCGAAGCCCTCGCGGTAAAGGTCTACCGCATCGTTCGCACCGAAGGAAAAACACCGTTAGAAGCACTGCGATCTTCGCTCGTGGATTATCAGAATCCAATTCCAGCTGAGGTTATGCAAGCGCAAATTGAACTGGCAGTCCGCGAAGCCAGCGACCTCGATTTCGTTCCTCCGCAATTCCGGATAATCACCGTCCGCGAATAGGTCCGCACCGGGTTCACCCTCACCGACACGACCGGTTCTGTTCGATTCAATCTATTCGGATCGGATGATTTGCTCCCGAGTCAGTCCCGTCTTGGGTGTCAAAGTAGCTTCCTCAAATCCGGATCGCGGTCGGATGACCGGCTACTCGGAAGTTATACTATGGTTAATAGTTATACAGATAACAACGATGTTCTAATCTTACCATTCCCAGCCAAACACAATCCCCATCTCGGAACCTGCGGCGTCTTCGCGGGCCAAGCTGTTTTTGAAGCTGTCAGATGGTGGCAGGAATTGACGGCGGCGGACGGCGACGGCATGGTTGTCAAGCCGCGACAGTTCACAGCCAGGAACAAGTGCGGCCTGATTGGATCGGCCGCAAAATGCCGGAGATCCTTTCTGCGCGAGTTGGAAGACTGCCCAAAGAAATCCCGAATGTGTCTCTCATCGTCCGGCCCCGGCGCACCGGACCGAGAATCCGGTCAGGAGTTCCGCGCCGAGCGGGGTGTGCGGCCTAGAATTTGTGCGACTCGGCGGACGGGCCGCCAAGTAATTCTGCAAGCTGCGGTCGCAAGCTGGCCAGGAGACTTAGTGTGGACCGCCTCCGATCGGCTTCGTCTTCATATTCTTCATCACCATCAAGGTAATCGTCGATTTCCTCAACTTCCTCATCGTTACTCGCCGAAAAATCTTTCACGATCGCATTGAAAAGTTCCGTTTCCAACTCGTCTGTCGTGATCCAGCTGATCGGGTAGCAGTCAACCGATTGCGGTTGTTCTCTTCGGTCCCCTGCCTCCCAGCCCATTGCATCTTCCATGATTCATGCCCCTCCGAAAGCAATCATGGCATGGAACTGGGACACTCGATCGTCACCGGGCTCACGAATGAGTCTAATGAGGCACAGTCTCGCTGTTAGGATTTCGCGATCCATCGCCTGGACGTCCGGCTTCACCGCCCACGAGTTCCGCGAGGTGCACGCCGAGGCAGGCCGCGAGCCGGGCGAGCGTTAAATATCGAGGTAGCACCTTGGAATTCTCGACCCTGCTCAGGTATGCCCGGGACGTCCGCATTCTGCTCGAAAGCTCCGTCTGTGTGAGCCCCTTTTGGGCTCGCAGGTACCTCAATCTCCGCCCCAGATTCCGCGCGAGCTCAGCGGCCGAGGGCGCAATGGCTTCCGTGCGCAAAGTGGTCTTTTCTTCTTGCATATGTTTTCCTCAAGGTTGCTTGGTTGAAGAAATGCCGCGTGGATGTTGCGGAGCGCAGAATCGTCAGCCTCGCGCCGCCGCTGGCGGGACCAGGCTCTCGATTTCAATCGGCGCGGGAAAGCAGAACTCACCCAATTCGAATGCGGAGCTCGCCATCCGCCGGCGGGCGAGCAGCAGCGCCTGAAGTGCCGGCTGCCGGCAGGCGCGACGATAGGCTTCCGCTGAGCTCCAAAAGTCAAGGCAGACGAACAGAACTGAAGAGCGGGAAAGGAACGGCGGCATCGGGGACGACTGACGTTCGAGCAGGTCGGTTGCGCTGAGAGCAGGCGCGAGGCTGCGAGCGAGGGTATGCCACTCGCCGCCCCAGCGGATGGAGCGGACAAAGGGGTCGGCTGCCTCGGCCGCGACCGAGTAAAGAGTAATGACGTGCAGCATGGAGAGCCTTTCTGGGAGAAATTGCATAAGGGCTTGAGCGAGCCGCGCACTTGCGCGGCTCGCCGGCAGCCGGTGAAGGTCGGAAAGAGGACTGAATTGAAATGTTGAGAGAGCGCGCGGGTGGGATGCGGGCAGAGCAGTAAAGATTCGCGAGGGGCTATAGCGGCGGATTGCGTGGGAAGCCCGAGTTCCTAAAGCTCGCCTTGGGTTGAGAATCTGTGCGGCAATCGATGGATTTCATGGCACTGCACTGCCACCTTTCGTCCCGCGTGTGGCCGGTTAGCAAACCAAACCGCTCTTCCAGTTCCGACTCGGTCGTGATTTTCGGTTCTGGTCGTGTGGTCGGCATCTTGGACCCGACGTGAGCTTGGTCATCCCAGTTGCGTCGGCGTTCCACGCCGTCAAGCTCCGGAATACCGTCGGGAAGGCGCTTCAGGGGATCTATCCGTGCAGCTTGGAAAAGCTAGGCGCGTGGGTTCTCTTAACCACCATTATCGGAATGTAATAAACTCGCTTCGTTGGGATTCGGAATGGCGAGTTCGCGCAGGTTTCAACGGCCACCCTGATTTGATTCCCGCCGTGAACCTACTGATGCAATGAGAATCCGGACGGCAAAGCTGCCTCAAGATTGATTTGTTCTCCGGTGATGGGGTGGTGGAATTTCAAAAATTGGGCGTGCAAGAAATATCCTCCATCGCCGGGGAGGCCGGGGAGATTTTCAAGAGGCTGGCCGTCTAAGCCATACAGTGGATCGCCAACCAGGGGATGGCCGATGGATGCCAGATGGATTCTGATTTGATGAGGGCGGCCCGAGTTTAGGCATACCTCAAATGTTGTGGTGCTGGGGTTGCGTGAGATCACCTTTGCCAATGACTTTGACGGTTTGCCACTTGGGTTGGCGGC
>CAZGHZ010000112.1:0-12485 GCA_964525655.1 uncultured Occallatibacter sp.
CGGATTGCGAGCCGGAGCCGTTCACCGTTGCTACGTTGATGCTGAAATCGTTGATAACGCGCTGCCGCGTGCTCAGTGCACCCTCAAGCTGACCGAGGGCAAGGTCTCCTGTCGCCATGTGGCGGGATTCCCTTCCTGTTCGTTGTTGAGCGAGTATTTTGGCTCCCACTCAGATGTGATTATAGTCACATTCCGAAGGATGCGTCCTTGCTGCGGGACAGTTGGTTATCCGGTTGAGTCCCACGTGATGGGATACGGAGGAACAGTTCCGGGAACTGTAACATTTTGAAACAGATCGAATCTAACCGAGTCAGAATCCTCTCAGGACCGAAACCGTAGGCGCGTTGAGTCTCGATTCCACCGCGTGAGCAGCACGGAGGCGATGACGATCAACGCAGCCAAAAGGCCGATCCAGAGCCCGTAGATACCCCAGTGAAGCACAAAGCAGAGCGTCAGCCCCAGCGGGAGCCCCAGCAACCAATAGCCTACGAAGTTGGCCAGCATGGGAACTCGCGTCTCGCCCAGCCCGCGCAACGCTCCCGTGGAGACGACCTGGATGCCATCGAAGAGCTCAAAGGCCGCCACCACCCACAGCAACCTCGTCCCCAGGGCCATTACCTCCTGGTCACGTGTGTAGAGTGCGATCAGCGGCCCCGGCATCACTACGAAGACGACCGCAGCCAGCAGCATGAAGACCGTTCCAAGCCCCAAAGCGAGCCATCCGGCGCGGCGGGCGCGCTCGTGGTCCCCGGCGCCGACTGCATGACCCACGCTCACCGCCGCAGCCGCTGAAACCCCAAGCGGAACCATGAAAGTGACACTGGCGTAGTTGAGAACGATCTGATGGGTCGCAAGCGCCACAGGGGTCAGCCACCCAGCTGACAGCGTGACCATATTCCAGGCTCCCACTTCGAGCAGAATCTGCCCCGCCGCCGGAGCGCCCAGCGCAATCAACCGCTTGAGCCGTTCAAAACTAGGCCCGGCCCAGTGGCGAAAGAGCGGATGTCCGCGTTTGCGCTCATAGCGCCAGGCAAAGCCCAGCAGCGCCGCTGCCATGAAGACCCGCGAGATTAGCGTCGAAATCGCCGAGCCGTTCACGCCCAATGCCGGCATCCCCAGTTTTCCGTAGATCAGCACCCAGTTGCCGAGCCAGTTGAGCAGGTTGGCGACGACGAAGGTCATGGTAATCACGCGCACATCGCCAACCCCCTGAAGGTAGCGGCGCGTCCCGCCATAGATCAGCAGCGGCAGCGTGCCCCAATTAAGAATGCGCAGGTATGCGGCAGCCGGACCGGCTACAGCAGCATTGATTCCGAAGTGAGCAAAGCCGAAACTGGCCAGGAAGATCAGCAACATCAGCAGCGGCGCAGCGATGCAGGCCAGGTAAACGCCTTGGGCCAGCCAGCGGTGGCATTCTTCGTGGTCCTTGCGGCCGAAGGCCTGCGCCACAAGCGTGTCGAGGCCCAGCAGCAGGCCGATGCCGAAGAGCGCCGGCGTATTGCAGACGGCGTTTCCCAACGCAACAGCCCCAATGGCCGCCGGCCCCAGCTTGCCCACCATAATGGTGTCGACGATGCCCTCGGCCATCCAGCCCAGTTCGCTCAAGACCACCGGAACGGCCAGCGCCACCATCGCGCCCAACTCCTGCTTCCACTGTGAGATTGACGTGCCGCGGGCCATTCCACCACTCTACAGGCCCGCCTACTTCCCGGCCAACCCGCCACACAACCTGTGAAAGTGGTGAATCCGGCCTTGAATTCACGCAGAATTCACGGGAAGCCGGTAGCCTTGCTGTTGCCAGCAGCACAAGATCTTTGGGGAGAAAACAACCATGGCGACCGCAAACGGCCAGCCCAGCCAATTCAAAGTCAGGCAGATGACCGTCGATGACATTCCTGCTGTCATCGAAATACAAGTGCGCGCCTTTCCCGGCCTGCCGCCGTGGAGGCCCGAGCAGTTGGAGCGCCACCTTAACATCTTCCCGGAGGGGCAACTTGTCGTCAGTGACCCTGCGGGCCGCATCCTCGGTTCGGCCAGTTCCCTGCTGATCGACTGGGATGATTATGCCGAATCGGCCAACTGGTCATCAATCACCGGGGATGGGTCCTTCGATACCCACAACCCGATGGGCAAGACCCTCTACGGCGCAGACATGGGCGTCCACCCCGAGGTGCGCCATCAGGGCATCGGATCGCTTCTCTACGAGGCGCGCAAGGACCTGATCCGGGAGCAGGGACTCAAGCGCCTGCTCACCGGCGGGCGAATATCCGGGTACGCCGAGGTCGCTGACCAGATGACGGCCAAGGAGTACGTTGCCGAGGTCGTCGATGGCAAGCTTAGTGATCCGGCGCTCAGCTTCCAGCTTGCGAACGGGCTGGTAGTCCTGGATGTTGTCCCCGGCTACATGCACGACCTGGAATCGCGCGGTTTCGCCACGGTGCTTGAATGGCTGAACCCGGAGTACACCTCCTCGGTGAGCCTGCAGGCCAGCCTTCAGCATGCGGCGCTGGAACAGGCCGCCGCCGAGGCCCTGCGCGGGACCCCACGGCCGCGCCGCGTGCGCATCGCCGCAGTCCAATACTTGCTCCGGCCAATCGCCTGCTTTGAAGACTTTGCCCGCCAGGTCGAGTTCTTTGTCCACAGCGCCAAGGACTATAAGGCCCACTTCGTACTCTTCCCTGAATTCTTCACGATGCAGTTGCTCAGTTACATCAATGAGCCTGCTCCGGCTTTGGCCGTGCGCCGCCTGGCGCGGCTCGCCCCGCAATACGAAGCGCTTTTCATCCGGCTGGCCAAAGAGACGGGGATCTACATCATTGGAGGCACACATCCCATCTTTCAGCGCGGCAAGGTCTTCAACGCAGCGCATCTGTTCACTCCCAATGGGCAGGTCTTCCGCCAGAAAAAGGTTCACCTCACCCCGACCGAAAGCGGCCCCTACCAGTTGAGCCGCGGCCATGGGCTTTACCTTTACCACACCGACTTCGGCAACATTGCGATTCTCATCTGTTATGACATTGAATTCCCCGAGGTGGCTCGGGTCATGGCCGAGGCGGGCGCCGAGATACTCTTTGTTCCCTCCTGCACCGACGGCCGGGAAGGCTTCTGCCGGGTCCGCTACTGTTCCCAGGCCCGTGCCATCGAAAACCAGATCTATGTCGCGGTGACTGGAACGGTGGGCAATCTTCCCCTGGTGCCTTATATGGCAGCCAATTACGGCCAGGCGGCGATTCTCACCCCTTCGGATTACTTCTTTGCCCGCGACGGGATTGCCGCCGAAGGGACGATCAATCAGGAACAGATGGTCTTCGCCGACGTCGATCTGGATCTGCTGGACGAACAGCGCGTCAACGGCAGCGTCATTCCGCTCCAGGATCTGATCAAGGATGCCTACGATAATGTAGTCCATTTCTCGGATTACAAAGGCCAGAAGATGCCCGAGCCTGGCCTGAGCGAAGCGGTCTCCCGCGACCGGGCCTCGGATACAGAGTCCAGAGGGATCTCGGAGCAGGACGGAGCGGGAGTCTACGCGGGAGCAGACCAGCAGGGAATTCCAGCAGACTGATCCAGAGAACCGAAGATACAGCAACACGACAGATCAAGGATGAAGCGGCGCTCTCTTGCGAGTGGAAGAGCGGCTCACCACTGCGCCCAGTCTCCGAAACTGAGAACCCAGGCAGCCAGCAAGAGATTGCTCGTCACGTGCGCAACGACGGCGTCACCAATCCGTCCCCTCCACCGGAGCACGGCTGCATAGGCGACGCCGGCCACAGAGCCCAGCATCAAATGCCGCCAATCGTTCAGGTTCTGCATATGCATCAGGCCGAAGGCGACCGAGGATAGAACCACCGGAAGCAGGGTCAGGCTGGATAGGTTAACCTGGTCAAATTCCCGGCTGAGGAGGCGTCGCGCCAGATAGCCTCGAAAAGCCAACTCTTCGGCGATGGGCACAGTAACAACCGCCGCGGCCACGCGAAAACCGATCCAGACCCATCGCGCAGTTGGCGAAAGTGCAACCAGCGCAGATCCCAGCGGGCTAGCCGCACGTTCATGAGCCCACCACGATGGTGCAATCCACACCAGAAACACCGCCATGCCGGCGAACGGCGCAAACCAGCCGCAGCGCCAGTTGAGTTTCTTCAACTCCGGCCGGAAATATAAGAGAGCTACGGCAGCAACCACGAAACGCAAAGGATAAAGCCATTCGAAGCTCGTGGAAGCCGCCTTGGAAATAAATGCCGCCGTCAGAATTGCGAGCAACGGTACCAGATAGGCACGGATTGCGGGAGATTCTCCATGCTCTTCGCCCAGTTCCTCCGTTGCGCTTGGGGCGCTCGCTGCCCTATCTTCCTGCGGCTCGCCGGCAATTCCTCTTGCTAAGGCCGTGCTTCTGCGCGTCCAGGACAGCTTCTGGGTAGCCATCGAAAAACCAAGAGCAATGGCAGTGAATGCAATCCAGCCGGCCGCGGTGTGGAGGCCGTTTGCAGCATCGGAGGAACCGCCAAAATTCATCAGGAGAATGAGAGAGCCAAGCCGGACGATGTTCAGCAGCCAACTGCAAGCCAACGCACAGGGGATGAGCAGCAGCGCCTGGGGAAAGCGGGTCTCTTTCCTGAAGTACCACAGCCAGAGGCTCGTGAAAACCAGCACCAGCCCGAGACCTTCGACCCCGGAACAGCCCGGTGCGATTTCGATCGAATAGCTTGGAGTCCCTATCGTAAAGGTAGCGCGATCGACGACTATATCTCGAAGGAATATGCTGAGCCCTACCCTTACCGCTTCCAGAGTGACGCTCTGCATGATGCCGGCCTGGGCCGTACTTGTTGCACGCCATAGCAACCTGACCGGGGAACCGAAATACCAACCGGCCACACCAATCAGCAAAGCATAGAACCACAATAGCCCGGTGGAGCGAATCGCCCCGATCCAGCTTCGCGGCGGAATGCAACCGAAGGCCAGCAGGACCGTCCCCAAAATGTAGACGGCGCTCTTGATGTAGCTGAAGGCATCGAAGATCAGCCAGCCAGATCCATTCCTCGCCGCGAGGGACATCGAGAATACCGCGGCCATGCAAACAAGATGACCAGCGAAAAGTAAGACGCTAAAGGGAACCTCTTCTTGTTGAGCTTCGAATCTGGAATAGCCAAGCCCCAAAAACACCACAAAGGCAAAGATAGGGATCTGGCCGTATACATCGGTGGCCATCCCAAGAAACTCCAGATGGCCGGCGATCGGGCCCCTGCCCATAAAGCAGAACAGGTATTCCAGCGCCACCAGAACGCCCAACAAACAAAGCCGCCCGGAAAGGCGGCGAGGCAGAAAAAAAAGCGCCGACTGAGAAAAGCTGCTCTCAGTCGTGACGCCGTGGGGGTTCAATTTCATCTATATCGTTTGTCCGCTACTTACCGCGTCGAGTTCGCAGAACCGCGAGCGTTCCCGCAAGCAGAGTGAGACCGCCTATCGCCAGGCTGGGATCGACTTCCGGAGTTGAGACGTGGCCACCGAACACAACAGCATGGGCAACAGTGCATGTGCAGAACGCAAGCCCCAAGACAACAAAAGCGTATTTCAGAAGATTCTTCTTCATGTCAAAGATCCTTTCTGATAACTGTTCACCGGCGGTGTAATCATGAAGCTCCGCAAACCCATTCCTGACGCGCCGACGAGTCCCAAATGTCTTCCACGATTCAACCCTGGTTGTCGCTGGCTGCACCACTTCTGAGTTCGGTCTTGAAACAACCAACAGACTTCCAAATTCAAAACGTCTTCCAACTCGCCGACAGAACTGGAATACCGGACTAAGCACTGAATCTTCAATGAACGCCAATGGGGATCATTAAAAAAATACTAACATGACGAGAGGCAGACGGTGCAACAAACATGAGAGGAATAAGGTAACAACGACCAGTTACCTGATCCGTGCTGTTTGCACGCTGAAGTACTGCAAGAAATCAGCAGAGGGATTCGACGCCTGAGATTCAGAAGAAACCTAAGCCTGCAACTTGTCGCCAGCTGAGTCGCTTGCGAGCTACGCCGCCCAAACCAATCCGGCTTTGGCCTTCCAAATGAGAATACCGGCCAAGGCGAGCAGACCAGTGCCGAGCAATGACAGTGAAGGCGGCTCCGGGGAGATAGACATATTAGCGGGAATGTTGATATCCGAGTCATTATTAGGCATGGTTATCCACCCGTCGCCACCGTACTCGACATAATAGTAAGAGCCGTCTTCATAAAAGAAATTCATCACTCCAACATTTGTGTTTCCATTTGTGATTTGGAGGAGAATTCCGTTCCCATCAAAAATCGGCGAGGCCGTCGTCGTCGAGGTTAGAACGTTGTCATAATAGATGTAATTTTCGCTATTAGGGGGCTGACTCGTGCCAAACCCCGGTGTGCTTGGGCCTAAGTCGTCATAATAGACTTCCCCTGGGGTGGGGTCTGCGATCAGATTTCCAAGTCCGATAAAATTGTTCGAAGCGTCAGTGAAGCTAAAACTCGCACTGTCGATTTCCATTACACCGCCAACAGTCTGAAAGTCAATTGAACCCGTTCCGGTGATGGTACCTTGGCTGCCGGAGCCAGAATTGGCGGAGATGTTGATGCAGCAAAAATTAAATGTATCACCTTTTGCGAGCGGTGCAGCCGAAAGGGCAGTCGCCAATGCCAGTGTAATCAACCAGAACTTCTTCATCGTTCCCTCTGAAAGCCTGACTCGCATCAGGGCTTGACTCTTACACCGGTCGCGGTTGCCCACCCAGGAATCGAAAGCTCCGAGCAGGGATAATCCCAAATCCCCACTTTCTCGGAATCATTGCCTCCGAGCTGGGTAGCGAAAAATCAAGAGCATCATCGTGAATAAGCAAAGCACTGCCCGTCATGACACAGTGCGGGCTTCGTGTTTTCTTAGAGTTAGGAATGCACGCAGCGTTCCATTTGATTCCCTTTGTTTTCAATAACCTGATCGCGGGGAAGCCCAGACATGTGCAATCCATTGCATATTTGTATCCCAGAAAGTTCCTATCTGCCATATACCATATGCCCGACAACATGAGCCCCTCAACTTCGAGTTTGAACTGGCAGGCAAGAGCCTAGCCATGCCTTTCCGGCCTGAAGCCTGAAACGTAAAGCGCACAAGAGGGGCCAGGCCGGACAGGAAAACCGGAGTGGCTTAAACGACCGCGGAACCGGATTCCATCTTCCGTGTGAGGATCACCAGTTTTGCCGGGGTCAATTCCGGACCGTCCCAACCCTCCTTCACCGCCTCGACCCGAATCTCGCCCGGCCCTCTGGTCGACTGCACTAAAAGCTGCGCCAGACCGTTGAAGAGCGAACGCTTGGGCTCCTTGTCGCTCTCTTGGCAGTTGGGGTCGCCGTTTCCGACGCCGATCAGCGCGCCTTCGCCGGTGACCTTGAAGCCGATCAGGTTTTTTGCGGTGGGAACCGGCCGGCCCTCCTTGTCCAGCACCTCGACCTTCAAAATCGCCACATCCTGTCCGTCGGCGTCGATTTCGGTGCGGTCGGCGGTGAGCCGGATCGCCACGGTGGGGCCGGTCGTCTCGCGTTTCTCGGTCAGCACCACCTTGCCGCCCTTCGACCCGCGCGCCTCGATAGCACCCGCCTCGTACTTGACCTTCCACTCGACGTGGCCAAGATGCGGAACCCTCTGGCTGCCCAGGCTCTTGCCGTTCAGGAAGAGCTCAACCTCGTCCAGATTCGAGTGCACCCAAACGGGGATCTCCTCGCCCTCCTTTCCCGCGAAGTTCCAATGCGGAAACAGATGCAGGACGGGCTCGGCGCCCCACCAGCTCTTGTAGTAAAAGTAGGTGTCCTTGGGAAATCCGCACATGTCGATGATGCCAAACTGAGAGTTGATCGACGGCCAGCCGTACGGCGTGGGCTCGCCGCGGTAGTCAAAGCCCGTCCACGCAAAGCCGCCCGCCTCCCACTCGCGCATGGCGTAGAACTTCCACCACTCCTCGGCCTGCTCTCCCCAGCCAGGGTTGTTCACGTCATAGGCACTCACCGTATTGCGCAGAGGATCGGTCGTATACACTCCGCGCGTGGAGACGGCGCTAGCCGTTTCGGAGCCGTAGATGGGCCGTTTGGGATGCTCTTTGTGATAGATATCCGGGCGATTCAGACCGTAGTTGAAGCCGATGATGTCGAATGCGTCGGAGACGCCCTTTTCGTTGTCGCCATTGACTGCGGCCGAAACCACGCGCGTGGGATCGAGTTCGTGACAGCGCCGCACCATGGTCGCTGCAATCTTTGCACCTTCCTCGGCCATCGAGTCTTGCAACTGCCACTCCTCATTGCCGACCGACCACAGGATAATGGACGGCGAGTTGCGGTAGCGCTTGACCATCGTCTCAAGTTGCGCCAGGCCCTCGGGGCTGGAGCTCATCTGCCGCGCCTCGCACATCATCATCACGCCCATGCGGTCGCAGGCCGCGACCCACTCGGGGGTAGGCATATTGTGCGAGGTGCGCACGGCATTACAGCCCATCTCTCTCAGCACGCCCAGCCGGAACAACTGCAGCCGGTCAGGAAGGGCCGCGCCCACGCCAGCGTGGTCATGGTGATTACAGGTGCCCTGAATCTTCAGCGGCTTGCCGTTGAGGAAGAAGCCCTTGTCCGCATCGAAGACAGCCGTGCGCACGCCAAAGCTCAACCGCTCTGCATCGCGCACCTTGCCGCTGGCTTCGACGGTCACGATCGCGGTGTAGAGATTCGGCGTATCGACCGACCACAGCGCCGGATTGGTCAGCTTTGCGGTTGCTGTGAACTCGGCGTTCGCATCGGGCGCGATGGAGCGCTCGGGGGCATCGACTGTAGCCACTGTCTTGCCTGCGGCATCGAGAATCTGCCAAGAAACACGGGCCCTCTCGGCCGACTTGCTCTCGTTGGCAACAACCGTGCTCAGGCTCAGTGTGGCTGCAGTGCTGCCGAGCGCCGTGCGGACAGTGCTCTCCCACCGCTCCAGGTGCACCGCGTCGGTCTTAGTGAGCCACACATGCCGGTAGATGCCGGCGCCCTCATAGAACCAGCCGTCGCCAAAGCTCGCATCCACGCGGGCGACGATGTAGTTCTTCTTGCCGTATTCAAGGAAGTCGGTCAGGTCGAAGCGGAAGGGCGTATAGCCGTGGTCGTTGCGGCCAATAAAACAGCCGTTCACAAAGACCAGAACGTCGCGGAAGGCGCCATCGAACTCGACCGAGATGCGCCGGCCCAGGTCGCTGGCCGGAATCTCGAACTCGCGCCGATACCAGCCCACGCTCGTCTCGGGATAGCGCCGGCCGACGGGTTTGTAGCCGTGAGATTGCTGCACATCGTCGTGCACGAAGGGCAGCTCGATCGCCCAGTCGTGGGGCAGATTGAGCGCGCGCCACTTCGAGTCGTCGAATTTGGCCTTGGCAAAGTCAAAATCACCAGTCTTGGCAAAGTCGCCCTGCCCGTTGCCGAAACCGAGATCGCGCGCCGGGTCCGTTCCGTGGCCAAATTGAAACTTCCAACCAAAATCAAAGAGCAAATGCTCGCGCGGCGCCAGAGCCTCCACCTGACCTGCCACTGGGGAATCCGCCAACATCGCTGCGGAGCGGGACCAGGCCGAACGGACAACCAGAGAAGAGGCTGAAAGCGCCAAACCGGAACGGAGCAAGTCGCGACGAGAGAGCTTGGACATGGTGATTTCCTCGATCGACTGATTCTCGCCTCAGAGAACGGCTGCGCCCTCTAAAGCAAGCAAAACGAAACTATAAACCAGTGAGCGAGAGCATGTAAACGATTTCAGAGAGTCGCTGCGCCGATGCATGCGGTCTATTGCCGGTTCAGCAAGCTGCGAACAGCGTAGGCGTCAGGGAGTGGGAGGCTTGGCCGGCGCCCCGGCGGCGGGCTGGTCGGCCACTTGCACCAAGAGGCCGGTCAGGTCGCCCTTCACTTCGATCGGCATGGTTAAGTCCTTGTAGCTCTTCAGGAACGTGGGGTTCATCATTTGCACCATGGCGTTTACCGGAGCGTTCTTGTCAGTGTCGCCAGCGCCCCTTGTCGCCAACTCGTACTGGCCTTCGGGAACGTAGTTGAAGCTGAAGCTGCCGTCATCTTCGATCTTAGTTCGGCGCAGCGAGGCCTTGGTCTCGGCGTCGTTCAAACTCACCCAGCCGGCGTTGACCGTGTGGGTATCGGTTTTTGCCGTAACCGTGCCGGAGACCAGATGCAGGTTGTCGACGGGAAAGACGAGATCGACGCCATCAATGTCCTCTCCAATCCCGACCTCAATTGGCTTGATCTCCTTTTCGCGGAAGACTCCGCCGGAATAAACAACGAGTGCATCGCCCATGTTGGAGTGCATACTGCTCGATCCGTCGGGGCCGCTGATCGTTTGCACCGTGGGCAGCTCGGCCTTGACGGCATACTTGCCCTTGGCCAGGCCGCCGAGGCGGTAGTGGCCGCGGTCGTCGCTGATGATAGCTCCGGGCATTCCCGTGAAACTGAAGGTATGCTTCCATTTACCGTCGTCTTGCATGACCATCAGGACGGGCCTCACGCCGGAGGCCGGACTGCCGTCGTCGTAGCGAATCACGCCGCTGACCGCGCCGCCGCGCTCCAGGCGCACATCCACGCGCACGGGGGCATCTTGCACGACGATCTTCTCGGCCGAGGCTTGAGTCCGGCTGATTGCGCCGTCTCTGTCAGTAAACACGTCTTCTGGCGAGAACGGCGAAATGTAGCCTTTGAGCTGGGCGACAACGTAATAGGTTCCAGCCGGAACCTTGGGCATCTCGAAGCTGCCGTCGATCGTGCTGACGGCGGTAAGCCCTGTGCCCTTCTGCATCTGAGCCATCTGCTTGTCCATGAGCTTCGCCATATCCTTTGTATTCTTCGCGTTCGCCCAATCGGAAGCTTGAGCCTGCTGCGGCTTTTCGGGGATCAGTTGCACAGCGGCAAAGCGGGCCGGACGGCCGGTGTCGCCGCAGGTGACGTGGCCGCTGACGGTGCTGTAGACGGGCGGGGCGGCTTGGGGAGCTGCCGGCTCCTGCGCCGCTGCGGACAGACACAAAAACACAAGGGCAGCACTGGAAGGAATGAAAACGAGACGACGCATAACTCCTCCTTAAAATTGTCTAGTAAGACGGTGCAGATCGGAGTTTCGCTCAAGTCTATCAGGTTTGGTTTTGCGTGAGTCCGCCGCAAAGTGACGCAGCAAGCGCGGGGAATTCAGATCGGGTTTGAACGACGTATCAGGGAAATGCCCCGGATCATACAGACTTCTGTTTCGCTTCACCGGCAGGCGTGCTGTATGGTGAGGGTGACCGGCCTTCGCTTCGCCAATCCTCTCTGATATCGGAGCCGCGTCAACCTCACGCAAGGGGTCTTGAACCGATGCGCTGTTCTCTCACCGCCTCGTTATTTCTTATCTTCGCCCTCTCCGCCGCGTCGGCCTCCGTCGCCGAGACTCCCGTGGCGCTCGACCCCTCCGTCCCGCCCGTGCGCGCACTTATCGAGCGTTTCACTGCCGATCAGGCGACTCTGGACAGCGTCTACGCCGATCCCCTCTCTCCGGCAACCCATGCACGCAAGTCGGCTTTCTATCGCGACAATCGGGCCCTGCTAGCCAAAGTCGACTTTGCGGCTCTCGACGACGAGGGCAAGGCCGACTTTCTCTCCTTCGCCAACCTCCTCACCCTCGACGAACACCAGTTGGCCCTCGACGAACGGCAGTGGAACGAGGTCGCACCTCTGCTTCCCTTTGCTCCAGCGATCTTTGCTCTCGAAGACCAGAAGCGGCTGATGCAGCATCCCGACCCGCAGAAGGCCGCGGCTCAGTTAAGCGAGCTGGCCAAGGCCATCGCCGCCAGCCGCAAAGACCTAGAAGCCAAGGTCAAGGACGCATCTCCCGCCCAGCACGTCATCGCCTACCGAGCAGCCAGCGATCTCGACCAGCTTGCCACTCAACTGCAACACTGGTTCGATTTCCGGAATGGCTACGA
Organism: uncultured Occallatibacter sp.; assembly: GCA_964525655.1. GTDB lineage: Bacteria > Acidobacteriota > Terriglobia > Terriglobales > Acidobacteriaceae > Telmatobacter. The sequence goes on from CAZGHZ010000112.1 coordinate 11,988, forward strand.
TCCCGCCTTTACCTGGTGGGCCGCCCAGCCATACAAGGTGGCCTCTGCCGCGCTCAAAGATCAATCGGCCTTTCTGCGCGAAAAACTCGCCGGCATCGCGCCCGACGACAAGACCACCGTCATCGGCGCCCCGATTGGCCGCGATGCGCTGCTCAGCCAGCTCGACGACGCGATGATTCCCTATACGCCCGAAGAGCTGATCGCGATGGCGATGTCGCAACTCGCCTGGTGCCAGCAGGAGATGATCAAGGCCAGCCGCGAGCTTGGCTACGGCGACGACTGGCACAAGGCGCTGGAGGCGGTCAAGAACAGCTACGTCGAGCCGGGCAAGCAGCCCGACCTGATTCGCTCTCTCGCCATCGAAGGCGAGCAATTTGCCGAGGACCACAACCTTGTCACCATTCCCCCGTTAGCCAAAGAGACCTGGCGCATGGAGATGATGTCGCCCGAGCGCCAGCTTGTCAGCCCCTTCTTTCTCGGCGGCGACACCATCCTCGT
>CAZGHZ010000113.1:0-12226 GCA_964525655.1 uncultured Occallatibacter sp.
CGGTCTTCCAGCAATTCGTCGGCATCAACGTCGTGCTCTATTATGCGACGGATATCTTCAAAGGCATGGGCATGTCGACCAATGCCTCGCTGATGCAAACGATCATTGTAGGTGCTGTCAACCTCCTTTTCACCGTAGTCGCCATCTTGAGCGTGGATCACTTCGGCCGCAAGCCGCTGCAAATCATCGGCGCGCTGATTATGGCGGTGAGCATGATTTCGCTGGGCGCGGACTTCTGGCTCGGAGGCAAGGGCATGGTCGCGCTGGTATGCATGCTGGTCTACATCGCCGGATTTGCCGTCTCCTGGGGGCCGGTCACCTGGGTGCTGCTCAGCGAGATCTTTCCCAATCAGATTCGCGGAAAGGCCATGGCCGTGGCCGTGGCGGCGCAGTGGATCGCCAACTATCTCGTCAGTTGGACCTTCCCGATGCTGGATAAAAACCCCTACCTGGTGGAGCACTTCAATCACGGCTTCGCCTATTGGATCTACGGTGGAATGAGCGTTCTCGCCGCCTTGTTCATGTGGAGATTTGTGCCAGAGACCAAAGGCCGTTCGCTGGAGCAGATGGAAAAACTGTGGCACGCGGCCGGTAAGGAACCACCGCAGGCAGCTTTGCAGGGTTGATCTTCTAAAAACGTTCTTGCCCAGTTCGATCCGGCGCGATGGAGACTGAAATTGGCCATCGCGCCCCGCATAGGCCGCGATTGCGTTAAGTCCTGTCCAATGGATAGCGATCGCGGATCTCGTACCGAGAGCCCCCTGGCCCCAGGAAGCTCTCATACAACAGAAACTCCCCGGCGACGAAGCTGGTAAAGAGTGCCTGCTGTCGAATCTTCGCCTTGAGATCGCCGAGGCCCTGACGTGGGCCATGGCCTTTGCCGCGCGCCAGCGTGATGTGAGGCTGGTAGGGACGGGCCTCGGAGACAAAGCCGCAAAGCCCCGTCGCCGCGACGACCCGTTTCTGAAGCAATTGCAACTCCGGCGAAACCTTCACGCCGGCAAAGAAGACTCCGAAGCGATCGAAGCAGCCCAACTCCGCGAGCTGTATTGGAACAGGCCGCAGATGAAGCTTGTGTAACTGCACAACGAGGCCTTCGTATTGTATCGGGCTGGCATTGCCAAGAAAATCGAGCGTAATGTGCCAAGATTCGCGTGCTGTCCAGCGCAACCCGTCACCGCTGGATCGAAGCCGCATCGAGATCTTCGTGATCTCGTCGGTCACCGCGTCCGCCAGAGGTATCCCAACGAAGAGGCGCATAGAGAGATTATCCAGCGCGAACGCGTGGTTGCCCAAATGCGCAACAGCCAGAAAAGCGCCGGAGCCTGTTGATTCAGACTCCGGCGCTTGGGTTGGTTGGGAGTGACTGTCTCAGTTGAGCGCGTCTACGTAATGTCCGACGAGCACGGGTTGACCGTTAACATTCAGCAGCAAGCCGACCACGCGCACATTTTGTCCCACCGCCAGGTCGCTCATGGCAGTCAGGCCGTTCCGCCATGCACTTTCGGGAACGATAAAGACGGTCACCGTCTGCGGCACAAGCACGCCGGCAAAGCCATTGATCTTCATCGTGAAGGCGCCGTTCACTCCGGCAGCCGCAGTGGCGACGCTGTTCGCGACGACCGTGCCGTTGAAGCCCCATTCCCGCAGCACGACCCGTTTCACCGTCACATCGCTCGCGCTGGCCGCCCCGCTAGCCGGCCCGCCCACCGAGACGTGCTGGCCCGCCATCATCTGGCTCGGGTTGAAGAGGAGTTCCGTGAGTGGATTATGCATCCATCGGATGAAAAATTTCGGGTTGTTGCTGTTGGCCAGGTCGATTGTTGCGATTTCGCCTAGAGTCAACCCGGTCGAAGTTGGCAGCAGGCCGCGCACATACAGGTCGAAGCTAGGAGCCGCTGTACCAGTTGCCGGCGGTGTAACGTAAGTCACCTGCCCGCCCGCGTAGAAGCCATCCTGCGAGAGGACCGCCACATCATCCGCGTCCAGCGTGGCGTCGGCCTTGTCGAGCATTCCCGAGAGCTCGACAATACTGCTGCCTGCCACCAGAGTACTGAGGCTCTCGCCGTTTTCCCACTGCGTCGTCCCGCTCACGTTGATGGTGAAATCGCGGCCGTGCGGTCCCTGCACGACAAAGGACTGCTCCGTAGTGCTCACGCTTACCACGCTCGCAATGAACGTGTCGATATACGCGCCGGGATCGCTCGGCCCAACCGTCTTCACGTCAAAGGTGGGCGTAACCGTGCCGGTGATGTTGCCGCTCCCATCCACGCCGATGGATTTGCGCAGATCGAAGTCCACACGCAGTCCAACCGGCGCGCTCGATGCGGCAACCACAAGCGGAGTCGCCAAAGTGGTCGTGTAAGTGCAGGAAGTTGTTGACGTGCAAGAGGATGCGTAACTCGCCGCTTCAGTCTGGATGGCTGGAGGGGTTTGGGTCGTGTCCAGATAGCCGATGGTCGCCGCGCCCAGAGTGATCTGAATCTGGGTGTAGGTGCCAGCTTTGATGTCGTTCATATCCAACAGTGTTTGCAGTCCGTTGAAACGCGCAAAATCGACCGACGGAGTGCCGCTGATAAAGGGCACGCATTCCGAAAGGCCGGTCGTGGAATCGGTAGTGACTCCGCAAATGTTTTCAATTGGCACCGTAAACGAAGTCACGCTTGCCATCGGCGCGTCAGTGCCTATCACAAACGACGAGCCTGTCACCGTTTGCGGATTGGTCGTTGTTGTGGATGTGATCGAGTTGCCGTTGCAGCCTGCCATCAACAGTGCTGCGGTCGCCAGCGAAAGCAGTGCGGCGGGTAGACTTTTGCCCTGCGTCCTGAAGTCCATATCAGATGCCTCTCATTCTCAGCGAATTCGTTTTTTGAAGGTCAATTGCCAGAGAGAAACTGAGCGCCGGGTCTATAACCTGGGCTGATTACCTGGGCCACAATGCTTATCGCGCCGCCCTGCACGGAGAGAACACGGCATTTGATGGGAAGTTGCGCGGTGGGGTAAAAATTTCCGGCGACGACCTCCTGGCGGTCTGCTTATTGATGCCTCAACCGATCTCCGTCTTCGAGCCGCCGCTTCTGAGGCCAGCCGCCAACGTCAACTTACAGACTTTACGTCTGTTCACATTAACATCGATTCCGCGTTAGAATCTTCTCGTATACGATGCGTGCTTCCTCCACCATCCCGGAAAAGGAAGGGCCCCTGCTCAAGCGCTTTCGCCGCAGGCGGCCCGACCGTGGGCGGCACCCCTCCCGCTGAGGTTCTTGTTTCCGATGATGCGGTTTCTTGCGGCTCCCAAAATCGAGAGTCGAGCGCAAACCCGTTGATCTTCCTTTAAGATCCTACTCAGCGCATCCGCCCGTGTGCGGATAGAAAGGCCAAAGGCCTCCCATGATGAATAGCTTTGCCAGCCGGACAACGCTCATCTCCGGCAATCGGACCACCACGATCTTCAGCCTTCCCGCCCTCTCCGCGAATGGCTTCAATCTGACCCGACTTCCCTTCAGCCTCAAGATTCTCCTCGAAAACCTCCTTCGCCGCGAGGATGGCGTGAACGTGACGTCCAGTGACATCGAGTTCCTCGCCAACTGGGACGCGAAGGCCGAGCCCAGCCGCGAGATCGCCTATATGCCCGCACGCGTCCTGATGCAGGACTTCACCGGCGTCCCCGCGATCGTCGATCTGGCCGCAATGCGCGACGCCATCAAGACCCTGGGCGGCGATCCTGAGCGCGTCAATCCCCTCGCCCCGGCCGAGTTGGTCATTGATCATTCCGTGCAGGTGGACGAGTTCGGCACCGCTAGCTCCTTCAATGCCAACACGCTACTCGAGTTTGAGCGTAACCGCGAGCGATACGCATTCCTCAAGTGGGGCCAGACAGCCTTTCGCAATTTCTCAGCAGTGCCACCGGGGATGGGAATTTGCCACCAGGTGAACCTTGAATATCTGGCCCGTGTAGTCTTCACGACAGAGATTGCCGGTGAATTGTTTGCTTATCCTGACACGCTGGTCGGCACCGACTCGCACACCACCATGATCAATGGCCTCGGCGTGCTTGGCTGGGGCGTGGGTGGCATCGAGGCCGAGGCAGCGATGCTTGGCCAGGCCGTCTCCATGTTGATTCCGCAGGTTGTGGGCTTCAAACTCACGGGCAAGCTGCGCGAGGGCGCGACGGCTACAGACCTCGTTCTGACCGTGACGCAGGCGCTGCGCAAGCTCGGCGTAGTGGGCAAGTTCGTCGAGTTCTATGGACCCGGCGTTGCTGAACTCTCTCTCGCCGACCGCGCCACCATCAGCAACATGGCTCCCGAGTACGGCGCTACCTGCGGCATCTTCCCGGTTGACGCCGAGACGCTGCGCTACCTGCGCCTCACCGGCCGCAGCGACGAGCAGATTGCGCTGGTCGAGGCCTACTACAAGCATCAAGGGCTCTTCCGCACCTCCAACACGCCCGAGGCCGAGTACACGCAAACGCTCGAGCTGGATCTGGCGACCGTCGAGCCAAGCATCGCCGGACCAAAGCGTCCGCAAGACCGTGTACTGCTTAGGGACGCAGCGGGGAGCTTTGCGCTGCAATTGCCCAATCTGCTCGCTCCCACGGCCAAGCCGCTCGGAACACGTACGGCGGCGGCATGGCAGCGGAGCACCGTCACCGATACTGCCGTTGCCGAGGTGGCTCCACTGCATGTGGCCACGACCGTTAAAGAACGATTCGGCGTCGATCCGGATCAATACCTCGATCATGGCACGGTGGTGATCGCCGCCATCACCAGTTGCACCAATACATCGAATCCCTCAGTCATGGTGGCCGCGGGCATCCTCGCCAAAAAGGCAGTCGATAAAGGCCTCACCGTTCCGCCGTGGGTCAAGACCTCGCTTGCGCCGGGCTCGCGGGTGGTCACCGACTACTATGCCAAGTCAGGCCTGCTGCCCTACCTTGAGAAACTGCGCTTCAACGTCGTTGGCTACGGATGCACCACTTGTATCGGCAACTCCGGGCCCTTGCCCACCGATGTGTCTAAGAGTATCGAAGAGCACGGTCTCGTCGCGGTCAGCGTGCTCAGCGGCAACCGCAACTTCGAGGGACGCGTGAACGTCGATGTGCGCGCCAACTATCTAATGAGTCCTCCTCTGGTGGTCGCCTACGCGCTCGCCGGAAAGATCGGTCATAACTTTGAAACAGACCCGCTGGGTACGGACGAAGCGGGCCTCCCGGTTTATCTCAAGGACATCTGGCCCACTCAGGCCGAGGTTGCCGAGGCCATCGAAAAGGGACTCTCCAGCGAAGGCTTCCGCAGCGAGTACGCGACCGTAAGTCTGGGCGACGCCAACTGGCAGGGTCTCAAATTCCCCACCGGCGATGTTTACCAATGGGAGCCTGACTCGACTTATATTCGCAAAGCCCCATACTTCGACGGGATAACTCCGGCTCCAGCTCCAGTTACCGATATATTAGGCGCGCGAGTCTTGGCTGTCTTAGGCGACTCGGTAACTACCGACCATATCTCTCCTGCCGGTAACATCAAGGCGAACGGACCGGCCGGCAGATATCTAGCCGAGCACGGAGTGAAGCCGACAGACTTCAATTCGTATGGATCCCGTCGCGGCAACCACGAGGTCATGGTTCGCGGCACCTTCGCCAATGTGCGCTTGCGCAACAAGCTCGCTCCGGGCACCGAGGGCGGCGTCACGCGCCTGCTTCCCGAAGGCGAAGGCATGTCCATCTTCGACGCCGGCGTGAAATATGCCGAGCGCGGCGTGCCGCTGATCATTCTGGCCGGAAAAGAGTACGGCTCCGGCAGTTCGCGCGACTGGGCGGCCAAAGGGCCGAAGCTGCTCGGCGTGCGCGCAGTCATTGCCGAGAGCTTCGAGCGCATCCACCGCTCCAATCTCGTCGGCATGGGTATTCTTCCGCTGCAATTCGCCGACGGCCAGAACGCCGAGACCCTCGGTCTCGCCGGCGAAGAGGTCTTCGACTTCGCCGGTTTCTCCGATCTACTTGCGAGCCGCTTCGCTTCTGGCAAGACGCTCGTCGTGAAGGCCACGGCCGCAGATGGGATGGTGAAGCAGTTCACCGCCAAGGTACGCATCGATACACCGCAGGAGATCGAGTACTTCGAGCACGGCGGCATCCTGCAATACGTACTGCGCCAGTTGGCGGCAAAGTAAGCCCTTTCACTTTTACGCAGTGCTCGGTGAATCAGGGGAGTATTCGGCCCACGAGTTTCTTCCGCAAGGGCTAAAATCTGCCAGACGCAGGACTATCGTGAGCTTCGTCTGGGATTGACCGTCATTCCAAAGCCTGCGGGAGGTGTAAGTGCTCTCCTTAAGAGGGAAACCGCCGTGGAAGATCTCTTCAATCTGGAGCGATTTGTGAACGCTCAGGCCGCGGTCTTCGAACAGGTTCTGGCCGAACTTCGCGTCGGTGCCAAGCGCACTCACTGGATCTGGTTCATCTTTCCCCAGATGAAGGGCCTGGGCCGCAGCTTGCAGTCGATCTACTTCGGCATCGGATCGCTGGAGGAGGCCGTAGCCTATCTGCGGCATCCTGTGCTCGGCCCCAGGCTTGGCCGATGCACCCGGCTGGTAACGCTCGTCGAGGGACGCACGATCCGCGATATTCTCGGGCCTCCCGACGACCTCAAATTCCGCTCCTCGATGACGCTCTTCGCCCACGCAGCCGCCCACGCAGCGATGGACTCGACCGACTTCAACGAAGCCCTGAAAAAATACTTCAACGGCGAACCCGATTCGCTGACCCTCGCGCTGCTGCTTTAGGCCCGCGCGTGCTTCGCCCCAAACTGCCGCAGCTTGGCTAGTGTCGCAGCCGCCTCGCCGGAGTCGATGGCCTCAGCGCCGAGCTTAACGCCTTCTTTCAGATCGCCGGCTAGCCCTGCAGCAACCAGACCGGCCGCTGCGTTCAGCAACACAATGTCGCGCCGCGCGCTGGGAAGGCCGGTGAGCACGTCGTAAAGCAGGGCCGCGTTGGTCTTCACATCGCCGCCCACAAACTGATCCAGCGTCGCGCGCGGCAGTCCGGCCATCTCTGGCGTAATGCGCGCCGCCTTCATCGTCGGACGGCCACCGGTCTCCGACTCCTCGACGCGGGCCACAACCGACTCGCCAGTGGTCGTCAGCTCATCGATGCCGTCGGTCCCGTGCACGATAAAGGCCCGTTTGGCTCCCAACTCCACCAGCGCGCGCCCCAGCAGCAACACCCGGCTCGGCGCAAGCACGCCGATCACCTGCGTCCGCGCGCCGGCGGGGTTGGTCAGCGGGCCGCACAAATTGAAGATTGTCCTGAAGCCCAGCGCGCGTCTGAGCGGCCCCACCACCTTCATCGCCGGATGATAGAGCGGCGCAAAGAGGAACATGAATCCCGTCTCGCGCAAGCACTCGACGGCCAGCTCCGGCCCCAACGTAATCGGCACGCCAAGCGCCTCGAGCACGTCCGCAGCACCACAGAGCGAGGTGACAGCACGGTTGCCATGCTTTGCGACCTTTGCACCGGCAGCGGCCGCGACCAGCGCCGCGCCAGAGGAGATGTTGAAGGTCAAGGGCCCTCCGCCGCCCGTGCCGACCACATCCACAAGCTCGTCTCGCTCGGCGGCCGTCAACGGCAGCGGCGTCACCCGCTCGCGCATCACCTGCACAAATCCGGCCAGCTCCGGCGCCTGTTCGCCGCGCGTGGCCAGAACGGTGACCAGCGCAGCAGTCTCCACCTCCGGCACCTCGCCGGTCAGTATCTCCTCAAACACTTGAGCCGCCTGCTCGCGTGTCAATGCCGCGCCATCCTCGGCCAGCGGCTTCAGTAGCTCCTTCAAAGTGGCCATATCTCTAATGGTAACGGCACACGGCGGTATCAGACTTTCAAGATCGCCGGGAGCCCCGGATCTGGATTCTCAGTCTTGGGAGAGTTCCTCCCCAATCTGTGACCTAGAAAACCGCAACCTCAGTTTCCACAGCCGGAGGCCGCCGGCCCCACCGCAGGTAGTTTGCCCCATCTTTGGCGGGCAAGATACTATTTCATTACCGCTGGCACGGTCTCGACCCTCTGGAAGCCTCCAGACCCGATCCCGAATCCCCCATGCAGCGGACTGGGCGGTCCCGAACGAATGAAAATCCACGAGTATCAGGCGAAGGAAATCCTGGCGAGATACGGCGTAGCCGTGCCCAGGGGCGAAGTGGCCAATACACTCGAAGAGGCCTCAACGGTGGCCCGCAAGCTCTTTGCCGAGGGCGCAACGGGCGTCGTCGTCAAAGCGCAGATTCACGCCGGAGGCCGCGGCAAGGGCGGCGGCGTCAAGGTGGCCCGCACCCGCGAAGAGGCGGAGCTTCACGCCAAAAACATCCTCGGCATGACGCTGGTGACACATCAGACTGGCCCGGCAGGCCAGAAGGTCCAGCGCCTGCTCATTGAAGAAACCGCCGCAATCGACCGAGAACTCTATCTCGGAATCGTCCTCGATCGGGCGACGGGCAGGCTGGTCCTTATGGCCTCACAGGCCGGCGGCATGGAGATTGAAGAGGTGGCCGCCAAGACTCCCGAAGCCATCTTCAAAGAGACCATCGACCCGGCCATTGGCTTTGGCGCATGGCAGGCGCGCAAGCTGGCCTTCGCTCTCGGACTCAAGCCAGCGCAGATCAACTCCGCTGTCGTCTTCCTGCAAAGCTTGTACAGGGCCTTTATCGAGACCGACGCCTCGCTGGTCGAGATCAATCCATTCATCACCACCACTGACGACAAGCTCTTTGCGCTCGACGCCAAGATCACCTTCGACGACAATGCCATCTTTCGCCACGCAGATATCAAGGCTCTGCGCGACACCGCCGAAGAGGACCCTCTCGAGGTCGAAGCCAGCAAGTACGCGCTCAATTACATCAAGCTCGACGGCTCCATCGCCTGCATGGTCAACGGCGCGGGGCTGGCCATGGCGACGATGGACATCATTCAGTACGCCGGCGGCAGCCCTGCCAATTTCCTCGATGTGGGCGGCGGCGCGACCCAGGAGCAGATCGAACACGCCTTTGAGATCCTGCTCTCTGACGCCAACGTGAAGGCGATCCTCATCAACATCTTCGGCGGCATCCTGCGCGTTGACCGTCTGGCTACCGGTGTAGTCGCCGCAGCCCGCAACCTGAAGATCAAGGTGCCAATCGTACTGCGCCTCGAAGGGACCAATGTCGAAGAGGGCCGCAGAATCCTGAAAGAATCAGGTCTGAATTTCCAGGTGGGCGAAACGATGAAAGAGGCAGCGGAACTTGTTGTAGCTGCGGCTGCAAGCGTGGGGGCATAAAATGGCAGTGTTAGTCAATAAAGAAACCCGCCTCATCGTGCAAGGAATCACCGGCAAAGAAGGCACCTTTCACGCTATGAGTTGCGCGGAGTATGGCACGAAGGTTGTCGGCGGAGTAACTCCCGGCAAGGGTGGCACAACGCATGAGGGCTGGCCGGTCTTCAATACCGTAGCTGATGCCGTAGCTGCGACCGGCGCCAACGCGACGATGATCTTCGTACCGCCACCCTTTGCCGCCGACGCGATTCTCGAGGCCGAGGATGCGGGCATTCCGCTCATCGTCGCTATCACCGAGGGCATACCTACGCTCGACATGGTCAAGGTGTGGGCCAAGCTCAAGAACTCGAAGTCGCGTCTCATTGGCCCCAACTGCCCCGGCGTCATCTCGCCTGGCAAAGCCAAGATCGGCATCATGCCGGGCAGGATTCACAAGGAAGGCTCGGTAGGAATCGTCTCCCGCTCGGGCACACTGACCTATGAGGCCGTTTTTCAGTTAACCCAGCGTGGCATCGGCCAATCCACAGCGATTGGGATTGGCGGCGACCCGATCATCGGCACTACGCACATCGACGCGCTGCGCCTGCTCAATAACGACCCTGAAACTGAAGCCATCATCATGATCGGCGAGATTGGTGGTGCAGCCGAAGAAGCCGCCGCCGCCTTCGTCAAGAAACACGTCAAGAAGCCAGTCGTTGGCTTCATCGCTGGACAGACTGCGCCTCCGGGCCGCCGCATGGGCCACGCCGGAGCCATCATCAGCGGAGGCCAGGGCACAGCCGCCGACAAGATGAAGGCCATGACTGAAGCAGGGATTCATGTTGTGGTTTCACCGGCGGAAATTGGCGAGACGCTGGCGCATGTCATCGGCAAGGGTTAAAGAGAGCGAATCGGCCAATGTACCCATCGTGACGGTGGGCTCTTCGGTACCCAGGTGTCTCGACGAATGCAACACCCTTGGCCCTTCCGGCCTGGACAGAAACGATCGCGGCGGAAGAAGTTGGGGTCGGATAGGGCCGGTGGAACAACGCGCCCTCCCGTCCGAACATCTGGCACAAGCTGAAGCGAGCAACAAACTGACGACCAAATAGCCTCGTTCAGATCTGGCAAGATCTATTGGCCAGGACCTCTCCATCGTCTAAATCTACGTTCTGTTGCACCGTCACCAATGGCGGAAAGTGGCCACGCGCTCCCACCACACCTAACAAGATCCGGCGATCGCAGCAGCTTTCAATAAGAACTTCCGCAGGTCCTCCAAGACATAGCCCAGAGCCCTTCAATGGAAGTTTGAACCAGCCAAATAATTACTCCACGTTTGATGATAAAGTGTTGTCAATAAAGTTCACGCAGCAAGAGCCTCGCGGGGCGAGGATCTTACTGCGTAAGCTGAGCTGCGCCTAGTGCCGAGGAAGAGCCTTTACGAGTTGTTGGGCGGTTTCACCGAGGCGACTTGCGCGGCGGACGTTAGACCGGGCTGATTCTGCTTGTTGGGCGGCTTGACCGAGCTGGGCTCGTTAGGCGCGGTCACGGATTCTTGAGTGTTTGGCGGTTTGACGGATTGGGTCATGAAGGCTCCTTTGCTAGAGGTGCGTTTGACGGCTCGTTCATTGTGGCGGCTTGACGGAGAGCTGCATGGCGCTGATGGCGGATAGCACTTCGGTCGAGTGGACCGAAGGATCGACCTTAGTCCACACCTTTGCTATATTGCCTTGAGGATCGATGAGGAAGGTGTTGCGGCTGGCGATGGTCATGGTTCCAAAGTGGCCCAGCGAGCCGTATGCGTCGACCACCTTGTGTTCCGGATCGGCGAGGAGATGGAAGGTAAGTCCCTCCTTGGTGCAGAACTGCTTGTGACTGTCGGCTGTGTCCACGCTCACGCCCAGAATCACCGAGTTGGCGGCATCATATTTTGCCTGGTCGCGTTGAAAGTTGTGGGCCTCGAGGGTGCAGCCCGAGGTCATGTCCTTGGGATAGAAGTAGAGCACCACCCACTTGCCGCGGTAACTGTCCAGCGCAACGGGAGTGCCATCCTGCGAAGGCAGAGTGAATGTGGGCGCGACCTGCCCAACGGTGGGCAGGGTCTGCCCGGCATCGATGGCTGCATAAACTGTGAAGATCGAAGCCGCGACCAAAACCACCGCGGCAGAGATAAAGAGAACCCTCTTTCTCACCTGAAACCTCCTGGTTACCTTGCAAGACATGGGGAACGGGGAACAGCAGGCGCGTAACGGGGAATTCCTGCCGGCAATCAGTAGTGCGGACGAGCTACCTGCTCCCGATCCGTCACTCCTGAGATTTTCAGTATGTACGCGAGGAGGCCACGATGGCAATACCCTTGTGCTTTGCACGCTCAATCACTTGCGTTCGGTCAAAGAGCAGCGTGCGGCCGGCCTCGACTGACAGGCAACTGGATCCGGCACGAATCATCGCTTCAATCGTCGCAACGCCGACGACTGGCACATCGAAGCGCATATCCTGATTCGGCTTGGCCACTTTGACCACGGTCAGGCGTCGTTCGAGCGTTGTCGCGGAGTCGGCCGCATCGTCTGCGAGCGACTTCATCAACTGCCCGGCTCGCTCGATGGTTGCGTCGGTGCCCTCCATGGCCTCGACGGCGACGCAGGCCTGCGCGGCGACCACCACTGTCTGTCCGATGTCGAAGCCGGCAACGGCGCGGGCCACGCTCAGACCATACTCAATGTTCTTGCGTTCTTCCTCGTCGGGAGCACGCTCGGTGAGCAGGCCCTCCTCGGCCAGCAGCGGCTCAAGAAAGGCGGTAGAACTGATTAGCTCGATGCCTTCGTCGCCCAGCACCTTGGCCACCGCGCCCAGCAGCATGTCGGTATTCCGCGTACGCAGGTTCAAGAGCAGCTTGGCGAGCCGCCAGTCGGGGCGGATGCTGGAAAAGATTTGCTTGTGCTTCACCTGGCCGG
>CAZGHZ010000114.1:0-12033 GCA_964525655.1 uncultured Occallatibacter sp.
TCTACATCGACGAAATCGACAAGATCGGCCGCAAGGACGAGAACCCCTCCATTACGCGCGATGTTTCCGGCGAGGGCGTGCAGCAGGCGCTGCTCAAGATTCTGGAAGGCACCGTGGCCAACGTGCCGCCGCAGGGCGGGCGCAAGCATCCGCATCAGGAGTTCACCGCCGTCGACACCACCAATATCCTCTTCATCTGCGGCGGAGCCTTCGTGGGACTGGAGCGCATCGTCGGCCGCCGGGTGGGCAAGAAGGCGCTGGGCTTCAAGACCATCGACGCGGCCGAGGGCGATGCCGCCACCAGCCGCACGCATCGCGACACCGAGTTGCTGCGCCGGACAGAACCTCAGGATTTGATCAAGTATGGGTTGATTCCCGAGTTTGTCGGCCGGCTGCCCGTGATGGGCATCCTCGACGAACTGGACGAACCGGCGCTGGTCGAGATTCTTACCAAGCCGCGCAATGCGATTCTCAAGCAGTATCAGCGGCTCTTTGAATACGAGAATGTCCGCCTGCACTTCACGCAGGAGGCCATCGGCGCCGTTGCCCGCGAGGCCCTGACACGCAAGATAGGCGCGCGCGGGTTGCGCATGATCCTCGAAGAGCTGATGCTCGACCTGATGTACCACCTGCCGAATAACAAGCGTGTCCGCGACATGGAGATCACCAAGGACATGGTCGAGCGCCGCGATCTGTCGCTGTGCCTGCTGGAAAAGGCCGGCTGATTCCGTGAATCTCAGAAATGCGGGTGCCCCACCTTCGCGGCGGCTCTGTATTTGCCGCTAAGGTGGGATATCTAAAACTACGGTTCGTTATTGTTCTTGACAGTTATTTCCACTAAACAGACAGGCTGATAGACTCCGCGAAAGGCCGGGTGCTTCACGTCTCGTCTCTCGGATCTGAGATTCCTTCGATTCCTTCGAATTCAGGCTTTCAGCCTTCGCATCAACTGTGCATCCGTCAGAACGGCGATGCCGACGCTTGCCAGGAATATCGAGGCTGGCGGCTCGAAGAAGTCCCGGTCGCCTGTGCAGAGCACATCTGCCTCTCCACTCAGCGCGGTTTGCAGAACGAAGATGTCGTTGCGGTCACGGATGGGGGCCGTGGCGAGCGGACTGAGCGCAATGACCTCCGCCGCATCCCGCAGCCATCCGGTGAAGTTGTAGACGGCTTCTTCGTTCTGCCCGTGAACCACCGACAAGCGCGGTCAGCGAAGAACCCTCGCCACTTCGACGAGGATCTCATTGGAGAGAATAAGAGTATGCTCGCCTGCAAGGATCGCCAGCAACAATTCATGCGCTAGCCCGTGCGATCTCACAAACGACCGCACGAGAATGTTGCTATCGAGAACGATTCTCACGGCATCTGCGCGTAATGCGGCCGCTCGCTGAGGATGGCTTCGAGCAACGCGGCTTCGCACTCCTCATCGGAGATGCCTGCGCGCGGGCTCTCCATCTCTTCCAGAAAGCTGCGCAGCCTTTCCGCCGCGATTTGACGCTTCGACAGATCGAGCGTTGGCGGCTCGAACGCACGAAGGCTCACGGCTTCAGCTTCCAGAATCTGCCGCCCCAGGATTTGTTCGATCACAGATTTTTGCGCCGGAGATAATGCCTCAGCTCTCAGGATCATCGATAATCCGTCCTCCTGTGCAGGCCAACTTTGCAGAGACGGCCGACTCAATCCATTGTAAGCCGAACAGTCCTACGAAACAAAGCACCGGGTACCGCGTGCCTCAGGGTCTCGCTTCCGAGACCTGGAACTCCATTCGCATGATTCCCGTTAGCACATCATTTCGCTGTACAATCCCTACAGAGCCGTACTGCCGGCCCGCAACCGGAGTTGCTTTCGCGCATCCAATCCAAAAGGTGTCCCTAATGACCGCATCCCGCGAAAAGACCGAAGCGCGCAAGCTGCCCATGATGCCCATTCGGGACATGGTGATCTTTCCCTACATGATGATGCCCTTTGTGGTGGGCCGCGAATCGAGCGTGAGAGCGCTTGAAGAGGCGCTTACCGGCGACCGCAAGATCTTTCTCGCGACGCAGCACGATGCGACGATTGACGAGCCCAAGGCCAAGGAGATCTATCAGGTCGGGTCCATTTGCAACATCGTGCAGAGCGTCAAAATGTCGGACGGTGCCTATAAAGTGCTCGTAGAAGGTCTGGAACGTGCCGAAATTATCGAGGTAGAGCTCCGTAACGGTTTCTATCTGGCAACGGTTCGCCCGGGTCCGGATGTCGGCCTGCTCATGAAGCAAGTCACCGGACTCTTCCAGCAGTACGTCAAGCTACAGCTTTCGTTTAACTACGAGACAATTTTCGCTACGATACGCACGGACGAGCCAGCCAAGCTAAGCGACACCATCGCCGCCAATCTGCAACTGGGCATCGAAGAGAAGCAGAAATTGCTGGCCATCTTCGACCCGATCATGCGACTTGAGCGCATCGCTGACATGCTCACTGCGGCCATTTCAACCTCCAAGGTGGCACAATGACTGCAAAGACCGAAGCGCGCAAGCTGCCCATGATGCCCATTCGGGACATGGTGATCTTTCCCTACATGATGATGCCCTTTGTGGTGGGCCGCGAATCGAGCGTGAGAGCGCTTGAAGAGGCGCTTACCGGCGACCGCAAGATCTTTCTCGCGACGCAGCACGATGCGACGATTGACGAGCCCAAGGCCAAGGAGATCTATCAGGTCGGGTCCATTTGCAATATTGTACAGAGCGTCAAGATGCCCGACGGCAATATCAAGGTGCTGGTCGAGGGCGTGGAGCGGGCAAAGTCGATCGAGGTGAACGACCGCGACGGGTTTTTTGTGGCCACGGTGCGCGTGGGCAAGCCGCAGTTCGAGATGACTCCGGCTGTCGAGCAACTGATCCAGCGCGTTTCCGGCCTCTTCGAACAATACGTCAAGCTACAGCAATCGCTCAACTACGAGACGATCATCGCCACGGTGCGCATGGATGATCCTGCCAAGCTGAGCGACACTATCGCCGCCAATCTGCAACTGGGCATCGAAGAGAAGCAGGAATTGCTGGCACTCTTCGACCCGGCGATTCGCCTCGCGCGCATCGCCGACGTGCTGGACGTGGAGATTGAGAAGCTGGATCTCGATCGCAACATCCAGTCGCGCGTGAAGCGGCAGATGGAGCGGGCGCAAAAAGAGTATTACCTCAACGAGAAAATCAAGGCCATCCAGAAGGAGCTGGGCCGCGGCGAAAAGAGCGAGTTCGACGAGCTGCGCAAGAAGATTGAGACCGCCGGCATGCCCAAGGATGTTCTCGACAAGGCGATTCAGGAATTGAAAAAGCTCGAAGCCATGCCGCCGATGTCTGCCGAGTCGACCGTGAGCCGCAATTACATCGACTGGCTGCTGGCCGTGCCGTGGAAGAAGAAATCCAAGGAAACGCGCTCCATCGATTTTGCGGAAAAGGTGCTGAACTCGGACCACTACGGCCTCGAAAAAATTAAAGAACGCATTCTCGAATTCCTCGCAGTGCGTCAGTTGGTGAAGAATCCCAAGGGGTCTATCTTGTGTTTCGCCGGGCCTCCGGGCGTGGGAAAGACCTCGCTGGGCATGTCGATCGCGAAGGCCACCGGCCGCAAATTTGTGCGGCTCTCTCTGGGCGGCGTGAGAGACGAAGCGGAGATTCGCGGGCATCGGCGGACGTACATCGGCGCGCTGCCTGGGCAGATCATCCAGCACATGAAGCGGGCGGGCACGAAGAACCCCGTCTTCCTGCTCGACGAAGTGGACAAGATGGCCTCGGACTTCAGGGGCGACCCGGCGTCGGCGCTGCTCGAGGTGCTCGACCCGGAGCAAAACATCGCCTTCCAGGATCACTATCTCGACGTGGATTACGATCTCTCGCAGGTGTTGTTTGTGGCCACGGCCAACGTGATGCACACCGTTCCGGCAGCGTTGCAGGACCGAATGGAGGTGCTTCGGCTTCAGGGGTACACAGAGCAGGAGAAGCTGGAGATCGCAAAGCAATACCTGGTGAAGAAGCAGCGTGAGCAGACCGGACTAAGCGAGAAAAATATCGTCTTCAAGGACGACGCCCTCATCGAAATCATCCGCAACTACACGCGCGAGGCCGGCGTGAGAAATCTCGAGCGCGAGATCGGCAACGTCTGCCGCAAGGTGGCGCGCAAGGTGGTCAAAGCCGGCGCGAAACACAAGGAAGAGCTGACGGCGGAGAATATTCACGAGTTTCTTGGCGTTGCCAAATACCGCGACTCGGAAGTGCACGAGAAGAGCGAGGTTGGCCTCGTCACCGGGCTCGCATGGACCGAGGTGGGCGGCAGCATTTTGACCACCGAGGTGCAAGTGCTCGACGGCAAGGGCAAGCTCACCATCACCGGCCAATTGGGCGACGTGATGCAGGAGTCGGCGCAGGCTGCGTTGAGCTACATCCGCGGGCGCGCGCAGGCGCTGGGGCTGAGTCGCGAGTTCTATCGCAACGTCGATCTGCACCTGCACGTGCCCGAAGGCGCCATTCCCAAAGACGGTCCCTCGGCCGGCATCACCATGGCAACGGCGATGGCCAGCGCGCTGGCCAAGATTCCCGTGCGCCGCGACATCGCAATGACCGGCGAGATCACGCTGCGCGGTAAGGTGCTGGCCATCGGCGGACTGAAGGAGAAGCTGCTGGCCGCGCTGCGGGCCGGCATCTTCGAGGTCATCCTGCCGCGCGCCAACGAGAAGGACGTTTCCGAACTCCCGGACAACATCAAGAACTCCATCAAGCTGCACTTTGTCGACAACATGGATGATGTGCTGGCGCTGGCGCTGGAGGGTCCGCTGCCCGCTGCACTGCCCTCGGCGAGCGAAGTCCTAGCCTCGGTGCCGGTGGAGATCACTGCGAATCTGCCCGCGCCACAGTAGGCAGGTTAGCCAGCCAACCTTTGCGCTGCGTCGAGACATGCATTTGGGCTCATCACATGTGCGCTATCAGCCTCTGCGCTACAGCTTTGGCCAGGGCTATTGTTTCCGCTTGCGATTTGCCGATGTACATCGAGATGACGATCACATCTCCCTTGGCCTTCACAGCCAACTGGCTTCCAAAAAAGATGGCGTCGGAGCCGATGCCGGGAACCGACTGGGTATCCTTGAACTCTTTGCGAGCGTTGGCGGCGTAATCGCTAAAGCGCGGGCCGTCGCCCGAGTGAATTATGATGCTGAACGACTTGAATGCGTGGCCGAAGCGGCAAGGATCGGTGCGGCTGCGTGTGAGCTGCGTGCCAACTGCAGCCGCTACCTCGGCCTCGGTGAGGCGGTTGCAAAGATCCTGGGCATACGCCGCCCCACTCGACAGGGACAGCGCCACCAAAACGGCGCCTGAAAGCAAGTTGGAGATTTTCATGCTGGCCAGTTTATGCCAGCATTGTTACCATCTTGTAAACTCCAACCTCACCGGAGAGACACTCGAACGATAGAAAGAGCGGGGCCTGCGCCCCGCTCTTCTGTTGATTGAAAGCGCTACTTACCGCCAGTGACCTTCGACCAGCACCCATTCGCCGTGGCGGTGGACCCACTTGTGAGCAACCCAATGCGCGCCGGGATGTGGCGGGCGATCCCAGCGGCCAGGGACCCAGACGTAGCGCTCGCCGTCCCAGCGGTGATAGCCGTCGATCCAGACGAAGCCGCGCTCGGGAGGAACGCCTCTGGTCTCGACGATCGGAGCCGGCGGCCCAATGCGAATGACAACCTGCGCAAACGATGCCACAGGGCAGAGAGTGAGAGCAAACAACAACGCCAGTGCAACCTTCTTAACCATGAACGGAATCCTCCAGGGTTCAGTATCTCCGGGCCTTGTCACGCGTTCCGGATTGTTGATTGTTTCAACGTTGTGCGGCAGGAATAGTTGCGGAGAGTTGGCATACCGCACCCAGAACACTTCTACTCCACTGGATTTGGTTTCGATGTACCGGATTGCTCTATCGGTGGCTGACGGTCTTTGCCGTCGCCTCGATCTCTTCGGCCAAGGCATCTGCCGCCATTACGCAGGCGGCGCGATTCACGTCGAGATGGGTGACGAGGCGGATTGCGTCGTGCGCGAAGGCGCTAGCGAGAATGCCGCGCGCCTTGAGCCGTTTCACAACATCCACAGCGCTGAGGCCGTCGGTGAGCCGGAAGATGACGATGTTGGTCTCGACCGCGTCGAGGTCGATCGCGACGCTGTCGATGTTGTCCAGCGCCTCGGCCAGCAGGCGTGCATTGGCGTGGTCCTCATGCAGCCGCTTCGGGCCGTGCTCGAGCGCGATCAATCCCGCCGCGGCCAGCACGCCGGCCTGGCGCATTCCGCCACCGAGAGCCTTGCGATAGAGCCGCGCCCGCGCCATCAGTTCAGCCGAGCCCACCAGCATCGAGCCCACCGGCGCGCCAAGACCCTTTGAGAGGCAGAACATCACGGTGTCGAAGCCGCGCGTCAGCGCCTTCACATCCACACCCAGCGCTACAGCCGCATTGAAGATGCGCGCGCCATCGAGGTGGGTAGGCAGCTTGCGCTGCTTGGCATTGGTCCAGATCTCTTCGAGCACAGGCAGAGGTGTCACCGTTCCACCGGCGAGATTGGCGGTGTTCTCAATCTCGATCAAACCGGTGGCGGCACGAAACGATTCGCGTTCATAGATCGCCGGCTCAATCTGCTCCCAGGTAAGAATGCCGCGCTCGGCAGGAACCGCGCGCACCAGGCAGCCGGAGAAGACCGCGGTCGTTGCCATCTCCCAGTCGAGAATGTGCGCACGCGATTCGGCGATCACCTCCTGGCCCGGCTGTGTGTGCAGGCGGATGGCGATCTGATTGCCCATGGTGCCGGCGGGGACGAAGAGCGCAGCCTGACGGCCGAAAGTGGCTGCCGCGCGGCTTTCGAGAAGATTGACGGTGGGATCTTCGCCGTAGACATCGTCGCCCACCTCGGCCGCAGCCATCGCAGCGCGCATCTCGGCTGTGGGACGAGTCACAGTGTCGGAACGCAGGTCGATGATGGCTGCCATTGGCTATCCTCCGAACCGTGGATTTCCAGACGCCCGGGTGTGTCTAGAAGATCTCCTATCGAGTGCTGATTGCGCTTCTCAGGGGCTAAAGCCCGCATCGATTACGCGGCAAATGCGGCACGACTGAAGTCGTGCCCTTTCAAAACCAGGTCACAAAACAGCTTCCGGTTGTTTTGAGCCTCGTGGTCTCCCACCCATTCCGCAGAAAAACGCGGAATGGATGGGGCACGGAAGTCTACAGTAAATCCGAAGATGCCCTGGTCCCTAGTCCCTGTTCCCTAATCCCCGTTCCCAGTCCCCTAATCCCTAGCCCGTAGCCCCTGCCTTTACGGTATCTGCGCCATGGGCAGCTCAAGCACCGGCGTCCGCTTGCCATCTTTCACTGCGTAGGCCCAGAGGCCGTGGAAGTGCTGGCGCAACCCCGGCTGCGCCTTCAAGAACGCGCTCAGCACGGCAACCGCCTCGGTGCGCAGAGCGGCCGGATCGGTTACACCAATCGACTCGTAGACCACGCCCAGGTCGGCGCGCATGAGTGTCTGGTCGAAGTGCGCGGTATCGATCTTCCAGGTGCGCGGGCCGTCGGGGATCGTCATCGGAAAAGCGTCCTGCGGAGAGTTCTTGAGCAAGGCCTGCTCCGAGCCGAGCTTATCGAGGTTTGGCGATGAGAGAAAATCCACCGGCAGCAGGAGCGAGCGCGCCACCTCGTAGGAGTACCAGGCTGCCCATGAGTTCGCTGGTTCGGCCTTCACTACTTCGCGGGCATGGGTCCACCACCAGACCCCGTCGTGGCCCTCGAGGGCGCCGGGACGTACGGTGAGTCCTCCCAGCTTCCAAGCCGAGGCTTGAGCGTCCCATACGAGAATAAGGCTCAACTGAGCGGCAAAGGGCGCACCGGCGGCATCGGCCAGCACCACTGCGTAGCGGCCCGGCGGTAGTGCCCGCATACTCAGGGTGACGGTCATCGAGCCGGTCGCATTCGAACAGAAGAACTGCGTATCGGCAGGCGCAGTCAGACTGGTTGCGTCCAGCAGGTAGAGGCTGCGCAGTTGCACCTGACCACCCTTCATCAGCGGCGCCGCATCCTGCACCACCGCGCTGATGCCGTCCCACTCCTGGGCCACGGCGGGCAGCAGAGCGGCCTTGAGGGAGACAAGATCCTGCGCGGCCACGGCCCTGGCCAGTCCGCCCCCGGCCGCCGCCAGCGCGTCGCGATCCTGGGGCAGCAGCGAGGCCTGGGTGGTGCAACTGGTGGCGCTCGCCGGCGCCGCCACAGCCAGAAGCCCCAAAAGGAGCGCCGGCGCGGCTAAAGTGTTCACACAAAGGCGCATCTACTGCTTCCTTTCCCTGTTCGCACGGCCAGCGGCGATTCGATATGAGCGTCCGACGGCCACTGTTAGTCTAGTACAGTAGAGCAGCAAACGGCTGGCCGCGGTGCTTCACGGTATGGGCGTCTTCTTGCGTAAGACCGCATCAGATCCAAGCAAAGAGAGCCAGCCGGTGGGACCAAGGATCAGTTTTGATGCGCAATCACTTCTCGTTGAACTTGCCGGCCTGGTTTGAAGTCTCCAGCCTGTGCCCGCTTACCGTGCTGGCCGTTCTGGCCATCGCTTTGGGCGGGGCGCAACTGGTCGCAGCCCAGGATTCGATCATCATCCAGGATCCGGCCGAGTTCAACGCCCACCAGCAATGCGCCATTCAGTCCAATCGGAATGCCAGGGCCGTGTGCCTGGAGCACTATTTATTGACTCATCCGCAGAGCGAGGCAAAGCCGGCGTTCCTCGAATCGCTCGTCGACACCTACGAGGGCATGAATGATGCCGATCGCGCGCTCAGCGCGGCCAACCGCTTGCTTCAGGCAGATCCCGGCAATATGAAGGCCATGTTCGTCGCGGTTTTCATCAAGAAGGGCCAGTGCCTCAAGAGCGTCGATCAAAGGACCGCCAGGAGCAGCGATCCCAAAGCCTGTAACGACGCCGCTGCCCTCGCCCACAGAGGTCTCTCCCTTCGCAAGCCTGACGGCACCCCTGGCGACGACTGGAAGAAGCTGACGGCTGGAGCCTATCCGGTCTTTCATTCGGCAATTGCCCTCGACGACGCTTTCTCGAGGCATGAATTCAAGAATGCGGTCGCCGAGTATACGAATGAATTGACCCTATACACGGAGAACGAGACCAAGTCCGTGGGCTTGTGGGATACGATGCTTCTCGCCAGTACCTATGCCCGGCCAGAGATCGACGATCTAGTGAAGGCGATCTGGTTTTATGCCCGCGTCTCGGACTTCTCTGCCGGCGAATATAAGGATTCCGTTGAAAAACAACTGGATTATTACTACAAGCAATATCACGGCAATTTGAACGGTCTTGATGAAATCAAGAGCCTGGCCGCAGAGAGCGTTTTTCCGCCGGAGTCTTTTGTCATCTCGCCCGCTATCGCGTCTGGCGGAATGCCCGCGCAGCCGCGCAGACGTCCCGCAGCGGCACAGCCACAATCTCTCGCGATTTCGATTCCGCAACCGGCGCTGCCGTCGGCAAGCTCGCCCACGACTGGCACGTCAATCTGGCCTGCCAACGAGAAGCCGCTGGATGCATCCATCACCTGGGACAGCCATGGTCTAACCATCAGCGCAGGCAATTCCAGCCTGCAGCAGATTCTGAAGGATGTAGCGACAGTCACCGGCGCGACGGTCGAAGGCTTGGACACCGACGAGCGCGTCTTCGGAACTTATGGCCCCGGCAAGGCCCGCGATGTGGTTTCGGAGCTTTTGCGGGGCACCAGTTACAACGTTCTCATGATCGGGGACCAGGGCGAGGGAACTCCGCGCGAGATTGTGCTCAGCGCCCGCAACGAGGCAGGAAAGACCGCGGTGGCCGCCAACCCCGTTCAGGCCAGCGATGACGACGCAGACACCGACGATCAGCCTCAGCAGCCGCCCCAGCCCCTCGTCCGGCCCCCCTTCGCACCCGGCGGGCAGCGCATTCCGTCGCCGATGCATCCGCAGCCGGGCCAGCCGCAGCCGCCTACCAACCCGCAATAGGGGTCAGGGATCAGGGGGCAGAGTTCGGGAACCCGCAGCCCGTGGGGGCGGATCATTGTGCTTTTGAGCGCAGTCTAGAATTGATGGGCAGAGGAGACAACGTGTGGCGAAAAGGGTCTTACTGTCGCTCTTGATTGCGGCCGGCGCGTTTATTCTCAGCTTCGTCGCTTTCAATTTTATTTCTATCGAATGGCCCGTCTGGCGTTATCCCCAAGCCAATTCCATGGCCGGAATGGCCGCCTTTTTCTTGGGATTTCCGGTCGGGGCAAGTGTTGCGATCCTCAGCTTTTGCTTCGTCTTCCATTGGCTGGGTCGCCACGTCTCAGGCTGATCTTCGATCCCCGATCTCTGCTCTACAGCACCCGCGCGACTTCCTGCTGCGTTTTCACCGGGGCCGGGCATTTTTGCGGACGCATCAGCGCAAAGGCCACGCGCAGAGTTCCATAAGCCGCCAGGATTCCAAAGGCCAGCGAACCAACCGAAGTCGAGATCAATAACACCAAATTCAACACATCCGCCATCGCTGCTGCCTTCGCTCCTCTACCTGGGGTCCGTGCCGAGCTTCCTCTCTCAGGCCGCCAGGAACCGGCCGGCAAAAGCGGAGGATCGCTTTCTGCGATTCTCGCAGATAAAACGCCGCATTGACCCTTGTTTCTATTAACCAATAAAATACCCCTAGGGTGCTGCGATGCGGTGATCTGCCTCACAGTGCTCTCGGCTCCCGATTCCCGCTCCCAACTCATGCCCATCACTCACATCTCGGTGCGCGGGGCGCGCCAGCACAACCTGCGCGACATCCATGTGCGCATCCCGCGCAATACGCTCACGGTCGTCACGGGCCTCTCGGGCTCAGGCAAGAGCTCGCTCGCCTTCGACACGATTTATGCCGAGGGCCAGCGTCGCTACGTTGAGACGCTCTCGGCCTATGCGCGGCAGTTTCTCGATCAGATCGAGCGGCCCGATGTGGATTCGATCGAAGGGCTTTCGCCGGCCATCTCCATCGAGCAAAAGACCACCAGCCGCAGCCCGCGCTCCACCGTAGGTACCATCACTGAGATCTACGACTACCTGCGTCTGCTGTATGCCTCGGTCGGCACGCCCCACTGCCCCAACTGCGGCCGCCCCATCTCCCGGCAGACTGCGGACCAGATCGTCCAGCGCATTCTTGAACTGGGCTCGGGCGAGCGCGTCACCGTGATGGCGCCAGTGGTTCGAGGGCGCAAGGGCGAATTCAAAGAGCTATTGGACGGGCTTGACCGTCAGGGCTTCCGCGCGCGCGTGGACGGCGAAGTGATGGACCTTTCTGAGCCTGTCTCGCTCGACCGGCGCAAGAACCACACCATCGAAGCGATCATCGACCGGGTTTTGCTTAAGAATCCCCCCGCGGATGCTCCGCCGCCGCCAGCCGGCAAGCCTTCCTTTGAAAAGCGCCTTGAAGCCGCCGTAGCCAAGGCTCTGCAACTGTCCAATGGCCTGATTCTGGTGGCTGTTACGGGCGGCTCCGGGCCTCAGGAGCAGTTGTTTTCCTCGTCGATGGCATGCCCCGACTGCGGTCTCGACGTGCCCAAACTCGAGCCGCGCAGCTTCAGCTTCAACTCCGCCTTTGGCGCCTGTCCTGAATGCCACGGGCTGGGATCGCTCTACGATTTGGACCCCGCCAAGGTTATTACCGACTGGTCCAAGCCGCTACTCGATGGCGGCCTCGGTCCCGGCTCAAGCTCGCAATATCTGCTCAGGCTCATCCATCTCGCCGCCGAGCGGTACAAGATCGACCTCAAGCTTCCCTTTGAAGACCTGCCGCCGAAGCAGCAACATCTGCTGGTCTACGGCCCGCCAAAGGGCGAGGCACCGCGCACCGGATTTCATGGCATTCTCGCCTTCCTGCGCGAGAGCATCGAAGAGGCTCATAGCGATGCTTATCGTGAGTCCATGATGGCCTATATGTCGGCCACGCCCTGCCCGGTCTGCCGCGGCAAGCGCCTGCGCCCGGAGTCGCT
>CAZGHZ010000115.1:0-11788 GCA_964525655.1 uncultured Occallatibacter sp.
TTTGTTTTGTTGGCGTCCCCGACGGGATTTGAACCCGTGTTATCGCCGTGAAAGCCGCACCCCAAATCGCAGTACCAACGTAGCGCTGAGAATCGGAATGCATCGGATCGAATCCCAGCAGTCGCAACGAACATCCTAACTGCTCCGCAATTGTCCGCCGGCCTCGCAATTGCTGGACACAGTGTTGTGCTGCCTCCTTTGTCCGTCCCGAATCCGACGTTGAAACTGACAGACATCGCTGCTGTTGCCCAGATTGCGAAGCGGCATTCGATTCAGCTTGCTGTCGATAACACTTTTCTGACTCCGATTCTCGAGAGGCCACTCGAACTCGGCGCGGACATCTCCATCCTTTCGACGACTAAATACATCGACGGACATAACGCGACTGTAGACGGATCGATCGCCACACGCGATGAGAGATTGCTCGATCGTTTGCGTCTGATCCGCAAGACCATCGGAACGACGCAGGCTCCTTTCGAGGCCTGGCTCACTCTGCAAGGGATGAAGACTCTGCCGGCCCGCCTTCGACTTCACTGCGAAGGAGCGGCGAAAACCGCAAGTTGGCTTGAAGATCATCCCGCACCTGAGCGCGTTCACTACCCCGGTCTTGACACTTTTCCACAGAAGGCCCTAACCGAGAAGCAGCAAAGCTCTCCCGGCGCAAAGCTCTCTTTCGAACTGAAGGCTGGAACCGAGGCTGCCATCCGGGCACTGAACTGCGTCAAGCTCTGTTCGCGCGCCGAGAGCCTCGGCGGTCTGGAGACGCTGATCACGCATCCATCCTCAACGACACACGCGGATCTCGACCCGGATCTTCGGCGCGGGTTGGGCATCTCGGATGGCCTCATACGCCTTTCGGTCGGGCTCGAAGCCCCTGAAGACATTCTTGCCGACCTTGAGCAGGCATTCGCGGTCACGGGCTGAGCGGCTTGAGGTTCGCGAGTTCACTTGAAAAGTGCGACTTAAGATCAAATCCTGCTTGCAGTATGAAATTGTCCATGGTAAATTGCATCCATGAGTAGTTTTTGCCCCATGACCGCCACGATGTGTTGTTGTGCAGCGATGTGCTGTGCGCAAATGCATTCTGGCGTGAGGAAATGGCTGGGCTAGAGTAAGTTACAAGCTGCCGTTTCATTCGGACCCACCGCCAGAAATTGAACTGGCAGGTGGGTTTTCTGTTTTGGGCTGAAATTTAGGCGGGCGAGCAAGCAAGACAAGACAGCCGCCGATCAAGATCAAGGCTAAGGAGAATCTGATGAGCGTTCCTGGAATCCGCGCTGAAGAGTTGAAGAGACGTCTGGATGCCGGCGAGAATCTATTTCTGCTCGATGTGCGCGATGAGTATGAGTATGAAATCTCCAATATTGGTGGGCAATTGATCCCGCTTCCGGAACTGGCCAAGCGGCTGAATGAACTCGATGTGAACCAGAATATTGTGACGGTCTGCAAGATGGGACCGCGGGGCGTCAAAGCGGCGCAGGTCTTGCATAGGGCAGGCTTCACTCATGTTTGGAACCTGACCGGCGGGATTCACGCCTGGTCTGATCGTGTGGACCGGAGTGTTCGGAAGTACTGAATCTCCGATCTTCAAAAGCGCCGGTGGCGAAGCGGTCAACGCGCAGGTCTGCAAAACCTGTATTCGCGGGTTCAATTCCCGCCCGGCGCTCCAAGCTTTCGGAATATGAAATGCCCGACATTCATCTTGAGGATTTCCGCATTCAAGATTTCCTCATCCCTTTCATTCACCCACTTGAACAGCGAAGTCTCACCGATTACACTTTCGATGTTGTTGAACGAAAAGGAGTCCGACCGTGCCCGAAGAAGTTCTCCGCGCTTCCCTTGGTGAAGAGGCCGCATTTCAACTTGCAAATGTAACCAAGACGGCTCCGCAGTTCGGGGACATAACGCCGCGTTGGCTGGTTCGCCTGCTGGACTGGAAACCGCTGGAAGCGGGAACCTTTCGCGTGAACAAAGTGGATGAGAGCAAAGCGATCGAGTCTCTCTGCTCCCATGAGGATGAGTCGCCTCTGCCCGCCACTTTTGCCGACTATCAGGACACTCCTCGCGAGTATCGCCTCAGCAGCATCAACGCGGTGCTCAACGTGCATACCCGCGTCTCAGACCTTTTGAGCAACCCCTATGACCAGGTGCGCGAGCAGTTACGCGTGCTGATCGAGAGCGTGAAGGAGAAGCAGGAGAGCGAACTGCTCAACAATGCCGACTATGGCCTGCTGAACAATGTTGCCGACGCGCAGACGATCAAGACGCGCAAAGGTCCGCCAACGCCGGACGATCTGGATGAATTGCTGACGAAAGTATGGAAAGAGCCGTCATTCTTCCTGGCGGCTCCGCGCTCCATTGCCGCCTTTGGCCGCGAATGCACACGGCGCGGCGTTCCTCCGCCGACGGTCACCTTGTTTGGCACTCCGTTTCTGACCTGGCGCGGCGTTCCTCTGATTCCCACCGACAAAATCGCCGTGCGCAGCAAAGACCAGAAGTCGAAGATACTGCTGGTGCGCGTGGGCGAGAAGAAGCAGGGCGTGGTTGGCCTTTTCCAACCTGGATTGCCGGGAGAGCAGAGTCCCGGCCTGTCGGTGCGCTTCATGGGCATCGATCAGCGCTCGCTGGCTTCTTATCTGATATCACTCTACTGCTCGGCTGCCGTACTGACCGACGATGCGATCGCACTATTGGAAGACGTGGACGTGAGTCAATACCATGAGTACAAGTGAACAGTTTTTGGTCTCGACGGCTTCCCCGACGACGGCTGGGCTGCGCGGGAGCGATCAGATCGCTCCCGGCGTGCTTTCACCGGCTCAGTTGGCTCGTATGGCCAATGAGATCTTCAATGAGTTGCCTGAGGAGCAGCAGCACCTTGCCGTGACGGCAGCCAGAGCAGTGCTGCCTCCGAACTCGGCTTTTTCTGGCAATCCATTTGCGGCAGTGCCCAACCCAACTGCGCCAGCTGTGCCGGGAATACTCGCCACTCTCACTGATGCGCAGTCTGGAAACTATCTTGCCACGCCGGAGAAAAGCACTATTCCGGATGCGCGCTCGTCGGCATCTTCGTCTCCGGTGGTTTCAACCGGCGGAGTAACGCCCACGGCTGCGCCGGAGTTTGCTTTCTTGCGGGATGTACGGCCCCTGTTTCAAGAGCCCGCCGCTGAGCCTGTTGCGCAACACACTCCCGCACAAGCCAGCGAAAAGCCTGTGTTCGGCGATGAAGGTTTCGTGGCGATTCCAGCTTCTTTGCTGCCCGATCCTCAGCCTTTGCAGATTGCTCAACCACCGTCGCCGACCATTCCGGCCGCTTTAGGCGTCGCGGATTCATCGGCGATTCCGACATTCTCATTCCTGGAAGAGGCGCGGCCGCTGTTTTCCGAGCAGCCTTCGCTTCCGGGGCCAGTGCCAGCTGGAGTGTCAAACAACAATCCTTTTGCGTCGCCTCTTGACCGTAATGCACCGCAATTTGCCAGGACCGTCGCGCACGAGCCTGATTTTCGTGCACCGGCTTCCCATGATCCGGAGAAGCAACCTCGCCCACTCGATGCGTCAAATGTGGTTCCTGTGGTAGTTCCGGGCGCGGGGCAGTCGGAGTTATTGGGCGATCTTGGTTTATCCTCTAGTTCCTTCGAGGTGGAAGCGATTCGCCGCGATTTTCCGATTCTCTCGGAGAGGGTCAACGGTCATCCGTTGATCTGGTTGGACAATGGCGCGACCACGCAGAAGCCGCAGTCGGTGATCGACCGGCTCAGCTATTTTTACGAGCACGAAAATTCAAACGTGCATCGCGCCGCGCATGAGCTGGCCGCGCGCTCGACCGATGCTTACGAGTCCGCGCGCGAAAAGGTACGCCGCTTTCTCAACGCAGGCGCTCCCCGCGAAATCATCTTTGTGCGCGGAGCCACGGAAGCCATCAATCTGGTGGCGCAGAGTTGGGGACGGCAGAACATTCAGAAGGACGATGAGATTGTCATTACATGGCTTGAGCACCACGCGAACATCGTTCCCTGGCAGATGATCTGTGCGGAAAAGGGTGCGCGGTTGCGAGTTGCCCCTGTAGATGACTCCGGGCAGGTTCTGCTCGACGAATACGAGAAGCTGCTCGGACCCAAGACGCGGCTGGTTTCGATCGCCCATGTTTCGAATGCCCTGGGAACGATAGTGCCTGTGAAAGAGATGGTTGAGGCCGCGCATCGCCACGGTGCCCGCGTGCTTGTCGATGGCGCACAGGCGGTCTCGCATATGCGCGTCGATGTGCAGGCCCTCAATTGCGACTTTTATGTCTTCAGTGGCCACAAGGTCTTTGCGCCGACGGGCATTGGCGTGGTCTTTGGAAAGTCCGAAGTGCTGGATACGATGCCGCCCTGGCAAGGCGGTGGCAACATGATCCAGGACGTGACCTTTGAGAAGACTTTCTATCAACCGCCTCCGCAACGCTTTGAAGCGGGAACTGGAAATATCGCCGACGCCGTCGGTCTGGGCGCTGCGATTGACTATTTGGATCGCGTCGGTATTGCCAATGTCTCGCGCCATGAGCACATGCTCTTGACCTATGCCACTGCGGCCCTGCTGAAAATTCCAGGTCTACGCGTCATCGGCACCGCAAAAGAAAAAGCCAGCGTAATCTCATTCGTAATGGAAGGTTTGCGAACGGAAGAGATCGGCGACTATCTTAACCGCAAAGGCATCGCCGTGCGCGGCGGACATCACTGTGCACAACCGATCCTGCGCCGATTCGGTTTGGAGAGCACCGTGCGTGCGACGTTTGCGCTCTATAACACCTGCGAAGAAATCGACGCGCTCATTGCTGCCCTGTGGGATCTCAGGCAGGGACACACGACTGGGCTTGTCTGAAGAGCTGAGGACGAATTTCAATCGCCTGGGTTCAGCACCACGAATCCACCCGAGTGGCTAATATAAATTCGATGGAAGATGGCAGCGGGCAGCAGGCCCGCTGCATCGAAGGCAACACCGCGACGGGATTTCACTAAATCCAGATCGTTGAGTGTTGTCGTGCCGATCTTGATCCCTGTATGAGAGTGGATGGCGGTTCCATTCGGCCCGCTGGTGAATGCTATCGAACCGGCCCATGGCAGGGATGACGAGGATTCAGGCCGGACGGGGAACAGCTCGGGCATCCTGGCACCAGTGTCTAACTGCAACTGGACTTTGCCAGCGCTCACATCGATAATCTCCGCTTCAATCAGCAAGCGATTGGTGGTCGGCTCGCCATGATAGCGGCCAATCGTCTCGAATCGACATCGGTCCCCTGCGGGAGAATCGCCGCCAAAGTTCAAAGTGCGTTGCCGGTAGTCGATGAGAAAATCGAAATTCGAAAGATAATCCTCGCCCAGCACACCGCGAATCCCCGGCGCCTTGAGCTTCACCTGATCCAGTCGGTCGATCACCGCTCCAAGTTCTGAAGCCTCGGAGCCACCCACCCGCACCCTCTTCAGTCGCACCAGTTGATCCTGGCGCACATCTAAAACGGTAGTCAGCGAAGCCTGTCCGATGACCGGAAGCCGCAGTTCCCGCGCAAGTGCTGGATCGATTACTGTATGGGTTGCGCCGGTGTCCAGCAGAAAATCGAAGGGACCGGCACCATTGACCATTGTCTGAACGACGATCAAGTATCCGTCACGCAATTTGAATTTGACGGTCTCGATCGATTGCTTTTCCTGCGCCGCCAAGGTCGTGGGCAGCCCCAGCAATAGTAAAAGGAAGAGCAGCCAGGCAGACCCGCATCGGCCAGAGGGACGGTATCGGTTTGGCCGGCAGATTCGAACAGGCATGAGACGGGCCGTCTGCATGATTCTCTTCCTATCGGCGACGCCCGCGGATCTTTGAGCGCCATCTGACCCATGAATGTACCGCGAGTCAGGGGACAATGTCCAGCGATAGAAGTCTATCCGGCGTTTCGGCCCGCTTCTTGTGTTCTAACTCACCTCATATCTTGATCTTGGAGATTCAGTCGTAATCGTCTGTCTCCGCTACACTTAGTCAATACTTTGGCAGCGTTGTGTCGATCCGGTCGGCCCAGGCCAGAATGCCGCCGGTCAAATTGGTCGCGCGCCTAAAACCTGATTTCCGCAGGAAATCGACGGCCTTGGCGCTGCGTGCACCGCTCTTGCAGTGCACCACGATCTCACGGCTTGAATCGAGTTCGTGTACGCGCGTCGGCAGGTCGCCAAGCGGAATCAAATGCCCCTTGATGTTAACGATCTGATACTCATGCGGCTCGCGCACGTCAAGTACGAAGATGTCTTCGCGGTCATCGAGACGGCGCTTGAGTTCCTCGGGCTGAATCTCAGGGATCTTTGCACTCGCGGTTGCTTCTGCTTCCTCGCCCCGAATGCCGCAGAACTGGTTGTAATCGATCAGTTCTTTGACCGTCGGATTTGCGCCGCAGACCGGGCACTCTGGATTCTTGCGTACGCGCAACTCGCGGAAGCGCATCGCCAGCGCGTCGACCAGCACCAGGCGGCCGATCAGCGGTTCGCCTACCCCTAGAATCAGCTTGATTACTTCGGTTGCCTGAATGACTCCGAGCAAACCTGGAAGCACGCCCAGCACTCCGCCCTCTGCACACGATGGAACCAGGCCCGGCGGCGGTGGCTCGGGATACAAGCAGCGATAGCAGGGGCCGGCTTCAGTTGCGAAGATGCTGGCCTGCCCTTCAAAGCGGAAGATCGACGCATAGACATTGGGCTTACCGCTCAAAACGCAGGCATCGTTAACCAAGTAGCGGGTGGCAAAGTTATCCGTGCCGTCGGCGATGATATCGAAGTCGCTGAAGATCTCCAGCGCATTCTGGCTATTCAGATATATATCGAATCTCTTGATTTCGACGAATGGGTTGATCGAAGTCAGCTTGTCGATGGCCGAGTCAAGCTTGAGGCGGCCCACATCGCTGGTGTAATGCAGTACCTGCCGTTGCAGGTTGGTATAGTCCACAACGTCGAAATCGACGAGACCTAGTGTGCCGACCCCTGCTGCAGTCAGATACAAAGCCAGTGGCGATCCGAGCCCGCCCGTGCCAACGCAAAGCACTCGTGCGGCCTTCAGTTTCTTTTGCCCTTCAAGAGTCACTTCCGGCATGATAAGGTGGCGCGAGTAACGCAGAATCTCTTCGCTGCTCAGTTTAGCCTGACTACTATCAATCAGTTCAGCCACAGTTCATCTCCCAACAATCGTTCGTCCTGCTCATTTTCGAGAAGCGAATTAAGCACTATCGTCCGCCAGCAACCGAGGGAACGATGGTGATCGTGTCGGTCTCTTTGACCGGTGTCGCGTCCTTGGTCAAATACCGGATGTCTTCGTCGTTCAGATAGACGTTCACAAAAGAGCGGAGCTTTCCGTCCTCAGAAAACAGATGCTTGCGCAGATCCGGGTGCTTGGCGACGAGATCGCTCAGTGCCTCGCCAACGGTCTGACCGCTCACTTCGATTGTGGATTGCTTTCCGGCATAGGGCCGGAGCGGAGTGGGAATCAGGACTTTGATCGACATGTTCTTCCTTCCTTGAATCTATGGGTTTGCAAAACTCCGGTTATTGCTCGATCACTTCGATGTGCTCATCTTCAAAGCGCTTGGCCTCTTCCGGCCCCAGCAATTGAAACGAGTTGGTTAATACGGCACGCCCGTCTTCGATACTGGTAATCACATACGAACAACTAATCCAATGCGCTTCGGCCAGATCCGTGGTGGACCATTGGGCGGGATGATTGGGATGAGAGTGATAAAAGCCGACAATGTCATCACCGTCAAGCATCGCCTCCCGCTGAATGCGGACCAGCTCTACCGGATCGATGTGATAACGATTGGCAGGCGAGTCGGTGCGCGTGTTTCCGCAGGGTATGATAGTCTCAACCGCCTTTCCACCAGTCTCGTCGAATTCACCCACCAGCACGCCGCAGCACTCATGCGGATAGGTCGCTTCGCCGTGCCTGCGCAGTTGATGGTAGAGCGTATCGGGAATTGTCAGTGCCATGCTTCCTTCCTTGCCTTACTCGTTCTCATTCCAGAAGTCTTCGCTTAGATACTTGTCCCCTGAGTCGGGAAAGATCGTAACCACAACCGAATCCGGCGACGCATTGCGCGCGACCTCGATGGCGCCGACAAGCGCTGCGGCCCCGGAAACACCAACGAGCAAACCCTCTTCGCGTGCCAGTTGCCTGGTCATTCGATAGGCCGCTTCCGTTTCGATGCCCAACTCGGCATCGGCGATGCTTGCGTCGTAGATCTTTGGAATGATCGAAGTCTCCATGTGTTTGGTTCCCTCGATGCCGTGAAAGGGCGAGTCGGGCTGCAGAGAGATGCAACGTATGGATGGATTCAACTCTTTCAGCCTACGCGAAGTCCCCACAAACGTCCCGCTGGTGCCCAGAATTGCCACAAAGTGCGTCACGCGCCCATTTGTCTGCTGCCAAATCTCATCGGCGGTTCCATTCGTATAGTGCGCGCGCCAGTTGGCATCGTTCGAGTACTGATCGGCATAAAAATACTTCTCTGGCTCTGAAGCGTCGATCTCCTGCGCCTTGCGGATCGCTCCATCGGAGCCTTCTCCTGGGTCGGTGTAGATGATCGCTGCACCGTAGGCGTGAAGAATGCGCTTACGCTCTTTTGAGACATTCGAAGGCATGCACAGCGTAACTGGAATTCCGTATGCCGCGCCAAGCATTGCATATGCGATCCCGGTGTTGCCGCTGGTGGAGTCGAGAAGAGTTTTGCCCGCTCCCAGGCTGCCAGAACGCAAGGCCTCATTTACGATATTCGACGCAGCGCGATCCTTAACCGAACCACCCGGATTCGTCCACTCCGCCTTTGCCAGCACCTGCACGTCCTTCGCCCCAATCGATATGCTTTCAAGGCGCAGCAGAGGCGTATTGCCGATTCGCTGCGTCAAATTGACGCCTAAGTTTGCTGTCATCGTCGTCATCGTCCGCTATGCCGTCAGCTTGGCTTCCGCCGGGAAGCGAAGTGAGTTGTCCATGCTGCGATAGAGGGCTTCGACCGCGTTGAGCAACTCAAAGACATCCTCTTCGCGATGGACAAGTTCTTCTAAGTTCTTTTGATGTGCGAATTCAATCACGGACGCAAAACGATTGTCGATCAATCCCGCTTGAATGAAGTGCTGCGCAAAGTTTGTAAACACCGCGGCATCCGTCGCTGCCTCGATGCCGCGCGTAATGAGCAAGGCGCGCGCACTGCGCAGAGCGATCTCGTAAAGTGGCGCTTCGCTTTGCAAATCGCCTGTTCGAAGTTCCTCGCGAATCTGACGAGCGCTGTTGAGATCCACCTCGATCAGGTCAAAGAGCCCGGCGGAGCACTCGCCCACGCCTCTTCCAACCAGTGAGAATGTTTCCGTTGCGTCCCAGTCACGATAGTAGCTCGCGTCTTCGTTGTAGGCCGGGATTGAGCGAAAACGATCTGCAATCTCTCGGATTTCATTTTCGCCCTCCGCGTCCACATATTGAGCGAAGGCGGAATACTTGCTCTTCTTTGCGATCCACAGTTTCAATACCTCATGCACGAATTCGGGCAGATCCTTTGCGCTTACGCGATCGATCGGTCGAGCCAGGCGTGCCTTTCCTTCGCCGATTTCGGCGCCCGCAACCACCATGTACGCCGGAAACATATGCTGCTCCGTGCGGCCTACATTGCCATAGAATCCAAGATCGGCCAGCATATGCTGTCCGCAAGTATTAGGGCATCCAGATAAATTCAGCTTGATATCCGCGACAGAGTCTAGATCCAGACTGGAAGCCGTCAAGCGTTCGGCAGTCGCCGCAAGCGCGCCTTTTGAGAGGCAGATGCCAAGTCTGCAAGTGTCTGCGCCGGTACAGGCAATAGAGTTGCCGACGAGGCTGGGGCCCGAGGATAGCGCGGAGATTTCGCGAACCAGAAGAAAAACGTTTGCCAGATAACTTTTCGGAATGTTGCGCAGCCTGAGGTTTTGGCCGAAGGAGGCGCGGAGAACATGATTGCCGAAAGGCGCAAGAAACCCCGCCAACCGAATGGCGCTTACATTCTCCAGATTGCCGAGGAAGATGGGAATGCGCACGGAAACCAAGCCGGCTTGCCTCTGGTTTTCGACGTAGCGATCCTTCCATCGATCGAACTCCGGAGAATGTTCCTGCACGGGGGCAAACGGCGGCAGGTCGCTCGATTGCGGAAGTTCTTCGATCGAGAGCGGCTCCGGAGAGTCACTGCGGACAAACTGCAACTGCTCATCGTAGAGGGTACGAAATCGAACTTCTCCGAGAGTCTTCCACAGGAAACGCAGTCGCGCCGCATGGCGATTCTTGCGGTTACCGTGCTTATCAAAGAGGCGTTTTAGGGCGCTGGCCACAATGTATACATCTTCAGCAGGGATGAAGTCGTGTAACAGATGCCCGACTTCTGGCTTAGCGCCGAGCCCACCGGCAACATAGACTCCGAACCCCTTCTGTCCTTCACGCAGATGCGCTACAAAACCAAGATCGTTGAACTCGGCATAGGAGCTATCCGCAGGCGAGTTGGAAAATGCTATCTTGAATTTGCGCGGCAGTAGCCATGAATCCGATTCCGCGATCAGTCTACTAGTCAGCGCAAAGGCGTAAGGACTTGGATCGAAAGCCTCGTCAATGCCAACGCCCGCATCGGGTGACACAAGAACGTTGCGGACGGTGTTGCCGCCTCCCCCGCGCGATGATAGACCAAACGGCAGCAACTCCCGCATAACTGAAAGCACGTTCTCAAGAGCGACATTATGAATCTGAAACTCCTGCCGTGTGGTAATGTGAATCGAATCGCTTCCATACTTGGCAGATGTTGCGGCAATCGCGCGCAATTGCGGCGGCGTCAACGCGCCACCGGTAATTCGGATGCGCACCATATAGGTGCCATCTTGGCGCTGCTCATAGCAACCGAACGGAACACGGCGAACCTTCAATGTCGCAGCATCGATCTCGCCGCGCTGATAACGGGCAATATAGGAGTCCAACTCTTCAAGTTCAGCGGAAAGGTTTTCCGGAATCTTGTAAAACATGACCATCTCCAGTGAAAAATGCCGCGTCTTCAGCGATTGTGAATAATACTGATTTTTAGTGTGTTTTGCGCCTGCCTGGCATGAATCCTTACCGGACAGGCGCGGTTGAAGAAGTTAATTCACAAGCTCGAATGTGACGGTGTTGATCTTGCCAGTGAAGTGATTAGGCGACTTGTACTCCGGACTTACCGGAGAACCAAGATCGCTACCCACGTCCAGTGTTTCGCCGCCGGCATAGATACTGGTAAACTTCGCCTCGCCGACAGATGCGCCGTTGATTGAGAGCTTTACATCGCCGAGGACGGGGCGGCGCGAATAAAAGCCTGGCGTTCCTGAAGTGTTTGGCGTACTGTCCGGCGACGGAGTCACATTCAACTGAATATGCGCTACCCCCGCATGAATCGGTGTCTTGGAAACAATCTGCTCGGAGTGGTCGTTGGCAACATTCACCTCGTAGTACAAGTGGCTGTCTTTGACGAAGAGGCTGAAACCGCCCAAAATGCCTCCGTCGGCCACGATCACACCCTCGGCGCCATCGGTCGGAATCTCCACATCGGCATTGATCGTATATGCGTGCCCGTAGAGACCAGGCGCATAACGCAGCGGAAGGCGCTCCACTCCCGAACGGAAGGTGAATACCTTCTGGTCCTTGATCTTCTGATCCAGAGGCGACGAGCGCTCCGGCAAAATCGGATACGCATGGTTGCGTTCCGCTTCGCTGTTGAATACTTGTTGCAGCTCTTTCACCTTCTCGGGAT
>CAZGHZ010000116.1:0-11688 GCA_964525655.1 uncultured Occallatibacter sp.
GATCTTGAGACTGGCGCGCGCACTGGCGGAACCAATAGCCGGCCCGAGCATATCAAGCGTGTGGCCGATGCTTGCCTGAAGCGTTTGCGGACCGAAACCATCGACCTCTTCTATCAACACCGCGTCGATCCCATCGTGCCGATCGAAGACGTGGCTGGGGCTGTCAAAGAACTGATTGCCGAGGGCAAGGTGCGACACTTTGGCATGTCGGAGGCCGGAGTTCAGACGATTCGGCGAGCGCACGCCGTCCAGCCGGTCACCGCAGTGCAGAGCGAGTACTCACTGTTCTGGCGTGGCCCGGAGGCCGAACTTCTCCCGACTCTGGAGGAGCTTGGTGTTGGGTTCGTGCCGTTCAGCCCACTGGGGGCCGGGTTTCTCACTGGCAAGATCGACGAGAACACGAAGTTCGATCCCACTGACTTCCGCAACATCGTGCCTCGCTTTTCAACTGAAGCGCGCAAGGCCAATATGGCCCTTGTTGACATCGTCAAGGCCGTCGCAGAGCGCAAAGGCGCCACTCCGGCACAAATCGCGCTCGCGTGGCTGCTGGCGCAGAAGCCGTGGATTGTGCCGATCCCTGGAACTACCAAGTTGCACCGGCTAGAGGAAAACCTTGGAGCAGTAAACGTCGAGCTAACCGGGAACGACCTTCAAAGGATAGACGAAGCTGCTTCCGCGTTGATACTCGAAGGGGCACGCCTGCCTGAGGCCGCATTAAAGATGACAGGACTTTAGGCGCCGGACACGCGGGCTCACTGTCCTGGCAATTTGCCAGCAACAATAGAAGGAGAGATTGTGCAAGAGCGCAGACTGGGAAAGAGCAATCTCGAAGTTTCGGCCATTGGATTGGGCTGCATGAGAATGAGCAAGGGGCATGGCCCAGTGCCCGGAACTAGGCAGGAAATGATTGCGGTCATGCGAGGTGCGGTCGACCGAGGTATCACGTTTTTCGATACTGCCCAGGTTTATGGTCCGTTCGTTAATGAAGAGGTAGTGGGCGAAGCTCTAGCTCCGGTGCGCGATCAAGTTGTGATCGCAACCAAGTTCGGTTTCAAATTCGATTCCGGCGATGATCCGCATCCCATGGGTTTGGATAGTCGGCCAAATCACATCAAGCAGACCGTCGAGGAGTCGCTGAAAAGGCTCCGCATCGACACGATCGATCTGCTCTATCAACATCGCGTCGATCCTGAGGTTCCGATCGAAGATGTGGCCGGGGCGGTGAAAGAACTAATCAATGAAGGCAAGGTCAAACACTTCGGCTTGTCAGAAGCAGGCGCACAGACGATTCGCCGAGCGCATGCTGTTCAGGCGGTGACTGCATTGCAGAGTGAGTATTCACTGTGGTGGAAAAACCCGGAAGAAGAGATCTTGCCTACTCTCGAAGAACTCGGAATAGGCTTCGTTCCATACAGCCCTCTCGGCAAGGGATTTCTTGCCGGATCCATCACCGAAGACACTCAGTTCGACAAAGAGGACAATCGGGGCAGTTTCCCTCGCTTTTCTCCTGAGGCCCGCAAGGCGAACAGGGTCCTGGTGGATGTCATCGCTGCATTCGCGATACAAAAAAGAGCCACCGCTGCGCAGATTGCGCTCGCCTGGCTGCTTGCACAGAGACCCTGGATTGTCCCCATCCCCGGCACAACCAAACTGGAACGAGTCGAAGAGAATATAGGCGCGACTTCACTTGAACTCACCGCCGATGATCTGCGCCAGATCGACCGCGCCACATCGGCAATTACAGTGCATGGCGATCGCTATCCGAAAGAAGTTGAGAAGATGACTGGCCGCTGAAAGTTGCTTTCACTTCGAAGCAATGTTGAACGATAGCCTTCGCGATTGTCGATTTGCAATCACCCACCGAAGAACCTGCACAGAAGGAGAGACTATGCAAAAGCGCAAACTGGGAAAGAGCAATCTCGAAGTATCGGCGATCGGCCTTGGCTGCATGGGAATGACCTTCTCCTACGCTCCCTTTCCTGAGAAGAAGGATTCGATCGCGGTGATCCGCGCCGCCGTCGAACAAGGCGTCACCTTCTTTGACACCGCCGAAGTCTACGGCCCCTTCAACAACGAAGAACTCGTCGGCGAAGCTCTCGAGCCCTTCCGCGACAAGGTTGCTATCGCTACCAAATTCGGATTCGACATCAATCCCGACGGAAGCCGCGGCCCGAGGCCTACCAATAGCCTGCCCGAACACATCAAGCAGTCTGTGGAAGGCTCACTCAAGCGCCTGAAGACCGATTTCATCGACCTCTACTATCAACACCGCGTCGACCCGGACGTTCCGATCGAAGACGTTGCCGGAGCAGTGAAGGATCTGATCGCGGAGGGCAAGGTCAAGCACTTCGGCATGTCGGAGGCCGCACCCAAGACCATTCGCCGCGCCCACGCCGTCCAACCGTTGACGGCATTGCAGAGCGAGTACTCGCTCTGGTACCGCACGCCGGAGGCTGAGGTGATCCCGACCCTTGAGGAACTCGGTATCGGCTTTGTGCCCTATAGCCCGCTTGGGAAAGGCTTCCTGACCGGAAAGATGGACGAGAACACCACGTTCGAGAAAGCCGATATCCGCAGCTCGATCCCGCGCTTTACGCCGGAGGCCCGCATAGCGAACCAAAAGCTGGTCGATCTTCTCGGCAGGGTCGCAGCCGAGAAGAAGGCGACGCCCGCGCAGATCGCGCTGGCCTGGCTGCTGGCCCAGAAGCCTTGGATTGTGCCTATTCCGGGAACGACGAAATTGCATCGTCTGGAAGAGAACACAGGAGCCGCCGCGCTTGAACTTTCCGCCGACGATCTCCGCGAGATCGAGAGCGCCGCGGCGCAGATCGACGTGCAAGGCGCGCGGTACCCGGAGCAGCTCGAGAAGATGACCGGCCGTTAGCCGGCGGATCAAGACACTTACTAAACTAGGAGAAGAAAAGCAATGGAGATCAAGCGATGCGGCTCTCAGCTTTCACGAAAGGGACCGGCGGAGTATTTCACGGGCACAGTCCGGGTCGATCCGCTCTTTGAGGCTCCCCATCCTGCACGCGTGGTCGGCGCCAGCGTCACCTTCGAACCAGGTGCGCGTACCGCATGGCATACGCATCCGCTCGGCCAGACCCTGATCGTCACATCCGGCTGCGGCCGTGCGCAGCGGTGGGATGGCCCAATCGAAGAGATCCGGCCCGGCGATGTCATCTGGTTTGCTCCTGGAGAAAGGCACTGGCATGGAGCGGCGCCGGGGACAGCGATGACCCATCTTGCGATTCAGGAGATGCTGGATGGCAAGACTGTCGATTGGATGGAGCAGGTGAGCGACGAGCAATATCAGGCATGATCCTGCTCGGCTCATTGGCCCACTTTGAGCCGGATTGGCTCTCCAACGGCGTTCTAGAAGCTGACCTTGCGCTCCGGGAACCAGGTGAGCTGGATGGTGGTGGTCGTCACGGTTTGCTGGTCCGGAAGATAGATGGGGGCCTTCCAGTGCTCCAAAGCGAAGTTGCCGTTGACCTCGAAGTCCTTGCCGATGCGCTTGACGATCTGAAAGTTGATATCGTTGAGCGTCGTGCCCCCGGGGGCGAGGCAGGGTGTGGGGCTGGGGCAGCCTTGGCTTCCGGCCGATATGGTCTGGGTTGTCGAACCGGGGATGAAGTAGCCGGTGGCCTTCTGATTCCGCAGGCCCACTTGGAACCACTCATTGCCGCTCAAATGGTAGGTAAGCCACGCCTGGCCACCCTTGTCCTCACGGCCGATCCAGTCGCCGAAGAGTTGGCCCTGGTTGGTGTAACCCTGCTTCTGAATTCCTTCGTAGTACATGAAGTGGCCGTATAGGCTTGGAAAATTACCCAAATTTGCATGATCTGAAGAGGATGGATCGGTGGTTGCGGCTTCGACGCGCAGGTCCAGCTTCGGCACTCC
The DNA here is from genome assembly GCA_964525655.1 of uncultured Occallatibacter sp. GTDB lineage: Bacteria > Acidobacteriota > Terriglobia > Terriglobales > Acidobacteriaceae > Telmatobacter. Next base: position 3,904 of record CAZGHZ010000116.1, read on the forward strand.
CGGTACGTGCGAGAGGTAGATCCCCGGCCGCCAGGCGGCACGCCGAGGCGCATCGACCGGAGAGACGTCGTCATGCACCTCCGAGTCTGTGTACAGCGTGAGCCAGTTGCGCACGAAGGGCAGCCGGTAAGAGAAGTCGAAGGCGCCAAAGCGCGCGCCGGGATCGTCGCGTCCCTCTTTGATGTTGCCACCCGGTGAAGAGAGGCTGAAAAAGCTCTTCAGGAAAGTATGAATGGTAATGGGTCCGTGTCCCTGGCCGCCCCAGATCGCGGTGCGCTCGAAGCCGAATTCGAGATTCTGTGTTGGCTTGAAACTGACCTTTTCAAGATGCACCCAGGGGTTGCCGGGGTTGATCACATTGGGCACATTGGGCGAGGGATTGGCGACATACGCCGGATTGGGCATGAAGGTGTGCCCTCTCAGCTCGCCAACCAAGAACTCGTAGCGAAATGGCCCCGTCAGCCGGGAGAGCAGCGGAACGCGCAAGGGCTCGATGCGGTTGATGCGGAAGGAGTAGATATTCTCTGCATTGTTGGAGTAGGCCATGCCGCCGCCCACACCTGGACCGAGCCAGTCATCCTGCTTGCCGAAGGAGATCTCGTGGCTGAGCAGGTGCGCTGAGACGAAGGACTCGATGAACCGCCCATCGGTGGCGGCCGCGATCGGTCCCATGGGAATCGTGGCCTGTGGAAGGAAGTAGTTCGTGACCTGGGTGGTTGGGTCGGTGTACGTTGTGCCGTCCACAATGCTGAGTGCCTGAGCCAATGCCTGGGAGTAGCCCGTGGCCGAGGGAGCTGCCTCGAACTCGCCGCGCACATAGAGCGCAAAACGGCTAATCGTCGCATAGCCGCTGGCTCCGGAGTAGTTGTTGAATCCGCCCTCGTAGGGGCGGCCATAGTCGTTGATGACCGTCGAACCGAGATGGTAGCTGTCGCGCAAAGGGGTGCCGCTGATGCCGCGGACGACCGTGTAGACCGATTCGATGCGGGCGTTGCCCTTGGCAGCCAGGCACGGTCCCTGGCTGTCGCTGTTGAGATCACGCATTAACGCGTCATAGATGCCTTGGGCCTCGTCGGTGCCCGGTCCCGAATTTGCATCCTCGATGCGCGCGCCGGCCTCCTCGATCATGAGCCCCATGCTGGCTCGAGTCCAAGGCCTCATGCCAAGAAACACTCGATCCACAAATCCCAGCGAATAAAGCCGCATCATGGCGGGGTAGACCCAGCTATCGACTGGAACATAGGGCGAACCGAGCGCCGCGGGCTCGCAGTCAGTCGAAGTAACCTGTCCATTCACGATCTCGCCAGCTCCGAAAAGAGAGAGCCCTGCCAGCAACGTTGCGCATTGAAGAATAGAGGCCGTTGACCTGAGTTTCGTCAGATGCATACCCCTAACTTTATCATTCGCTTGCAACGGTTGTACCAAGGAAAGGGCTGTGACGGAAGTTCCACTTTGCAGCGCGCATTGAGGCAGGAATTCAGCGGCCTTTTCGCCAGTTTGGGACTATGCGGAGATGGCCCTCTTCACTTCGTCTTCAATCGCGGCATCCAATTGCCTGCTGAAGCCGGTTGCAACTTCGTGCCCTAGCCCCTCGTGGAATAAACCCTTACGGCTGAGGTAGGCTTCCATCTTCGCGATGGAGTCGATCTGCGCGCTGCCGGGGCTGCACGCCACGCAGTCAATCAGAGTGGCGCCGTTGCCCTTGCGGGCGTGGGCAATGGCCTCGGTGGCAACCCGATAGACGGCTACAACATCGCTGCTGTCAACGGGAATGACTGGAATACTGCATTGTGGCGCCTTGAGGTCGTTCGTCTCCGAACTGGGTCTCACCCAGCCGTTCGATGAACCGGTTGCGAGTCTTGAGTGACAGACAAAGAGCATGGGCAAACGGTTGTCCGCGGCGTTTGCAAGCGCCTCATGCCGGAATGAAGCGGCGCCAGACTCTTCGCTGAAGAAAGCCACGGCGATCCTGCCGTTCTTCTCCGCCTTGTTGGCCATAGCGGCGGCCATCGCGAGATTGATTCCGTCGAAGGATTTTGGCGTCGTCACGCTTTCAATGAGAGACCTGACGACGCCCGTTAGCGGATCGCCATTGATGAAGTTGACGATGAAGTCGCAGTCTGAAGGGAAGACTCTGTCTGCGGGTAGCAGATCGATGGCGACACCGACCGCCGCAGCCTCCCGACCCTCAACCGCAATACCGTTCCGACCGGCCCCACGGCGATTGAGAAGAGCCTGTACCCCTTCATTGATCATGCGGCACTTCAGCAGCGAGACGTAGAGCTGGAGCAGCTTTTCGTTGGAAATTAGCGAGAAGCCTTTATTGCCGGCCAACGTTGCTGGAGCGCCGGCGCACTCTCCCTTCGTTGTGATCGTCATTGTTCCTGCATCCTCACTGACTCTTGCGATTGTAAACGGGCCGAGGCGGCAGAGAAGCGTGTTGCGCTGCTCTTCTCCGAGACAGTCGCGAGGTTACCCTTTCTCAAATACTTTGAAGATTCTGATCAAGATCTAGAGGTCTTTGCCGAAATATTACTCATACAGCCGGTGAGCGAGCGACTTCTGTGCCCGATCTTGAACCGGCCTTGAGGAGAGATCTCGATGGCGTCATCGCCGATGGCAATTGAGATTCGTCAGCCCCTTCGAGCAGCCAGCGAGCCATTGTGGTTTCGGGGGCAGTTGCGTGCTCAGTTGCGTACTTGGCTACCGGTGCTTGCCTTCGCGATGGTCTTTGTCGTGGAGTCAACCTCCTATTGTGGGGCGGACCGCACCAGCGCTCCGTTGCAGCGGCTAGCCGAGGCGATCTTCGGCTATGGAGTAGGTCTGCACTGGGAGTTGATCCATCACCTCATCCGCAAGACCGGCCACTTCATGGGTTACGGAGTGTTTTGCCTGGTCTGTTTTCGCGGCTTCTGGATCGAGCTTAAATGCGCCGCCTCACGACTGGCGCGGCAACTGCGGGCGCATGGGCTGGCGATTCTGACGACCTTTCTGGTGGCCAGCGCGGATGAGATTCACCAGAGATTTGTGCCCAACCGGGCGGGCCAGTTCAGCGATGTGCTTCTGGACACCTGCGGCGGCGTGGCTCTCGGGCTAGTGCTCTTTCTGGCCATGCAGGCAGCCGAGGCCCGGCGGCTGGCGCGGGAACGGACAACCTGCCGCGAATCGGCCTGTGCCGAAGCAGCCGTTTAGGTCGAGTAATCCGCGTTGATGCTGACATACTCGTGCGTCAGGTCGGTGGTCCAGAAGACGCAGGAGCCTGCGCCCTGGTGGAGTTGGATGGAGACCGAAAACTCCCGCTGGGCGAGGTAGGCGTGAGCGGAGGTCTCGTCGAATTGCGCGGCGCGGCCACCATCGCGACAGATGGGCAATTCGCCGAAGTCGATGTCGAACCGTTCCGGATCGATCTCGGCTCCCGAGTAGCCGATGGCAGCCGCCAGCCGGCCCCAATTGGGGTCGCTTCCGGACCAGGCGGTCTTGACCAGCGGCGAGTGGGCAATTGCCTTGGCGACCCTGAGTGCGTCGGCATCCGTGGCTGCTCCGGCGATGCGCAACTCCACAACATGGCTGACTCCTTCACCGTCGGCCACGATCTGGCGGGCCAGTGAGGTGCAGACCTTGGTCAACGCGGCGGCGAAGGCGGCGTTCTCAGCGTGAATTATCACACCGCTGGCTCCTGAGGCCAACAGCAGAACGGTGTCGTTGGTTGAGGTGTCCCCATCGACCGAGATCCGGTTGAAGCTGACCTCGATGGACTGTCGCAGGTAGCCTTCCAGAATCGCCGGCTCGACAGCGGCATCGGTCAGAATAAAAACGAGCATTGTGGCGTGCGGCACTAGCTGCGGGTGAATCATACCCGCGCCTTTGCAAAGGGCCGCGATTCTGACCTCTTTCCCGTCGATCTTCAGCCGCGCAAAGGCCGTCTTCTCGACCGTGTCGGTGGTCATGATGGCTTGGGCGACAGCTTGGAAATGGTCGAACTCCGCGTTAAGATCCGCAGCAAGGCCGGGAAGGGCGGCGATGACCTTCTCCGCGGGCAGCGGCACGCCGATGACGCCGGTGGACGAGGGGAAAACTTCCTCCGGCCTGCAGCCGAAGACCCGGGCAGCGGCCTCGCAGGTGGCGCGTGCCGCATCCAGACCGGCCCGCCCAGCAGCGCAATTGGCGTTGCCGGCGTTGATGGCGGCGACGCGCACCTTGCCTCCGGTTCTTCGCAGGTGCTCCTTGTCGATGATGAGCGGAGCCGCGGAGACCCGGTTGGCGGTGAAAACGGCGGCTGCGCTGGCTGGAGCGTCGGCCACGATGAGGGCAAAGTCGGTGCGTCCGCTTGCTTTGAGCCCCGCCTTGGCGGCGCCAAAACGGAAGCCCTCGGGGAGTACGAATTCAGATGTGCCGGAGGTCTCGTTCATAGGATTTAACATCTTTAATCTAGCAGGCCGATGGTAGCGTGTGCGGTCATGGTCATGGCTGCTCCCATGAGAATCTGTTCAGTTTGAACCACAAGCTCTCACTTGATGGGATAATGGACGAAGTCTTTGGAGGCGTTATCAAGCCAGAAGAACCGGAGAATCCGATTGTCCCGAGCGATCCAGCCTTCTATCGAGAACTGCTGGATCACATTGGCGATGGCGTGTACTTCGTCGACCGGGAGCGGCGGATTCAGTATTGGAACGAAGGCGCCTATCGCCTGACCGGCTACACGGCTGGAGAGCTGCTGGGCAAATCCTGCCAGGATGACATTATGTGCCACGTCGATCAGACTGGGAAGAGGCTCTGCAACGCCGGCTGTCCTCTGGCGGCGAGCATGGGCGATGGAAAGCCGCATAGAGCCAACATCTTTCTTCGGCACAAGCAAGGACGGCGCGTACCGGTCTCTACGCTGGTTCAGCCCATGCGAGGAGCGGACGGCTCCATCATTGGGGCAATCGAGATCTTCAGTGACAACTCGGCTCAGTTTGACGCACAGCGCAAGGCCGAGGCGATGAACCGGCTGGCCTTTCTCGATCATCTTACCCAGCTTCCGAACCGCCGGTTCCTGGAGATGTCGTTAGGCACTGCGCTGAACGAATACAAGGTACATAAGGATCCGCTGGGTGTGATCGTGATCGATATCGACGAGTTCAAGAAGATCAACGACAGCCTGGGCCATTCGGGCGGAGACCGCGCATTGCAAGAGGCGGCGAGGACCTTGACCGGATCGTTGCGTCCCACTGACACTGTTGGGCGCTGGGGTGGCGACGAATTCCTGGCCATCGCACGGAATGTGGACCGTGAGACGCTCCGCAAGCTGGCGGAGAGATGTGTCGCCCTGATCGGGCAGACCTCGATTCCTGGCAGCGAGAATCAGCGCGTTTCATTGTCGAGTTCCGTAGGCGCCGCATTGTCGCGGCCAGCCGAGAGCGCTGAAGAGCTGATTCAAAGGGCGGATGAGCTGATGTACCGAAGCAAGAACGGCGGTCGGGGCCGAGCAACCACAGAGTAATTTGAAATCGATCGGTTTAAGTCAGATGGAGAGAATCGATAGCCAGGAAGCCCCTTTCCTTGAGCTGCGCCGGGTGGATGTCGCGCGGGGCGACCGTGTGGTGCTGCACGACGTGAATCTAACGATCTGCGCCGGAGAGCACGTAGCGATTCTTGGGCCCAATGGATGCGGCAAATCCACGCTCATTCTGGCCATGAGCTGCCAAATCTATCCCATCGTTCAGCCGGGTATGACGCTACGGATCTTCGGCCGCGAGCGCTGGGAGCTGACAGAGCTGCGCAGGCACTTTGGCGTAGTGGCGGCGGGATTAGTTGGCGAGTTGCCGGGGGAGCGGACCGCCCAGACCACCGGCCTCGATGCGGTGATCGCGGGGTTCTTCTCGGCTTCGACGCTATGGCCCAATCTTCATGTGACCGGCGAGATGCGTGAACGGGCAGTCGAGGCTTTGGAGCGAATAGAGGCGCTGCACTTGGCCGAGCGGCGGGTGGGAGAGATGTCGGCCGGAGAACGGCGGCGCATTCTCATCGCGCGGGCGCTGGTGCACAGGCCGCGTCAGTTGCTGCTGGACGAGCCTTCGAATGCGCTGGATCTGGCCGCGCAACGGGAGCTGCGGGAGACTCTGCGAGGCCTGGCTCGCGAGGGCACCGGCCTGGTGCTGGTCACGCACCACTTGGGAGACATCTTGCCGGAGATCGAGCGTGTGATTCTGATGCGGGGCGGGCGCATTGTGGGCGACGGGCCGCGGGAAGAGCTCTTGACGGAAGCGAGGCTGAGCGAGCTCTTCAATGCTCCGGTTCGTATCGGCCGGGATGAAGAGTGGCTGCATAGTTGGTAGGCGGAACAGAAATCTGGGTCCGTGCAATTGGGCGGGGCCTTTCAGCGGCGATCGACCTGAAAGACCGCTTAAGAACCTTCAGATTCGGGGGTTGTGCAGTCCTCGGAAAAAGAGAAAGGGGCCACGTAGGAATGGAACGCGATTGACGCATTCCATTCCTACGTGGCCCCAAGAGTACTGCAGGATGAAGAAGCGGCTCGCTGGCCGACGTTGTTATACGGTCTAGCGGGAAACCATGTACTTGCGGCGAAGCAGTCCAGCCAAGCCGACTAGGCCGGTACCAAACAACACCAAAGAGCCGGGCTCAGGGGTGTAAGTAATCAAGTGTGTGACGGTTTCGTCATAGGTTGCAATAGTCGGAGGGCCTTCATCGACACCGGGAGTCTCGTCTGCAAAATATACAAAGGTGGGGTAATTGGCATCGATCCATATCTGGAGATCGTCACCGTTACTCAAGGTCAGCGCCAGACCGTAGTTATCGACGTACGGGGCATTCAGAGAGAATGCCTGATCGTAGCTACCGGGGGTTTCGGTCCCCGCAAGACTAGTTCCCTGAGGATTATTGTGCCAGACTGTATTGCCGGTTACCAGCCCTGTGATTGTCTCGGTGGCTGCGCCGACAGTGCCTGGATTGAACGTCACATAGCCAGAGGCGGCTGTGGCGGTCCCGGAGCTTAGGGTCAGGTTTATCCCAATGCCTGCCTGGCCGGCTCCGGTGGCCCCTACTGTTGCGAAATTGATTGAGTCCGCGCGAGCAGCCGGAGAGACTGCAACGACAGTTGCCAAAGCAAGTAATGCTACCAAGAACTTCTTCATCGAAATCCTCCAGGAGTCGCTCCGATTAGGAGTCGCCCCTCCGTTTTAGTCCCGTCTTGCACCGTTGCTCAACGGAAACCGGGGTTAAGTGAACCAGTCACACGTGGCGCCTTCCTCTGCTCCCACGCGCCGACCCGACATAGATCTTGATTCGCACAGGTAGATACACGCAAAGGTCCATTCTCAAGCTTGGGAATTGAGATTCTCAGATACCTTGGTATGTTCATTATGTTTCAATTATTTAGGAGCACCTAACAACTCCAGGGAAGGAGGATTCTGAAGGCCGAGACCAGCAGCCGAGTGGGTACAACTATGCAACAACTTGCACACGTGTGGAAAGAGTTTACCCAAATCGACAACCAACAAAGGGATTCTCCCGCTGGCCCCGGATAAGCTCTCGGCAAGTGGTTCATATTTAACGTCTTATACACACTGCCGACGGCTGGAAGAGCAGCCCGGCGAGTCGCTTGCTGGGCCACCGCGGGAAAGCCCAGAACGAAAGTCCAGATCTTTGAGAAGACTTCTGTTGACGCGGCGTGAATCGAGGGGTAGATTAAACGCACACGGGAAAGGAGGTTGATCCAGCTGATGACAAAAAGTTGTTCGAGTTGTTTCTTACGTGAGGTGACTGAGGCCTAGGGCATCGCGCCTT
>CAZGHZ010000117.1:0-11061 GCA_964525655.1 uncultured Occallatibacter sp.
TTGTCTGTGAAACTTCAATCTGGCGGGGTGGTCTACTTTTACTCCGCCACGTCACACCGCTAACGCGGCGTCACGTGGTCTATTTTTGCTCCGGCGCGTACACTTCAAGCGGCACCTCACGATGACACCTGCAAGACTAGAGGTCAGGATGGATTCGCTACTTCCTTTCCTGCAGGGCTTTTGCAACCCCTACAACATGCCGGTTTATCCCGGCGCTCCCTGGATCGTCGCCCAACCGAACATTGAGCCGAAATCGGGATCATCTACCGTTGGCCGGTTATTACCGGTAATCTGCCCGGAACTCAGAAATCTGCCTTTCTCGAGTTCAATTCGCGGATGGCGATTATGCATCAATCGAGAATCGCCTTTTTCTCCTCCGTCTCCGATCCGGTCGTGGTCCTGAACCTTTGGCGTCGCAGTCTATTCAGTTCTCAAGGCCTTCATGGGTTGAAGACGGGCGCTGTGCCATGCTGGAATGATGGCGGCGGCTGTGGTTGTCAACCCGAGAACTACGATGGTAAACAGCAACGTTTCTGCGTCAGATGATCGGACTCCATAGAGCAGGCCGGATAAGAGGCGGCTCAGCAGCAGCGATGCGGAGACTCCTACGGCTCCTCCGATCACTGTCAGCCGGATACCATCGGAGAGGACGAGAGCGGCAATATTCGCTCTCGTCGCCCCAAGGGCCATTCGGATGCCAACTTCTCGCACGCGGCTGGCAGCAATAAATGACACGAGGCCATAAATACCAAGTCCGGAGAGAACAAGCGCAGCTAAGCCAAAGAATGTAAGTACGACAAAGAGAAAGTGGCGGATTGCGACGGTGTCCTGTACAAGTTCTGAAAAAGTTTGGGTGAAGAAAACGCCCTGACTCGAATCGACTTCAGCAACAGCATCTCTGAGAATGAGGGTGGCTGCCTGCGGAGTGAGGGAGCTTTTCAGGACCACAAAGTTTACCCATCCGTCTCCCTGAGAGAGCGGAGCGAAGACATTGGGGCGCGCTGCAACATCAAGAGACCTGTTTCGCATGGGTGCGACAACGCCGACCACCTGGCGCCATATCGGTCTCGCAGGATCGTCTTTATTGATGAGTTTTCCGATTGGATCCTGGCCCGGCCACAATGTTTTAGCCAGCGTCTCATCAATGACAGCCACCCTGGGCATATCCGTATTATCTGTTTCAGCGACGAGCCTGCCGCGAACAAGGCGCACACCCATTCCTTCAAGATAGCCAGAGGAGACGGCGTTGAAATCGACGATGACGCTGGCGCTTGGATCCGCAGTGGCGAAACCCGGCGTTTCAACCTTAGCCTCGTCATATTGACCGACGAGAGGAAAGCCGGTGGCAGCAGATGCAAATTCGACTCCTGGCGCGTTCCTGAGTCTATCCAGAACTCTTTTGAAGAAAAGTTCTCTTTGTTCCGGCCGCGGATATTGAGACTGCGGCAACACAGTGACACCGTATAGGACGCCGCTCGGCTGATAGCCGATATCGGTGGAGAGAAGGTTGATAAAGGTGCGAAGCATGAGCCCCGCACCGCTGACGAGAATGATAGCAAGCGCGACCTGGCCCGCAACTAGCGAACTGCGCAATCTGGTCCGCGGCCGACCGGGCGAGATGCGCGATCTGTGAGAGAGCACTTCGCGCGGCGAGCGTCTCAGGACCTGCAGGGCATTCAATCCGCCTACGAGCAATCCACAGATGAGAGCGAGTGCTGCGGCAAAGAGCATCGCACGATAGTCGATGCTGGTATCAGCCAGGCGCGGAACGTCGACAGGCGCGAGTTGGATCAAAAATCTCAAACAGGCGATGGCCAAAGGCACTCCCACCAAACATCCACAACAGCAGAGTAGAATTCCATGCAACATCGGCAGACTCGCGACACGCCACGCGGTGCCACCGAGCGCCATCCGAACAGCCAGTTCATTCGCGCGGGACTCGCCCCGGGCCAGCAACAGGCTTGCAATATTGGCACACGTGAGCAGCAGGACCATGCCAGCTGCCGCGAGCAAGGCGAGGAGCGGTTCATTTACTTCGTGCACGGTCTGCTGGCGCAACGGTACAAGGCTGGCACTCAAGTTTGTGTTGGTTTCGGGGAAATCATGCTGCTGCAGCCGGCACGCAGATTCCAGTTGTTGCTGAACCTGCGCCAGCGCTACACCGTCCTTCAAGCGCGCAATTACGCGAGAGGATGCAGCTCCGTGCGGTTCTTTGGCTAGATCTCTACCAAGCGGAAGCCAGTATTGCATTTGATCAGTTGGTAACAACGCAGTGGTGGCAAGCTTCAAGGGAAAGTTGAAGCCCTTCGGCATGACTCCAATTACCAGGTAATCTTCGTTATTCATCTGCGCGGTTTTGCCGACAATGTGCGGATCTGCATTGAATTGACGACGCCAGAGATCGTCGCTCAGCATGAGGACATGGTTGCTACCCGGTCGGTCGTATTCGGCTGGGAACCAATTTCCAAGTTGCGAGCGCACGCCCAGCATGGGCAACAGATTGCTTGTAATAGCTGCGCCGTAGAGCGATTCTGCCCGGCCTCCTGTTCTAAGGTTCAGCAGAGCGTAGCGATACATCGCAACATCTTGTAGTCCCGGGACGGTCGTTTTCCAATCGAGCGCGTCGCGCAAGGGGGCAGTCCCGTCGAATAGTTCACCTGTATTGGTCGACTTGCTGACAATCTGCACTAGGCGGCCGGGATTTTTGTAAGGCAGGGGTGCAAGAAGCACACTGCGCACAGCACTGAAGATCGCGGTGCTGATGCCAAATCCCAAAGCCAACACCAGAATTACGGCTCCGGCGAACCCTGGAGCGTTGCGGATCTGACGACAGACCTGCTGCAGATCGCCAAGAAGCGTCACCGTCGAAATAAAGGGGGCGGATCTAGTCATCGTTATTGGGAATTCTCCACGTTTGGAAAGGTGATCGTACACAGAGATTGCGATCCGGCAGGGCTCTGGCGCCAAGTCCGGATCCCGGGAGGCCGGTCCGATACGATGATAGACGTTTGGAAACCCTAAATGGCTAGATGATCCGGGTGCTTAAGAGGCATAAGTTTCTCGTGCAATGAGATGACGCAGTGGCGCAATGAGGTCGGCTTTGGGTGCTGGTCATGATCGATCGGCAAAGCAACAGAGCGCGCAATCGAGTCTCCGTTTGCGATAACAGGCCGAGGAGAGTTTCCGACTTCGATTCAGTCAGGTGTTGTGAGTTCCGGGCGAGCTATGTCGCCAATTCGTCTCCGACCCCATCGGCGCCGGAATTCAAACCTGAATGGGCCAAAATCCTGGGTTGGAGAAGTGTAGCTGGTCATTCTCTCACGATCCTTAATAGCTCCTGCGAAAAGCTCGCTTCTCGCCTCGGCAATCTGCATAAACGGTGAACAATATCGGTCTGCATACAATTTGCCCTCGCCAAGACTCGTCCCGTCGCAACGCGGAGAGAGTGCGGTTAATCGGTCTGTGACGGCCCTTGGTCGGAAGTTATTGCCTTTCATCGTTGAATGGGTGCATGCCTACACTGTGAATGGGACATTACGCACTAGGAGGTATCACCGCGATGCCAAACAGAATGATTCTGCTTTCCGCTTTCTTTGGGGCTGCGTCCGGCCTGCCTGCGCAACCGCTGCTTGCCCAGTCCACCTCTTTGCCAACTTCCTCTCCGCAGACCTGGGACCTGCCGCACCAGACGGTTGTGAAGGATGCCGGTCCTCGCACTTACCGGTTCACAGTGGATTACAACACCGCCAACCGTATAGGCGAGGTCATTCACCGCCAGCGCGTGACGGGAGACTATACGCGCGGCCTGGCCAATGGACAGGTCGAGTGGAAAAACGTTGGCGTGGCTGAAGCTGACGGCGCCATTGCCTCTTTTCCCCCAGCCCAGAAGCGCGATTTTATCGAAGGATTTCACTATCTAGTGGGGTCCGCTGACACGCTGAAACCGGAATTCTTCAAATCCTTCCCCGCGACCGCTGTACTGGAGCGTAATCTGATTTGGGATACCAGCATGATGGAGGGATTCGGCCAGGATTTCTTCGACAAACTCAAGCTGAATGTGCCGCTGCATACCGCCACGGAGCAGGACATCAACATGTCAGCCGTAGGTACGTTTCATGCCCGCGATATTGTGTTGGAATGGGTTGGGCGCTCCCAGAGAAACGGCCAGGATTGCGCTCTGATCGAATACCGGGCATTTTTCAATCCGATACAGCTTGCCGTGGGCGGCATGACTCTGCAAGGGCGAAGCGACTTCTGGGGAGAGATTTGGGTGTCGTCGGCGACCAAGCAGATTGAGTACGCAACAATCTATGAAGAGGTCTCCGGGGAAATGAAGCTACCTGGGCAGGATACCCCACAGCTCATGAGCGTGTTCCGCGTCGGATCACTGGAACTGCTGAACGCGAAGAATTGAGGCAGTGCATGACGACGACGAAAACGGCTCCATTCAAGCACAGATTTGCATTCTCGTTGTTGTGGACCAATTTGGCAGTGGCGCTGGTGAACCTGATCGTGATCGCGAGCGGTCAGGTTCCCACCCTCTCCTCACTGCTCCACACCCTGATCTTTACGTTTGTTTACGCAAACCTGACCAGCATTCTCGCGCTTTTGACCCTGGGTTGGCTAATCGAAAAAGCGGTAGTCCGCAAGGTGTCGCCGTGGAAGGTTCTGATTCCAGGCATCCTGCTATTTACCGTGGGAGGCTGTCTGGTGGCGCAAGCGCTACTGGCGGCTGCCGGCTTTTCAGCTCCGCAACATTTCTGGCTCGACTACTATCACACGCTGCGCATCTCGGTGCCGCTCGCGCTGGTTTTCGGTCTCGGAGCGATGACCCACGCATCCCTGCTAAGTCGCGTGCAGGGGATGGAACAGGAACTACATGAAAAGGAAATCGCCGAGGAGCGGTCGCGGAAACTCGCGGCGGAAGCGCGCCTGCGCTCGTTAGAATCGTGGATTCATCCCCATTTTCTGTTCAACACGCTCAATTCAATCAGCGCGCTCATAGCTCTCGATCCTGCTCGAGCGGATCAAATTGTAAGTCGCCTGGCGACGTTACTGCGCGCCTCGCTGGACTCCAGCGATCATTCGCTGATCCCTTTGCATCAGGAGATCGCGATGGTGGAAAGCTATCTGGACATCGAACGGGTACGACTGGGCGAAAAGCTGCGCGGGCGAGTGGAGGTGCCCTCTGAGCTGATGGAGACCATGGTTCCACCCATGTCGGTGCAGTCTCTGGTGGAGAATGCTGTGAAGCACGGAATTACCCCGCTGACCGAGGGTGGGGATCTTCTGGTGAAGGCGCGCAGCGATGCAGGGCACGTGCGCATCGAGGTCGGCGATTCGGGGCCGGGCTTCGATCTGGCCGAACTTTGCCCCGGCCATGGTCTCGATAAGCTGGTGCAGCGTCTCGATGCGTTATTCGGCGACCGGGCGAGCCTGAACGTCATTCGGCGGGAGGGTTATTCTGTGGTGGAGATGGTTTTACCTCGCGTATGAAGCTGCGTGCCTATCTGGTGGATGATGAGCCGCTGGCGCTCGAGCGCCTGCGCCGGTTGCTGGAGGATACGGGACGGGTGGAAGTGACCGGTTTCACGACGAAGCCCGAGGAAGCCGTAGCGGCGCTGACTGAGAACCCTCCCGATGTGTGCTTCCTCGACATCCAGATGCCGCGTTTGACCGGCTTCGAGGTTCTGGCAAAGTTGACGAGTCCGCCGATTGTGGTCTTTACCACGGCTTACGATAAGTATGCCTTGAAGGCGTTCGGCGTGAGCGCCGCCGATTACCTGCTGAAGCCGGTGGAACCGGAGATGCTGACACGCGCGTTGAACCAGGTGGAGCGGTTGCGGGGGGCGGAACTGCCGGCTCGACCGGATATACAGATTCTGCTCCGCCACATCGCGGACTCGCTTCGCGAGAGCAAGCCCGAATATCCCAGGAGGATTGCGTCGCGTCTCGGAGACCGGCTTTGGTTCTTAGACCTGGATCGAGTGAGTCATTTCTATGCCGAGGACAAGCTGACCTACGCGGTCTCTGAAGGCAAGGCCTACTTTATCGACCCAACTATTGCTGAACTGGAGAATAAACTGGATCCGAGCCAATTCTCCCGCATCCATCGCAGCACGGTGGTGAATCTGGCGTGGATCAAAGAAGTGATGTCGCTGCCAGGAGGAGCTCTGAACATTCGCCTGAAGGATGGCAAGAGCACGGACCTCACCGTCGCCCGCGACCGCGCCCGTGCTTTCAAGGCACGGGTAGTGTTATAGAGCGGCATATCGCCCGATGCCGGTTGCCGATCGGAAAAAGTTAATCTAATTGCGACGAATTGACCGGTGCCCGAAGATTGAAAACCGGGTTGGGAATAAGAGCCCCATGCACATTTCCAGGTTCAACCCGACCCCATCTTGCGGTTCCAGTTTGTCGGCCACTCTGACCCAACGTGAGCGGGATCACGTTGGGTCCCACTTGCCGGTCATACTCTCACGATCCTGAAAAGCGCCCGCCGAGCGCTCGACTCGCGCAACGGCGTACGGCCGGTCAACCTCCAGGAGCCGACTTTGTAGCTGACAGCCGGCCATCAACAATTCAAATCTTAGAGTCGAGCATTCGCCAAATCGACAATCTCCCGTCGTTTAGACTGAAACAAGGACTTGTGAGGAGGGCTGCGCGATGATAGGTCTTCTTCTTCTCGGATTCCTGATTGTACTGCTCTGCTCCTCGTGGATATTGATGCGAAAACTCGTATCACTCCACACTCGATGGCAACTCTGCGTCGCGGTCCCATCTGTTTGTCTCATCCTGTTGGTACCAGTCCAGTCCATTTCTGGCTATTCACTGGCATCCGTTTGGGGGCCGCCGATCATCGTCGCCATCGCCTGCTTTGCGAATGTCCTCCTGATGTTTCTGCTGTGGCACAGAAACCGCGATACCTTCTTCGCGGGTCTCATGGTCTCGCTCTCGTTTTGGATCGGTAGCTTCGCCAGTTGGCTCATGGTGCTGGCGACGATACTGGATGCGTCGAAAGTACCGACCGCTGAAGGGCGAATCTCTCCTGTTGCCTCCTACCGGATCGTTCAGTATCCGGGCATTTGGGGCGGCGCACCCACGCCCTATATGTACGAAATCTACAAGAATCCGCGCGAGCTTCCATTCGTGTGGAAGGAAGTGGTGCATGACACGATCCCGTGCGGACACGGGGCCGACGCAGCCGACGTGCTGATAGGCGCCGACGCGAATGTCCATATGGTGGTCGTATCCTGCAAAAAGCCTGAACCTGGCTTCATTTCAAAACAGATTCCGATTGGCTAATTGACTTATTGAAGCTGACACGTCCGAGACTCGGATTCTATTTCGGCTGGGCCTTGGTTGATTCCTAGCTCACGCTCTTACCGTCACCAACCAAGGGTCCGTTCCAATAATGAACACCAGCAGACAAATCAGCCCAGCCACGATGTTTACCGCCATGCGCACCCAACATTGGTGCCAGCTCCCTTAGCTCTCTCGTCACGCTGGCGACGCCCGGAATTGCGGCCGATTCCAACGGTCTATTCCATGGGTTGGGCGATCACGCGGAGAATTCGTTTTCGGTCGATGGACAACCGATCACAGATCAGCAAAGCAAGGTTTTTTCCAATCAGGTTCCGCTCGATTCGATCGAGTCCATGGAAGTTATCGCGGGCGCACCTCCTGCCGAATACGGCGGGAAGACCAGCGTGGTCATCAATGTGACCACACAATCCGGCCAGGGCATGACTACTCCTCATGGAGCCGTGACAGCTTCTTACGGATCGTTTGGAAGCTCCAGTGGCGGCTTCAATCTAGGCTACGGACGCAAGAATTGGGGAAACTACATCTCCGCCAGCGGACTCAACACAAGCCGCTTCCTCGATCCGCCAGAGTTCGTGGTCTTCCATGACAAGGGGAACGAGGAGAACCTCTTCGATCGCGTGGACTATCAACTCCCGGGCGCTGACTCCATTCATTTCAATTTCAACTATTCGCGCTCCTGGTTTCAGAACCCTAATTCGTATGATCAGCAGTTTCATGCCGTGAACGGCGTCCAGCTCGACGATCCGGTGACCGGCACGCCATTGGGATTGACCGATCAGGTTTCCAAAATCAATACATTCAATGTTGCTCCAGCCTGGACGCACCTGATCTCACAGGATGCTGTTTTTACGCTGGGCGCATTTGTTCGGCGCGATCAGTACAACTATTACCCTAGCGACAATCCCTTCAACGATTTTGCTCCCGATCTTCAGGGCCAATCTGTGAATCAGGATCGAAAGCTCACGAATGCCGGGCTCCGGACCAATGTTACTTACTCGAAGGGAATTCACAACATCAAGGCGGGGGCAACCTATGAACATACATTCCTGACAGAGAATGATGGAATCGGGATCGTCGATCCGGGGCTTGTTGCCGGAATCTCGCCTTCCTGCCTGGATCCAACAACTAATCAGCCCATCGTCGGCACGCCCTGTGCCATACTGGCGCCCTACGATTTGACGGGCGGAGGAGGTCTTTACGCCTTAGGAGGCATATTCGCATTCAAGGGCCACACAGATGTGAAGGAACTGGCTCTCTATGTTCAAGACTCGATTACCAAAGGGAACTGGTCCTTCAACCTGGGACTGCGGGGCGATCTCTACAACGGAATCTCCACCGCCCGCCAAGCGGAGCCTCGCGTCGGCATTTCGTACAAGATCAAGCCGAGCAGCTCAATCCTGCGCGTATCGTACGCCCGAACATTGGAGAGTCCATTCAACGAGAACCTCGTAATTGCCAGCACGGGCTGCAACATCCCCTTTCTTGCTGCGCTTGTACCGCCGCCAGGCGTTGCATGCGTTTCAGGTCCGGTCACTCCTGGATTCCGCAATGAATTTCATGCCGGTTTAGAACAGGCGTTCAGAAATTATTTGGTGGTGAGCGGCGAATATATTTGGAAGTACACACACAATGGCTACGACTTCGGTACTGTCGGAAGTACGCCCATCACGTTCCCAATTGAATGGCACAACTCCAAGATCCCTGGATATGCACTTCGTGTGGCCGTGCCGGAACATCATGGGTTTACAGCGCAGGTGGTCATGTCCAGTGTAGCTGCTCGCTTCTTCCTTCCCCAGGTCGCAGGACTTCCAATCATTCCTCCGGCCACGGGTGTCTTTCGTATCGACCACGACGAAGTCTTCAATCAGACGACACACCTGCAATACCAACCATGGAAGGCCGGTCCGTGGATGGGGTTCAACTGGCGCTATGACAGCGGACTGGTGGCTGGCGCGACGCCTTGCTATAACCCGCTGACTGCAACCTGTGCCGGGGCATCCACTACCCTCAACGGGCAACCAGCCATTGCCTTGATCAACACGATCAGTGGCGCCCCGTTGACTGCCGATCAGGAGTTTCAGGCCGGATTCTATTGCGGCGGATTGAAAGCCACACCGACTTCGCCTCTCCCGGCTTCCTGTCTGGCGTCGGATTTCGGGTCCACTCTGATCCAGGTTCCGAAGCCCAACACGGAAAATGACGATCACAATCCCCAGCGCATTCAGACGAGGAGCCTTTTCGACATATCCCTCGGGGACGACAACATCTTCAAGAGAGAAAAGTACAAGTGGAGCGCCCGAGTCACCGCCATCAATATCGCTGATAAATATGCGCTCTATAACTTCCTTTCGACGTTCAGCGGTACACATTACGTAACTCCACGCGCGCTCACAGCTGAGATTGGCTTCCATTTCTAACGGGAGAACGACCTAATACCTCCGGCTGCAATCGGGACGGTACGCAGCTGCTGTCTCGATTGCGCGTTGAAGGGAGGCTGCGGTGGCGCGAGTCATCAACTTCGATAAAGGCAGCAAGCGGCGGCTCCGGCAGGTCCGATGGAAGCGCCGCGAGATCGTCAGCGCCGTCTTGCTCTTCCTTATATTGATGGCACTTTGCCTTTGGTTCGCACTCCACGAAGTTTACCGTGACCATTATTCTGATTCGCTCAAGACTCGGCAGGCGAGGCAGAGTACTCGCGATAGTGGAAATCTCCCCTGAGTCTTCTCATGAGTGTGCTTCGCCTGGATCAACTTCTCAACTCGATACGTCTTTTGGAGGTTCCGGAGACCTTCCTGGCCGACCCATCAGCGATCGCGAGCTGACTCTACCATGCTGTGCACCTTCTCGAACAGGTAATTGGCTGCATTCGAAAAGTTCAATGGGCTGGTGCAACTGGATTGAACGAGGGTTCACTGAAATCTTCACTTTGCTCTGAGGAGGAGGACGGGCACGCTGACACTGTGCTGCACTCGACTCGCTGTTGTGCCGAGGAATATGTCGGCAAGCAAACGGTGCCCATGTGTACTCATGGCTACCAGGTCGCAAGGATTCTGCCGAAGCCATTTGATGATTTCCTTGTACGGCACGCCGTAAGCCAGCTCGATTTCACCAGGGATACCCAGAGATTGAAACTCCTTTTGAACTTTTTGCAGATACGCGGTGTCTTCGGCAATTTCTGGACTGACCGCATCTGGACCATAGGTTCTGGCGGCCCAGCCGTCCGCCACGTGAAGCAGCACTAAACGGCTCTGTGCGAGCTTCGCAAGTTGCTTGATGTGCTCGATCATCGCCCGGTCCGTGGGCGTGCAATCCAATGTCAGCAGAATGGTCTTGTACATGGTTGTTCCGTTTCTGTGATCCTTTTCGCTAGGCGTCAACCGCCGGTGATAACTTGCCACGCAGCTTTCAGAGAGTCCGGAAGGCCGTAAATGTCCAGAACGGTGATCAGGATAGCACTGCCCCACCCGGCTATCAGCAGGAACCAACCGTTCTTCCAACTTCCCATTCGTTTGCGGGAACTTGTGAATTGCAAGAGTGGAAACATGGCGAATGGCAACTGGAGCGCCAGCACCACTTGACTGAGTGTGAGCAGATCGGTAACGCTGCTGTCGCCTCGCAGGCCAATGATGAAGACAGCCGGCAGAATGGCCAATGTACGGGTAATGAGCCGTCGAACCCATGGCAAGATTCGCCAATGCATGAAGCCTTCCATCACGACTTGCCCGGCGAGCGTGC
>CAZGHZ010000118.1:0-11048 GCA_964525655.1 uncultured Occallatibacter sp.
ATGGACGACGCGGAGCGGGCGGAACTGGTCCTTTATCTGGCCTACAACCCCACGGTCGGCGATGTGATTCCTGGATCGGGCGGGGTGAGGAAAGTTCGTTGGGGGTTGGAAGGGCGAGGCAAAAGAGGTGGAGCGCGCGTGATCTACTTCTTTCACGACATGGAGATGCCGCTTTATCTCTTCTCCGCATATGCCAAGAATGAACGTGAAGATCTGGAGCAGTTTGAGATCAAGGCATACCACAAATTGTCGGAGATATTGGTGGAGATACACCGTAGGCGGAGGTTGGGGAAATGAGCAAAATTGGAGCCAGCATTCTAAGGGGATTTGAAGAGGCCATTGCCTTTGCCGAAGGCACTGCCGACGAGAGCCAGTACGTCGTACACATCCCGCCTGAGATCGACATCAAGGCGATCCGCGGCCGTCTGGGCATGACGCAGAAAGAGTTTGCCGATCGCTTCGACTTCAACATCAATACGCTGCGCCACTGGGAGCAGGGCCGGCGCGTTCCCGACGGGACGGCGCGCGCCTATCTGCGGGTGATCGACCGCGAACCCGAGGCCGTACAAAAGGCTCTGCGCATCGCTTGAGTATGCGGTCGCCCCATTCTGAGAGGACGATCGGAGTTACACCGCGACAAACAGGTTTTCGGTGAAGCCCCATTCTGCGTCCAT
Organism: uncultured Occallatibacter sp.; assembly: GCA_964525655.1. Lineage (GTDB taxonomy): Bacteria > Acidobacteriota > Terriglobia > Terriglobales > Acidobacteriaceae > Telmatobacter. The sequence goes on from CAZGHZ010000118.1 coordinate 675, forward strand.
CCATTTCGCGACGGATTCGAAACCGGTGCGCCGAGCCATCTGCGCAGGCTCGTCTTTCGCGTACTCATAACAGTTCTCCGTCCAGATGGTCTCAGCGATTGTCAGCGTATGGGCGGTCTTTTCGTTGGTGACGGTCTGGGGTTCTACGGATCGCCGTGTCGCCGATGATGCCGCTGGTTCCTCTAGCCATTTTTTGCCCAAACTTCGCCTTCCATGAAGAGATAATAGAGGCTGCTCTGGGAGTCTTCGTCCGCTCTTCAGTTCGCTCGCGGCAGGGTCCGGAGCGGCCACGGAGGCGGAGCGCCCACGCTATGAAACCTATTCGCATCGTTCTCGCGCCGACGCGCAGCCGGCCATTCAATATACTTCTGGGCCTGATGCTTGTCTTGGCTGCATTGCTCGGCTTCCTTGCGCTTGCCACCTATCATCCGACCGACCCCTCGTGGAACACAGCGTCGGGTGCGGCCGGAGTTCATGCCGTAGGCAACTGGGTTGGCCTTTTTGGCGCGTGGCTCGGCGACCTGCTGCTGCAAACTCTCGGCATCACAGCCTTCTTCCTGCCTTTGTGGCTCGGCGGCCTTGGCTGGACCTGGATGCGTTCGCGCCCCGGCGGCGCGGCGTGGCTGCGCTGGATGGGCACGGTGCTGGCGCTGGCTTTCTTCCCCGCCTGCTTTGGGTTGTTGCCCTGGAACTGGCGCTGGATGCACGCTGTGCCGGTGGAGGGCCTGGTTGGCAAGCTCATTGCTGGGCAACTCGTCACCTATCTGAACATCCAGGGTGCATGGCTGGTGGCTGGAGTGCTGGCCGCTGCCGGACTCTGGTTTGCATCATCCATCAGCTTCTGGGCCATCAAGGAGGGAGTCGGGGACCGCTGGCTACAGGCGCTCAACCTGCGCGACCGCTGGCGCAACTGGCGTGAAGAGCGCCGGGAACGCAAGGAAGCGCGGCTCGCCGAGCGCGAGGCTTTGCGGATGCAAGAGAGCCTGAAGGAGACGGGCCCGCAGCCCGTCCCTCCGCGGCTCATCCCTGATCCCACGCCGGAAGCAGAATCATTGGAAGCTTCGGACGGGGCAAAACTCGGTTTCTTCGCCCGCCTCTTTCGCCACAAGCGCACACCGCAGACCGACCCGCAGGACATTCCGGCTTTCCGACGCACGATTCCGTCGGCGGCAGGCCAGAAAACAGTTATGGCTACTGGAACGAGCATCTGGGAGCGTGCCGCCGGCGAAGTGCCGCCCGCGCCAGTCGAGCAGATTCCCGTCACAAAGACCGCTGTAGCTGCGCCGCCTGCGCTCGAACGGCCCCAGCCTCCGCGGCTTGAACCTCTGGAGTCGCGCTTCGGCACCACCCGGTTTGAGCCGGCCGCTGCTCAGCCCTTGCTTGTGCCAACTGCCCCATCGGCTCCAGCCACGCCGCAGAGTGAAGAGATTCAAATCCACCTGCGGGCCGATTCCGAGATCCGCACGGTGGTCGTGGCCCCCAAGCACATAAGCGGCTTCAAACTACCGCCCAGCACGCTGCTCCACGAGGGCGATGGGCCGCAGGCCGTGCGCGAAGACGAACTGCGCGATGAAGCCCGCGTTCTGAAGGAAAAATGCGGCGAGTTCGACGTTCGCGGCGATGTGGTTCAGATCAATCCTGGGCCGATGGTCACAACCTACGAGTTCAAGCCCGAGGCGGGCGTCAAATATTCGCGCGTCACCGGCTTGGCCGACGACCTCTGCCTCGCCATGCGGGCTGAGAGTATTTTGATCGAGCGCATGCCCGGCAAAAACACCGTTGGCATTCAAGTGCCCAACCACCGCCGCGAGACGATCAACCTGCGCGGCTGCCTCGAGTCGGAGGTCTTCAACAAAGCCAAGTCGCGGCTGACCATCGCCATGGGCAAAGACATTAATGGCCGCTTCATCACCGCCGATCTGGCGGGAATGCCTCATGTGCTCATCGCCGGCTCCACAGGCTCAGGAAAATCGGTGGCCATCAACGCGATGATCATGAGCCTGCTTTATCGCACCACGCCCTCACAGGTGCGGCTCATTCTCGTCGATCCCAAGCGCGTCGAACTGGGCATGTATGAAGGCGTGCCCCATCTCTTCACGCCGATTATCACCGAGCCCAAGCTTGCGGCCAACGCGTTGCGCAACGCCGTCCGCGAGATGGAGCGGCGCCTCAAGCTGCTGGCCTCGCGCAGCGTGCGCAACATCGACCAGTACAACAAGCTCTTCGAGGGAGTGATGCCTTCGCTCTTTGACGACAACCCGGACGAGCAGCCGCTGCCTTGCATCGTGATCATTATCGACGAGCTGGCCGATCTGATGATGCTCGACCGCGCGAATGTTGAAGAGTCGATCACCCGGCTGGCGCAGATGGCCCGCGCCGTCGGCATTCATCTCATCCTCGCCACGCAGCGGCCCAGCGTGGACGTGATCACCGGCCTCATCAAAGCCAACATCCCGACGCGCATCAGCTTCCGCCTGGCCACAAAAGTGGACTCGCGCACCATCCTCGATACCAACGGGGCAGAGGCTCTGCTTGGCCGCGGCGACATGCTCTTCCTGCCGCCCGGAACCAGCCGCCTGATGCGCCTGCACGCTCCGTATGTCAGCGAAAAAGAGACCGCTGCTGTTGTCGAATTCTGGAAGGAGCAGGGTCAGGCCGAGTACGTCGAGGGCTTCCTCGAATCGCCCAAGGACGAGCGCGCCCAGACCGATGGCTCCAATCCTGACCCCGACGAAAATGACCCGCTCTTCAACGACGCGGTAACATTGGTCTTTGAATTCGGCAAGGCCTCGACCTCGCTGCTCCAGCGGCGGCTGAGAATCGGCTACGGCCGCGCCGCGCATCTCATCGACCTGATGGAGCGCGATGGCCTCGTAGGTGCAGCCGATGGCTCCCGCCCAAGAGAGCTACTAAAAGCCCCCGGCTGGCTGCACGAGATTTCCGCTTCAGCTATCGAGTAAGGCCAGCTCGCATTTCTGTTTAGAAACGGCGCACTACCAGCTGCCCCATGCCCGTGTGATGTAGTCGGCCAGCGTCATCGAGATCAGCACCAGAAACATGAAGATGCCGCTGAAGACGGTCAGCTTCGTGAGCTTGGTCGAGTACTTCACGTGCATGAAATACAGCACCACCAGCGTGGCCTTGGTGGTGGCGATGGCCAGCGCGATGATGGGATTCCATGGGCCCAGTTCGAGGAACGACGCCCAAACCGTGAGCGCGGTGCCCACCAGGAGCGCGAAGAGAATGGCCACGTAGACTGCAGGGCCGACGATGTGATGCGCCCCGTTCTGCGCGTGTTCGATAGGTTCCCTCATTCCGCTAATCCTCTGGCGGTTGCCCGCTGTTCCCTAATCCCCAATCCCTATTCCCTGCACTCATTGGTGCCTGCTGATCAGGTAGAGCAGGGCGAAGAGGTAGATCCAGATGATGTCGACGAAGTGCCAGTAGAGGCCGAAGTTCTCGACCATCGTCACATGCCCCGAGGTATAAGCCCCGGCCCGCGCGCGTACGATCATGAATCCCAGAATCCCAATGCCGATGATCATGTGCAGCGCGTGCATGCCGGTCATGATGAAGTAAAGCGAGAAATAAAGTTCTGTATGGCGCGCCATGTCGGCCATCAGCGGCTTGTCGTGATACTCCTTGAAGATCTCGGGGTCGGACGCCGGATCGACAAACGACTGCAGGCTGTAGTGGAAGCCGGGAACGTGATGCTTCTCGATCTTCTCTGAGTACTCGATCGTCTTGATGCCGAGGAAGCCCAGCCCAAGGATGAAAGTCAGCGAAAGGCAGAGAACAAGGCCCTTCCGCCGGCCCGTCTCCGCGCACCATACGCCCATCGCCATCGTGAAGCTGGAGAGGATCAGGACAAATGTGTTCGTCGTCCCCCAGATCACGTTTAACTGGTGCGAACCGGCCACAAATGCGGGGTAGTACCAATTGCGATAGATCAGATACGCGGCAAAGAGGCCGCCGAAGAACATCACCTCAGTCAGCAGGAAGATCCACATTGCGAAGTTCGTGGCGTCGGCCTGCTGCCCAGGCGAGCTGAAGTGATGGCGCAGGTAGGGCGGGTGCTGATCGTGGGAATTGTCATTATTGTCAGTGTTGTAACTGAGCTCTTCCTCATTATGGGCGATCAGGGGGCTATCTGGCACTGGTCACCTCCGCTGCCTTCCCGGCCTGCTTCTGCTGCTGGTCTGCCAGCCACTCGTAGTCGTAGGCCTCGTGGTCCATCACTGGCATTACGGCAAAGTTCTCTGTCAGCGGCGGCGACTGCGTCTGCCATTCGAGCCCTGTCGCCTGCCACGGGTTATTGCCCGCGATTTTTCCGTATTTCAACGACCAGAGCAGGTAGAGCACCGGCATCAGGTAGCCGACGCCAAGGATCGTTGCGCCCGCAGTCGAAAAGACATTCAGAACCTGGAACTCAGGAGGATAGGAGGCGTAGCGCCTCGGCATGCCGAGCGTGCCCAGGATGAACTGCGGAAAGAAGGTCAGGTTGAATCCTATAAAGGTAACCACCGCGGCCATCTGCGAGAACTTCTCCGGATACATGCGGCCGGTCATCTTCGGCCACCAGAAGTGAAGCCCTGCGAGAAATGCCATCAACATGCCGCCGACCATAACAAAATGAAAATGCGCCACAATGAAGTAGGTCTCGGTCAAGTGAATGTCCGTTCCGGAGACGCCGAGAAAGACGCCGGTCAGTCCTCCGATGGTGAAAAGGCCAAGGAAGCCGAAGGCGTAGAGCATTGGCGTCTCGAAAGTGATCGACCCCTTGTAAAGCGTGAACGTCCAGTTGAAGACCTTGATAGCCGACGGCACCGCGACCAGCATAGTGAGTAGCGAGAAGACCAGAACCGCGTAGTTCGAGATGCCCATGATGAACATGTGATGGGCCCAGACGAAGAAGCCGAAGACCGCGATGGCCACCGACGAGAAGGCCACTGCCGTATAGCCGAAGACGCGCTTGCGGCTGAAGTTGGAGATGACCTCGGAGATGACGCCCATTCCGGGCAAGATCATGATGTAGACGGCAGGGTGCGAGTAGAACCAGAAGAGATGCTGGAATAAAAGCGGGTCGCCGCCCTTCGTTGGATCGAAGACGCCAATGCCGATCGTGCGCTCCAGAGCAACGAGCACGATGGCGATCGCCACCACTGGCGTCGCCAGCACCATGAGAATGCTCGCTGCATAGTGTGCCCACACAAAGAGCGGCAGCCGGAACCAGGTCATCCCAGGCGCGCGCATCTTGTGAATCGTGACGATGAAGTTAAGTCCGGTGAAGATCGAACTGAATCCCGCGATAAACGCCGCCAGGCCTGTGGTCAGCACGTTGGTGTTGACGTAGTGTGTCGAAAGCGGCGTCGTAAAGGTCCAGCCTGTGTCCACGCCACCGGTGGCCATGGTGTAGATGGCCAGGATGCCCCCCGCCATGTAGAGATACCAACTGAGCAGGTTGATCTTGGGCAGCGCAAGATCCTTGGCTCCGATCATCATCGGGATCAGGAAATTGCCCAGCGTCGCCGGCACCGACGGCACCAGGAAGAAAAAGATCATGATGACGCCGTGCATGGTAAAGACCTTGTTGTAGGTGTCGGTGGCCATCAGATCGGCTTGCGGCGTCAAGAGCTCAAGACGGATAAGCCCCGCCAATGCGCCGCCGATGAAGAAAAAGAAACTCAGCGAGATCAGGTAGAGAATCGCGATCCGCTTGTGGTCGCCGGTGAGCAGCCAACTCAGCAGACCATTCTCTCTTGTCCAGAAATTGTCCCTGGGAATTCTGGCCGTCGATTGGTCGGGAAGACTGACAATGGTGGGGCTATTCATGGCTTCACCGTTCCTTTCGAGACTGGCACTGCTGCAACCGGCGCCTTGCCTTCGCTCTCCGGCAAGAGGTCGGTTGTATTCAGAGTCTGCTGGATGCGATAGCTGGAGTCGAGGTTCTTAATGTATTCAACCAGTGCGATCACTCCCTCTTCGCTGATTTGGCCTTGATAGGTAGGCATGATGGGCGCGTAACCCTGCGTTACATGCTGCGATGGATTCAGAATTGCTTCGCGCAGGTATGCGTCGTCAGCCGTCACCGTCCCACCGGCAGAGAGCGCCAGCTTTGCGCCGTAGACGTTGGCCAGCGAAGGTCCGCGCGCATCGGGCCGCGAATTGTGACAGGCCGCGCAACTCAAGCTTGCAAACAATCGCTCGCCGTTCTGCGCCAGCGAAGCGCCGCTCGTAGAACTAGCCAGCCACTTCCTGTAGTCCTCCGGCGTCAGAACAACGATGTCGCCGATCATCTGCGAATGGTTCGTGCCGCAATATTGCGTGCAAAACAAGTGATACGTCCCCGGCGTTGTCGCCTCGAACCACACCGTCGTATAGCGGCCAGGAATCGCCTCTCTCTTCACGCGAAATGCCGGAATCGAAAAGCTGTGAAAGACATCCTGCGAGATCAGCGTCAGTTGAATCGGCCTACCCGTCGGTATGTGCAGCGCGTTGATTTCATGCTGGCCGCCGGGGTGCTCGGCCTTCCACATCCATTGTTTGCCGACCACGTAGATATTCATCGCATTGGCCGGCGGAGTGTAGACGCGGAAGTAAATCAGCGCGCCCCATACAAACATCACCAGGAAGAGCCCCAGCGGAATGATCGTCCAGGTTGCCTCGAGCAGCGTCGAACCTTCGACCTGCACTGCAACAGGATGGCGTCCCTTGCCGTAGAGAATCGAGAAGCTGGTGATCAGTAGAACCACCACAGTCAGCCCGATCAGACTGACCAGCACCATGAAAAAGTAGAGAGCGTCCATCTGCGGCGCAATCTTCGACGCCTCCGGCGGAAACAGCGAGAAGTTCGTCAGCCACTTGACGAGAAACTGCCAGATTACTGGACTGATATGGTTCATTCCGTTATCCGTTCACCTTCGTGCCTGTCCCTGTCTGGCCGTCGTTGCGGGCATCCTTGCGAAACATCGCAAGCATGAATCCCCCCAGCGAAAACACCGTCACGAGCCCGCCCAACTGAACGACGCGCGCGATGATCAGCGTGTGCTTGTTGACCGTCGGATCGTAGTGGTAGCAGTACGTGAGAATGTTGTCCACCGGAGAGCCAATGCGATTGGCCGAGGCCTCGACCAGCCCCAGCCGCAGGTCTTTCGGTGAGTATTCGACGCCCATGTAGTACTGCGCCAGCTTGCCCTCCGGCGTCACAATCTGAATCGAACTTGCATGGGCAAACTGCGTCAGCTTGCCTTCCGGCCCTGGAATCTTCACATAACCGAAGCCCACTGCCTTGGTCAGTGCGTCGATGTTCTCCTGCGTGCCCGTCATGAAGTGCCAGCCGGCAGCCGTCTCTGGATGGCCGTAGCGTTTGAGATAACCCCGCTTCTTGGTCGCGGCCAGACCCGATCCTTCGCTGGGATCGATGCTCACCACAATCACATTGAAGTCCTTGCCGGGAACCAGCTTCACCATCTGCAACGCGCCCGTCAAACCGTTCAGCTCCTCCGAACAAAGCATCGGACACTGGTAATAAACCAGAGCGAGAATCGCGGGCTTCTTTCCGAAGTAGCTGGCCAACTGCACCTGCTTGCCTGCGTCGTCGGTGAAGGTGAGCCCGAGGGGCAAAGGCTGGTCGAGATGTTGCGCAATGCCCACGCCGTTGAGGATTGCCGGCGGCTTGTCGCTGACCGGCGCCAACTGCTTCTCGTCGTAGCGCGAGACCTGCGCAGCGAGCGCCACGCAAGCCGCGAGCAGAGACACCACAACTGCAACTGCGCCGCGCCAAGTTCTCCGGGACGTGCCAGTGCTCAGCATGAATCCTTCTTTCTCACTGTTTCAGCGAGGATACTGGGTGCCCCATCCTTGCGACTTCTTTTTGTGCAAGGGTGGGAAGCTACGAAGCTCAACCCGTATACTCTTCCGCGCTCTCAACTTCTGGGTGCCCCAGGTCCAGCTTTTGGGACCCAGGAATCCATGAACCCAAAACCGCGGCTCGCTACTTCTGCTGCCCCATTCGCTTGGCCTCGACCGCCTGTGCCGCGGCCTGATCCAACTCATACCCGGTCCGCGCGAACCCGCTGGTCAACGGCACGGCAATCGTGGGCCTCTCGTCTCCGGTCATCAACTGCGCCTGCTCTACCGCGGGAGCCACCGGCAATCCGCGCAGAGCAATCAGTTCCATGGCGCGTTCGATCGGAATCCTTACCTTGCCTTGTCCTTGGTCGGCCCAACTGTAGTTGTTCAACAGCAGATCTTCACGAGCGTGCAGGTCGGCCACATCCTGGTTGCCGTCGTCGGTCTGCACGCGCGGCGTGGGAAAGTTCTGTGTCATCTCGGCCAGCTTGTTCTGCATCTCGGGGTTGTTGGGCATATCGCCCAGCGGTCTTACATCAACAGTCTGCGACCACTTGCTCCGCGGCCCATCTTCTCTCGCCATGTGCGCATTGATCGCCTTGCCGATGCCGTAGGCTAACAGCGCCGTTACCCCGGCAAAGAAGCAGAGTGAGAGCAAAAAAACCGCGACGCCCGAGACGCGCACATCGGAGGACTCGAAGCCCTTCGATGCGTCGATCTCTTCTGGCTTGCGATCCTCCGGATCGTGTGGATCATGCGTGGGCATGTTCAGGCTCCAGTATCTCCGCAAGGTGCGGATCGTTGGTCTGCACCAGCGGCCGCGTCTTCAACTGTGTGCACAGGTAGGCCACCCAGAAGGCCACCATCGCCACCGGCACGGTCACATATTCAAGGATTCCCCAACTGAAATGCAGATTGCGCGCCGCGTCCTTGAAGTTCGGCTCGATCAGCCAGAAAAGGTCAAAGGCGCGCGCGAAGACCATCCACTGGCAGACGCGGACCAATCGCTTCTTATTGCGCTTCAGGTCGCGCGAGAGCAGCAGCGTAAACGGAATCAGCCAGTGAAAGAGAAAGTCCAGTGTGATGATGATGCCCCAGTTGCCGCGAATGCGATCGAGATACCAGGGAATCTCCTCTGGCAGATTTCCCGACCAGATGATCAGAAACTGCGAGAAGGCCAGATAGATGTTCAGCATCACAAATGCAAAGGTGAACTTGCCCAGATCGTGCTGCTCGGTCTGGCGCAGGATCGTCTTGAATGGCTCGGCCTTCGAGAGCGAGATCACGACGATGATCGAGAGCGCCAGCACGCCGTATGCCTGCCCGACGAGAAAGAGCAGGCCGTAGACCGATGAGTACCACGTGGGATCAAGCGACATCACCCAATAGATCACGGCAGCTGTCATCGTGAGCGCATAGATCACGATGCCGGGGCCGCTCAGGTTTTCAAGCCGCTTGATCCACTCGGGCGTGGTCGCGGGGGAAGCCGTATCCCGTTCGAGTCCAAGAACATTGAGCCGCCAAGTATAAAGGCCCCAGATGGCAAAGCAAATCAGACCGGCGATCCAAAAGGCCTCAGGATTGAGCATCGGCCGCTTGAATTCGATGGCGTGCGCCTGAACCTCGTTGATGAGGCCGGCCTTCAACGCAGCACCGGCGTCGTCAATCTGCGCCCACAGGTAGAGCTTCTTTTGAAAGAGCGCAATCACAACCCAGTAGACAAAGACCAGCGGCAGCGTGCGGCTCATGGCCTCAAGAGGCCGGCGCAGCAAAAGTCCCCATTTGCCGCCCGAACAGTACTGCACCATTAGCAGCGCCAGTCCACCCACTGAAAAGCCAAAGGTCATCATCAGGCCCAAGAGCCACGCCCGCAGCACGTGATCGATCGAGCCATCGGCGAAGGCCAGGCCAGCGGCGATCACTGAAAAGCCCACTCCAATCGCCAGCGCGCGCGTTCTCCATCGATCCACAAAGGCCGGTGCGCCGAGCTCGGCAGGAAGCGTCTTGGCGTATGTCTCGTGAGCCATTCCTTCAGTCCTTACTTGGCAGCCGCTGGGGCCGGCTTGGCTAATGGGATCTTGATCGCAGGGTCTGCCGGATTGGCTGGAGCCATTGCCGGTGTTCCCTGCTTTAGGTCTTGTGGAGCCGCCTGAACGGCGGTCGTTGGCAGCGTCCACGGCTGGGCAAACTCCGGGTGCCCGCTTCCGGTGGCAATATCCTTCAGGCTGCGAATCTGCACTCCTGATGGAACGTCTTCGACCTTGGCCGCCTGGCTCAGTTGCAGGGCGCGAATATAGGCTGCTACAGCCCAGCGATCGACCGGCGCGAGTTGCGCAGAGTAGTCCGGCATTGCACCGTAGCCATGCGTCATCACGTAGTAGTAGTGTGAGATGGGCTGCGAGAGCCGCACCTGATCGTGCAGATTGGCGGCAGGCTTGTAGCCGCGCTGCACAATCTCGCCCAGCCCGTTGCCCACGCGCGAGTGGCAGGGCGTGCAGTAGATGTTGAAGCGCTCCTGTCCGC
>CAZGHZ010000119.1:0-11045 GCA_964525655.1 uncultured Occallatibacter sp.
AGGCGCATCAACGGCCAATATGTTCCCGACTATCTTTCCCCAGCCGACTGGACCGGCCAGATGCTGCTCAACTGCCTCGACAATATCGACATGGTCAGCGAACACTACTACGCATCCGGCATCCAGCATACCGACATGAAGCAGCAGAAGAAGGTGCCCATCGATCCTCCGCTCTCGTTCATCGAGTGGCAGCGCGCCCCGGCCGTGCAGGTCCGCGCAAAGTATGAGCACTACCAGGAATACCTCAAGCGGATTCCGGCGCTTCGCGCCAAGCCGGTTCCCATTGCGATCGATGAGTGGGCTTACTTTGGCGGCGGACCAAACTCTTACAAGACCGTGCCCGCCTACGCCTGGGCCTTCCATGAGATGTTCCGCCATTCGGATATCTTCCAGATGGGCGCATTTACCTTTGCAACCGCGATGATGAGTTCCAACCGCACCGAAGCCGTACTCAACCCCACTGGAATGCTCTTCAAGATGTACCGCGATCACTTTGGCACAATCCCTGTCGAAGTTACAGGCGACTCGCCTCAGCCCAAGCCGGTCTTTCCTGCCGGCGGCGACCAGCCTGCCGTCAATCCCGGAAGCGACACTTATCCGCTGGACGTGAGTTCAGCGCTGAGCGAGGATCGCAAGACGCTCACCTTCGCGGTGCTGAATCCATCGGACGCAAAGCAGAGCATGAAGCTGAAGATCAATGGCGTGAAACTGGCTGACAAGGGAACTCTCTGGCAGATGGCGCCCTCCAAGGTAGATGCCGTGGTCGCGGTGGGAAAGACGCCGGAGGTGACTGTTGACGAGCACCCGCTCGGAGCCGCTCCCGACACGATCGACGCGCCTCCGTTCAGCGTCAGCATCTGTTCGTACCCGGTTGAGTAGCTTTTGAGTAGCTTGCTTGACTTCAGTACGAATGGTTGCGGATGGCGGATGCCTCCTGCGAGTTCATGCTGAAGCTCTTCCAGGTAAGGAAGATGAGAGGAAATCGACGATGAGAACGGTTTTGCTGGCAATCGCAATCGCGGCTGCGCCGCTGATGAGTTGGGCCGCTGGATCTACGGCAAAAGTCGAGCAGGGCGTATTGCAAGGTACAAAAGAAGCTGGACTCACCGTCTACCGCGGTGTTCCCTTCGCTGCTCCACCTGTAGGCGATCTGCGCTGGCGCGCGCCGCAGCCCGCGGCCAGGTGGGAGGGCGTGCGCCCCGCCGACAAGTTTGCGCCGCAATGCGTGCAGGGCATTCCTGGGATAACGACGAGCGAGGACTGCCTCTATCTGAACGTTTGGAGCCCGGCAAAGTCAGCTTCGGCGAAGATTCCTGTACTAGTGTGGATCTATGGCGGGGGATTCAGCGTGGGAGGGACTGCGGTTCCGATGTACAGCGGGGAGAAGCTGGCCCAGAAGGGCGTGGTGCTGGTCAGCATCGGGTACCGTCTGGGACCGCTTGGATTTCTGGCACATCCGGAGTTGAGCGCCGAATCACCGCAGCATGTCTCCGGGAATTATGGTCTGCTCGACATGATTGCCGCCTTGCAGTGGATCAAGAAGAATATCGCTGCCTTTGGCGGAGACCCGAACAAGGTCACGATCTTTGGCGAGTCGGCCGGAGGTATTGCAGTAAGTCAACTGTGTGCTTCGCCGCTGGCGAAAGGACTGATCCAGGGAGCAATCTCGGAGAGCGGGGGATCTTTCGGTCCTCCTCGCGCTGCGGGCGCACCGGGCGAGAATATGCGGCCTCTGGCCATCGCGGAGAAGGACGGACTCGTCTTCGCCATCAACGCGGGAGCCGAATCGATTGCCAAGCTTCGCAAACTGCCTGCAGAGAAGCTGCTGGCAGCCCAGCACGGAATGGCGTGGCCGAATGTCGACGGCTGGGTGGTTCCGGGCGATCAGTATTCGCTCTACGACGCCAAAAAGTTCAACGACATTCCCGTCCTCATTGGATACAACTCGGATGAAGGCGCGAGCTTCTCGCATGACAGCTCGCCGAAGGCTTATATGGACGGCGTGCGCAAGCGCTACGGCAGCTTTGCCGATAGCCTGCTCAAGGCCTATCCAGCCGGAGAGAACTCTGTGCCCAAGACCGCCCGCGATTTGAGCCGCGATGCAGCCTTCGGGTGGGGAACGTGGACCTGGGCGCGGCTGCAATCGGAACGAGGCAGTTCCAAGGTTTTTTATTACTACTTCGATCAGCATCCGGATTTTCCGGCTGATTCACCGCAGGCCGGGCATGGCTCGCCCCACGGCATGGAAGTTGAGTATGTTTTTGAGCACGTGACGGGCGGACCATCGGGAAAGCCGAGCGCAACCGACCTTACGATCTCAGACGCGATGGCGACCTATTGGACCAACTTTGCGAAGTATGGCAATCCGAATGGCAAGGGTATGCCCAGTTGGCCGGCCTTCGACGACGCACATCATGAGCTGATGGTCTTTGCCGGTACGCCGCACACTGGGCCTCTTCCCAATGAAGAGGGACTGAAGGCACTCGACGCTTACTTCGCCTGGCGACGCTCGCCAGAGGGAGTTAGCGCCTCGGCAGTTGAGGATGCCAAGCCCGCGACGACCAACGTAATGGGCGCAACCTATCCACGGGTTCTACCCGACCACAGCGTGGCTTTCCAATTCAAGGCCCCCACGGCTCAGTCAGTCGATGTGGATATTACCGGGAAGAAATTTCCCATGACGAGCGGCAGCGACGGCCTGTGGAGCGTGACCACGCCACCGCTGGTCGAGGGCTTCCACTACTACGCGCTCGACGCCGATGGTGTGCGCATGAACGATCCGGGCAGCCATAACTACTTTGGCATGGGCATGGACGCAAGCGGCATCGACATACCGGAAGATGGCGTGAGCTATTACCTGGCAAAGGACGTGCCGCATGGCGATGTCCGCATCCGCAGTTATCACTCAAAGATCACCGGCCAATGGCGGCGCTGCTTTGTCTACACGCCGCCGGACTACGATAGCAATCTGAGCGCGCGTTATCCGGTGCTCTATCTCCAACACGGCTCGGGCGAGGACGAGACCGGATGGGTCTTCCAGGGCCATGCAAACCTGATTCTGGATAATCTGATTGCGGAGAAGAAGGCCGTGCCCATGATCATCGTGATGGACAACGGTTATGCATCGGTCCCGGCAGGGCCCTTCGGTCCGCCCAGTCCAGGCCCTGGCGCGGGCTTCGGCACGTTCGAAGACGTAATGACCAAAGAGGTCATCCCCATGATCGACTCGACCTTCCGCACGATTCCGGACCGCGATCACCGAGCGATGGCCGGCCTCTCGATGGGAGCCAATCAGGCGCTGCATCTCGCGACAGATCACCTGGACACGTTTGCATACATGGCCGGATTCAGCGGCACGATGAACGGCTTGAGCGGCGATGCGCTCGACCCCGCAACGGCCTTCAACGGTACCTTCAAAGATGCAGCAGCCTTCAACGGGAAGGTCAAGCTGCTCTGGCTCGGCATGGGGACCGAGGAGCCGGATTTCTTTCATAAATCTATCGGCGCCTTCCGCACGATGCTGGACCAGGCGGGCATCAAATATGTCTATTTCTCTTCACCGGACACCGCTCACGAATGGCTCACCTGGAGACGTGATTTGAACGACTTCGCTCCCAGGCTTTTCAAAGACGGCGGCAATTAAACCGAGGCCGGCATTGCCGGCTCGCTACCTATTGCACTAGCAACCGGTTCTTGAAGTGAGGATAGTGATGAAAACTACGAAATTGATTTGGGCTATGGCGTTGGTTATCGCTCCCTGTTCAATGCTTTCAGCGCAGGTGCAAACGTTGGTGCCGCCGGTCGTTGAAGGCGCAAAGCCGGTTACGGTGGAGCACATCAAGATTCACGGTGCGGCTCTGGAGGGCAATCTGGAAGGCGATGCGGTTGATCGTGACGCGTTCGTTTTTCTGCCGCCGAGCTACGAGAAGGACAAGGATCGCCGCTATCCGGTCGTCTATGCATTGCACGGTTTCTTCATTGGCGCCGAGCAGTGGTCGCATGAGATCCACGTGCCGCAGACCGTCGAGGGCGCATTCGCCCTGGGCGCAAAGGAGATGATTGTCGTCCTGCCGGATTCGAAGACCATCTACAACGGTTCGATGTATTCCAGTTCAGCGACTACCGGCGACTTTGAGAACTACGTCGCCCGCGATGTTGTGGCGTATGTTGATGCGCATTACCGCACAATCCCTGAGCGCACGAGCCGCGGCCTGGTCGGCCATTCTATGGGAGGCTACGGCGCATCCCGCATCGGCATGAAGCATCCAGATGTCTTCGGCGCGCTCTACATCATGAGCCCCTGCTGCATGTCGCCGATGGGTGGCGGCGGCCCTGGACCGGCAGACAAGATGAAAGAAATGGCGATTGCCAATGAGAAGAAGATCGCCGGATTGAAATCGCCATCCGATGCCGCAGCTGTCATGCAGGGCTTCAGCATCGCGCAACTTGCCACGGCAGCGGCCTGGGCGCCCGATCCGAAGAACCCGCCGCTCTATCTCGACCTGCCGACCAAGGACGGCGACCCGGTGCCGGAGATCCAGGCGAAGTTTGCGGCCAATGCGCCACTAGCCTTCGTGGATCAGTACATCGGTAATCTCAAGAGATATCGCGCTATCGCAATGGATGTGGGCGATCAGGATGGCTTGAAGGTGGATGCCGGCAAGCTGCACGACATCTTTGACAAATATGGAATCGTGAACAGCTTTGAGATTTATCCCGGCACCCATACCAGCGCTGTGGCTGACCGATTCCAGAATCACGTGCTACCGTTCTTCAGCAAGAACCTCTGCTTCGAGACCGGCTGCCGGTAGCTCATTCGAATCGCGACAGGCAAACCGATTCCGCAGAAAGGAAGCGTACCGTCAGAGACAAACGGCGCCAACGACTATATCTTCAATCACTTGCCCATCAGGCTTTCGGTATGACGCCCTCCGCATCATTTCGTTCCCGCTCCTTTTCCCGCAGGCTTTCGTTCAGCCCCGCAGTGAAGACCTGGAAGCAGTGGCGGCCGCGGTCCTTGGCGCGATAGAGCGCGGCATCGGCATGCCGGAGTAGAACTTTGGCATCCATCTCTCCGGGGAAGGCTGTCCCGATTCCAACGCTAACCGAGACCGGCAACTCGTTACCGGCAAACCGGACCGGCTGCGAGAGCGAGGAGACCAGAGTGGAAGCCACCAGCTCCACGGCGTTCGGATCGCGAATCTCCGGCAGCAGAACGACAAATTCGTCCCCGCCCAGCCGGACGACGGTGTCGCTGGCTCTCACGGCTTCCAGCAGTCTTTCTGCGGTCACGCGGAGCACTTCGTCGCCGGCCTGATGGCCGTATGTATCGTTAATCTCCTTGAACTCATCCAGGTCCACCATCAGCAGCGCTAGCCCATTCCGATGGCGGCGGGCGCTTTCCATGGCATCTTTCATCCGGTCTTCGAGAACCAGTCGGGAGGCAAGGCCGGTCAGGGTATCGTGTTCCGCGAGATGGCGGAACCTCTGTTCGCTCTCGCGGAGCTGGTCGGCCTGCAACTCGATCCTCCTTCTGAGGATGACGACCCAGATCAGGACAAGAAGCGTGCCAGTTAACGCCAGGCCAAGCAGGATCAACGCATGAGACGGAGTCCACCAGGAGGGCCCCTCAAGAAGTGTTACGTCGGCTGGAGAGCTCATGAGGACTCGAAAGGACTTGGTCACGGCGACACCGGCGCGTACATTATTCTGGACATCGATGTTGACCGAACAGATGCCGGTGATGCGCAGCTTGCTCCCGACCTTCCAGGCGCGAATGTCGGATCCAGCGAAGCTCTTGGGCAGAATCGCGGGGAAGAGGGTGTCGCCGGAAGAGAGCTGAAGAATGGCGTCGGAAGAAGTCAGATCGTATCCGATCAACTGGCCGTCGATTTGCACCAACTCGGAGTTGAATCCCCCGCCCAGAATCTTCTCGGCGGTCACAGATTTGGGCGCAAACGGACGCTGGTTACCGATGCTTCGGAAGACAGCATTGGTGACGACGGGGACGCCATTTTCGGTCTCCACGAATCCCGCTAGATCGACCAAGTCGCCCACGGCGACGGGGGTAGCCTGACTTGTCTCTGCACAGATTCCGCGCGTCGCGTCACGAATGCAGAGCAAGGACCCGGGCCATTGCAGCGTTACATTTCCCCGCATGTGAATGCGATGGAAGGGAGTAGAGAGAACCCCCCAATGCAATAACCTGTCGATCGGGTTGGCAGGATGCGCGAAGGGATCGCTCGGAGCGGGTTCGACTACTTGCAGAGCGGAGAGATTCGGCGATTGCAGGTGGACGCCGATCATTTGGCCGTTGGAATTTGTGGTAGGTGCGGCGTTGGCGCGAATCCTGACTTGGGCATCGACCAGGTTGGAATACGTCGCGCCCGGGGTTCTGATCATGGTGACGTCGATCGGACCATCCGCCAACTCCAAGCGCAACGTTACGCTGTTGGCATATTCGATGACGCGATGAACGGATCCCTCCACCTCGACCCACTGGGCGTCTTCATCGCCGGTTCTGAGGTTGGCAAGGTTGACGCGTGGCGGGTTCGAGGGAAGAGGAGCGCGTCCGAGGATGCGGATCTGCGGACTGCCGACGACGGGGCCGTAGCCTCCGGGGGCGCTGACACCCCATACGTCCACCAAAGCGCCGACAAAGAGCGGATCGGCCGCCTTGCATGTCTGCTTGCAAATCATCTGAATAAAAATGTCGCCGGTATCATCGTGAATGAAGATAGCCGGCTGCCCAGAGCCAAAGTCCGGGTCGAAGTAGGTGATGACCCCGCGCAAATGGACGGGGAGCGCACGCATGGCCTGCTCGTCGGTTAGATCGTGCGCTTGCCGGGCTGTGGTGATCGTGGCAGGCGTGCCCTTAGAAGATGAAGGGGGTACCGATTGCGCCTGACAGACAGAAATGAGGCAAATGGAAAGCAGAAACGCAGTGAGAGCGGCCCATTGGCGAGAACGCGCGCACCCCGTCCTTGACAAATTGCGGACCCAAAGCTGCTCGATCCCGCTATGCCATCGTGTGCTCGCCTCCCGATCGTGTTGACCGAAGCAAACTCGATCGGCGACTGAAGTCTCGTACGCCAAGTTGCGCAGCCTACCTCTCCTCGAATAGTCCTATTGTAGATCTGGCCCCTTAAAAGACTTATCGGCTATCAAGGAAGAAATCTTCAAATCGTCCGATCACGGCCGGCTGGCGGAAAACCGGCATCGGAGAGGTGACCTTATAAAGCGGTCAAGGATTTGAAGGCCTATCCAGGCAGGCGGGGCGAATTGAGGCGCGAACCGGCCGAGGCGGCTCACGTCAGGCAACGAGCGTATCTCAATGCCCGAGTGCTGGGCGTGTTGGGGAAGCGTGCGCAGACGCTCATTCCTGTGATAAGAAACAACCGTCGACATGCCGTAACTCTGTCCGTGCCTGAGCCCTGGCAATATCGGCAACGCGGACGGCTGCCATGAACAGAATCAAGAGGTTAAGGCCAATCCTAACGAACTTCCGTTCTCCAAATGGACGGTCGACAGATCGCGGGCTAGCGCAAGCCTCCAAGGGTTTACCTTGGATCGATGCTTCGCGTTGCGGGCTCCGTCGCGAGATCCGCAAAGGGGCCGGGCAATCTGTCGCCGGTCGTAGGGTGGCCAAAGAAATCCGTGTCGATTCCCTTATAGACCGGCAGGTGCTTCACGTTGCCTTTAACAGAAAGAGTCAACTCCAGCTTATCTGGATCCATCGTCGCCGTGATTGTAGCCAGGGCCCCGTTCACATCCCACCCATGTTCTTCGCGCCACGAGTCCAGGTTGTGCCATTCCGCAGGCTCGGGGAACTTCACGCGCAGATATGGGGTGCCTCCGAAGGGCGATGCCGACGCCGGATAGACGTTGCCATCGGCCTCGTTGCGCGCGTTGTTGAACTCAATGGCTGAGCGGCCAATCTTGAAGAAGACGTTATCGTGCACCATCAAATTGTGCACATCGTTGGTGTGGCCGCCGACCGGCCTGGGCCCGTTGATGCCCGAAACCGTGTCAACACAAACCTCGGCGCAATCGAGAAATAGATTGTAGGCAACGATTATATTGTTGGTGTCGCGAATGAGGATGCCGCCGGTCAGGTGATCGAAGATATTGTTGTCGATCTCGTTCAGCGCATCGCTGCCTTCAATGTGAATGGCGTGAGGATTCACGTCGCCCGGAATATCGGCGAAAATGTTGCCGGTGAGGCGGTCGTTGGCGTTGCCGATGTCAAGCCAGATGCCGTTCCCGTGCCGGATATGCCGTACCACGTTGTTGCGGAAGAGAAGATTGCGCGCATTGTGCATCTTGGTCCCGCCCGACTCCGACATCATGGCCGCGTCTTGCCAGCCGATCCACTCGAAGAGATTCTTTTCGACAAGCGTTGATTGCGGACCGCCGGTTCCGCCCAGCCCCTCGATGCCGCAGTAGCGGAAGGTGTTGCCGCGGACCACGTCGAAGCCCACTGGCTGCGGCGGTCGCGACGCGCCCCAGTCCTCGTTGCCAATGTCGAGTCCGACGCTGTTGGCCCACTCGAAGGTGTTGTCTTCAAAGATGAAGTGATTGCCGCGGTTAACCGAGACCATGCCGCGCTGCGGAACCGGAAAGCCGTTGCCCGCATATTGGAAGGTGATGCCCTTCACGCGGATATACGACTGGTAGCGCTGCGCCGGAGAAAAAATCTGCTCCTGCGTGGTGATTTCAATGACGTGTTTGGCGGGATCATCGTCATTGGCCAGGCGAATGTGCAGAGTCATGCCGTTGGTTTCGATCCACACCTTGCCGGCCTCAGGCGAGAACTCCTTGAAGAGCGGCTTCCAATGCACTTCGGTGAAGTAGTTCATCGACCGCGGCGACGGCCCGGCAAGTTCGAAGGGAGTCTCCACCGGCTCCAGTGGCTTGCCGTCGACAAACACCAGTCCGCGCCGCCGGAAGTAGGTTCCCATATTGTCCTGGGCATATCTGAGCCACATGTGATTGCCGAGCACGTTGTCCACTTCGAAGGGGTTGTAGCCGTCCGGGAAGAGCGCTGAATCCAAATGCAACTCCCAAGCCTTCACCGGCTGGTGCGTCTCCGGGTCCATGCCAAAGTTCCAGCCCTCGCTGGGCTTCCAGTCCTTTACTACTGCCGCGCCCTTGACTACCACTTTCGCGCCGGGCGCAGCCTCGTAGCTGATCATGGCATCGGGGCTCGTTCCGCCCCGCGCCAGTCGGATGCACTCGCGATAAACACCCTCGGCAATGATCACGCGTTCGCCCGGTTGCAACACCTGAGCCGCCGCGTTGATCGTGCGGAACGGACGCTCCTTGCTGCCCGGCCCTTTGTCGTCGGCGTTCTTGGCCTGCCCATCCACGTAATATGTCTTCGAGAAGTGAAGCGCCTTCTCCCAAACCGGAAACTCCGCCCCGTCAGGAAGCATCGAGTTCGACGCGAACGCCGTGGCCGTGGCGAACAAGAACATGAGGGAACAGGAAAGCGCGCTTTTCATTCTGGGTTTTGCCGTCCTTCCGAATTTATTTCAAGGAGCATCTTCCGGCTCGGGACCTGAATGGCGTCCACAGTATAACGCTCCTCATCTAAATACGAGACGGAGGGGCTGCAAGTCTCAAGAATGGGAGGCGAATCTATAAGGGAGCCTCTTGCAAAACTACCTTCCGGCCAGAGCAGGAAAAGAAACCGGCGAGATCATTCGGTCACCCCTACGGGGCTTTGGCTTGTACTGGCGGCCTTTCCCAGGGTTCCCCCTTCGCTACGCTCAGGGTCCATCCTGGGCTATTATCGACGGCCCCCACGAGGCTAAAGAATCGTTCTCGCGATAGAATTTTGCAAGTGGCTCAAGGGACTTATGATTTGCGAAGACTTGAAGCGCGAATCACCAGATGCGGCTCGATCAACTCGCATTTTGGCTGAGTACTTGATTTTTCGCGCGCCACCTTTAGAGCCATGGCTGCTGCCTTTCTGCCGATTGCGTCACTGCCCTGATCGACCGAGGAGAGCGGGACACGCAAGAAATCGGAGTAGGAGAGATTGCCGCATCCCACCACCGCAATCTCTTCCGGAACGCGCAAGCCCGCCTCAAGAATCGCCCTCATCGCGCCCAGCGCCGATGGATCGTTGAAGCAGAAGATGCCGTCGGGGCGCTTTTTACCGGCCAGCAGGCGCTTCGCCGCTTCATATCCGCCCCGTTCGCCGCGATGATCGCCGGAGCTGCCCAGCGACACAAGATGACTGGTGATGGCGTCCATACCTGCCTCATGTAGCGCCTGGCGATAGCCTTCGAGTCGGCCCAACGCGGTGCTCACCTCGGGTCCGCGAATGTGCGCGATGCGGCGGCATCCCTGCTCGACCAGGTGGCGCGTGGCCAGCAAGCCCACGGCCCGGTCGTCAACGCCCACAAAATTCGCGGCAAACCCCAGGAACTGGCGGTCGAGCAGGATATACGGCGTCTTTTGCGACTCGATGCGCCGAAAGCTCTCCACCTTCCACTGCGACGAGGCGATCAACAGGCAATCGACGCGGCGCGCCAGCAGGTGCTCGATCTCGCGCTGCTCCAGCTCGGCATCTTCATCCGAAGAGGAGATCAGCAGGCTGTAACCCTTGGCGCGAATCTCCTGCGAAAGCGACTGTGCGATGCTGGCAAAGAAAGGGTGCAGCAGATCCGGAACAAGCAGGCCCATCGTCGATGTCTGCCCGGTAATCAGCGCGCGCGCCGCCAGGTTGGGCTGGTAGTTCATCTCCTTCATCCGCTTGAGCACCCGTTTCCGGGTCGCGTCGCCGATATCGGGATGATCGCGCAAGACCTTGGAGACAGTAACCACCGACAGCCCGAGATCGTTGGCAATGTCTTTCAGGCGGACGGGCATGGACCTGATTCTCCCCTTGCAAGTGGTTGCGAGCGGCGCCAAGAGCCGCAACCCTTTGGCCGGTCGCCACTTCAACGTTAACTATCACAAGAATACCTCAAACGTATCCAAGCAACTTCGATTTCATTTGACAATTCACCACCCGTCAGCCTAGTCTCGTAATCGTT
>CAZGHZ010000120.1:0-10818 GCA_964525655.1 uncultured Occallatibacter sp.
TCGCCGACATTCTCGACCTCACCATCGAGGACGCGCTCACCGTGCTGGCCGATGTCCCGCAGGTGCGCCAGAAGCTGCAAACGCTGGTCGATGTCGGCCTGGGCTACGTCCATCTAGGCCAAAGCGCGACCACGCTCTCGGGCGGCGAGGCGCAGCGCATGAAGCTGGCGCGCGAGCTGTCGAAGCGCCAGACAGGCCGGACACTTTACTTATTGGACGAGCCCACCACCGGACTGCACTTCGACGATGTGCGCAAGCTGCTCGAGGTGCTCCACCGACTCACCGATCTGGGCAACTCGGTGATCATCATCGAGCACAATCTTGACGTAATCCGCAACGCCGACTGGATTCTCGATCTGGGCCCCGAGGGCGGCGAGGACGGCGGCCGCATCGTGGGCGAAGGCCGCCCGGCAAAGATCGCCGCAACACCCGGCTCCTACACCGGCGAGTTTCTCAAGCGCTACTACACATCGACGAATGGCCATTTGGAAGAGATAGAGCCGGAGACGCTGGGCGCCCCATCGATTCCACAGCTTTCCGCGGAATGGGTGGGAGACCACGAACCCGAATCGACACCCCTAAAAACAAAGACAAACGGGAAGAACGGAAGAAACGACACAGCCGAGAAGACGACCGCCAAAAAGAAGTACGCCCCGCGCAGAAAGAAGACGGTCTTGCCATGAGTGACGAATCCACGCCCGACCTCGAATCGACGCCCACCGAGCCGGAGACGGTTCCATTGCCCACGCCGGAACCGGTGCTGCCGCAAGTCGCGCAGGCCAGCGATGAACCTGCTGTTCTCTTTCAGTCTTTTACTCATCCGGAGGCCGTTGTTCCCAAGCGCATTCCGCATCTGGGCCATCTCGCCCTCTTCGTGGCCTTCCTGCTCTTCGGATTTTTGGTCATGACGGTGGCGATGTTGATCGCCTTGTTCGTTCAATTTCATGACATATCGCATCTGGATCGCATCAAGACCGATGTTCCTTACACCTTGGGTAGCGAAGCAATTCTCTATCTGGTGACTCTGGCCTTGAGTTTTATCGTCTTTCCATTGTTTTGGAATCAGAGCTTCTTCGCCGGCATCCAGTGGCGCTGGACCACGGCGCTACAACTCCGTTGGCGGTTGATCGGAATTGCCCTGGGCTGCCTCGTCCTCGCCCTGATCGACGATCAGTTACTGCCCGGACCCAAAAACGCACCCATCGACGAGTTGTTTCGCACCCCCGGCGCGGCGTGGCTGATGTTCGGCTTCGGCATCACATTCGCACCCTTCTTTGAAGAAATTGCCTTCCGCGGTTTCCTGCTGCCGGTGCTTGCAACCGCGTGGGATTGGACGGTCGAAAAGTGCACCGGCGCTGCCGTCCGCCCCCTCGACGCCAATGGCCATCCGCAGTGGTCTATCCCCGCCATGGTGGCCGCCTCCATCGTTACCAGCCTGCCCTTCGCACTGCTCCACGTTGAACAGCAAGGCCATTCGCTGGGTCCGTTTGTTCTGCTGGTTTCGGTCAGCCTGATACTCTGCGCGGTGCGACTAAAGACTCGCTCGCTGGCCGCCAGTACATTGGTCCACGCCAGCTACAACTTCATGATCTTCACCATCGCGCTGATCTCCTCGGGAGGCTTCCGGCACTTTGACAAGATGTGACGGCAGAGATCAGGGGTCAGAGATCAGAGACCAGTTTTTGGTACTTGAGAGAATGACGAATCACCTTAACCGTGCGATGAGCACTTGACAATCCTGAATCGTCCGAATCATTCCTCCGATCTCTGTTCTCTGTTCTTCTATAATTGACTCATGCCCGAGACAATGAAGCCCATCGATGTGGAAGCCCTGAAGGCGCTGGTGCGCACGGTGCCCGATTTTCCCAAGCCGGGGATTCTCTTTTACGACATTACTACTTTGCTCAAGGACAAGACCGGCTTTGCCCGGCTGATCGATGCACTTGCGGCCCACTATCTCGAACAGAAGATCGACCTGGTGCTGGGCATCGAGGCGCGGGGATTCATCTTCGGGCCGGCCTTGGCCTATCGGCTCAACGCCGGATTTGTGCCGGTGCGCAAGCCGCGGAAGCTGCCGGCGCCCGTCGCGCGAGTGACCTACGACCTGGAGTACGGCTCCGACACCCTCGAAATCCACATGGATGCGATCCAGCCCGGCCAGCGCATTGTGCTGGTCGACGATCTGCTGGCCACCGGCGGCACGATGGAGGCGACCATCAAGCTGGTCAAGCAGTTGGGCGGCGAGATCGCGGGGCTGGCCTTTGCCGTCGAACTCGACTTCCTCAAGGGCCGCGACCGCTTCACCGAGTACGACGTTTTCAGCCTGCTCCACTACGATGAGTAGAGTGCATCGCCAGACTGCGAACAACTCGATGTCTTGAAAGGACATTGCTTCAGCCCTGTCGTAGAGGCGTTTAACATTGACTACGGCTTTAGCCGCGGAGGAACTCATTCCGCCACTTTCGCACCCAATCTGGTCTTTTTCCGCAGCCTGTGAAGTCGGGCCCTGATACAAAGCGCGTTTTTAGATCCCGCTGGACGAAACCAGCCACAGCAGCCCAACCGTTTCGGCGAATCACACTCGCCTTTCGCGCCAAGGAGATTCAAACGTGTCGGTCCGAACCCGCCTACTGCTTTTCTTCCTTCTTCCCCTAACTTGCCTCAGAATGAACGCAGCTGCGGCCCAGGCTCTGGTCTCCGCTCCAGGCTCGAAGATGGCCCACGAGAACTTCCGCGTCGCAATCTATATTCCAGTGGCCGTTGTGGAGCATATGAAAGACCCGGCATGGCTCCAGAACTCCTGGGATCAGATCAGCAGCCAGGTCAAAGTGGACAAGGTCTACATCGAGAGTTACCGCAGCGGAGTGATGGCCGACGATGCTCTGCTGGAGACCGTGAAGAGCTTCTTTGCAGCCCATGGCGTCAAGGTAGCCGGTGGCATCGCCTTTGCGGCTGGCGGGGATACGGCTGGCTCGGAGACGGTCGAAGTGGGCCAGTTTGCCTCGTTTTCGTACACTGACCCCAAATCCCGCGCTTATGTCAAGAACGTTTCCGAGCTGACGGCCCGCCACTTCGACGAGATCATTCTCGACGACTTCTTCTTCAACAACACCAAGCGCGACTCCGACATCGTCGCCAAGGGTGCCGCGAGTTGGACCGCCTTCCGCCTGAAGCTGATGGACGAGGTCTCGCGCGATCTGGTCGTGGGCCCGGCGCGGGCCGTGAACCCGAAGGTGAAAGTGATCATCAAGTTTCCAAACTGGTATGAGCACTTCCAGGCCAATGGATACGATCTCGACGAGGAGCCGAAGATCTTCGATGGCATCTACACCGGCACAGAAACCCGCGACCCGGTGACCACTGACCAGCACCTGCAGCAGTATGAGAGCTACCAGATCGTTCGCTACTTCGACAACATCGCTCCGGGGCACAACGGCGGCGGGTGGGTCGACACCTTCGACACGCGCTATCTTGACCGCTATGCCGAGCAGTTGTGGGACACCATGCTGGCCAAGGCCCCGGAGATCATGCTCTTTCAATGGTCGAATCTTGTTAAGCCGGCCGAGATGGGCAACCGCACCGCCTGGGCCGGCCTCGATACCAGTTTTAATATGGCCGGTCTGGAGAGGTGGCGTGCGGCTTCGCCAGGGCCAATCAACTACGCGACTGTGGCAGGCTACTCGCTATCGACGGTGAATGCCGTGATGGGCAAGCTGGGCACGCCAATCGGAATTGCCAGCTACAAACCATTCCAGACCGCGCCCGACGACTCGGGAGAGGATTTCATCCACAACTATCTCGGCATGATCGGCATCCCCATCGATCTTCATCCGGAATTCCCGGCGAATGCGGGGACGGTTTTGCTGACTGAGTCGGCCAAATCCGATCCGGCCATTGTCAACAAGATCAAGACGCAGCTCGAGAAGGGCGGCAACGTGATTATTACCTCCGGCCTGCTGCGGGCTCTGGAGGCCAGGCCATCAAAGCCTCTCGACCAGATCGTCGAGCTGCACGCCTCAGGCAATGTGCTCAAGACCACGGAGTACTGGGGCGCAGTTGGCGCGGGCGGCGGGGCCAGCCTGGGTTCGACTGCTGAGATCCTGGTGCCGGAGATCGACTTCCAAACCAACGACGCCTGGCCGGTGGTGCGCGGCACCGCAAGCGGGCGCGGCGCGCCGCTTCTGATTATGGATCACTATTCGAAGGGTATTCTCTACGTGCTGACGATTCCTGAGAACCCGACCGATCTGTATGCGCTGCCGCAGCTAACGCTGACGGCTATCAGACAATATCTGCTGCGTGATTTTCCGGTCCAGATCGACGCGCCGAGCAGGGTCAGCCTCGTCGCCTACGACAACCATGCCTTTGTGGTGGAGTCCTTCCGGGATGAACCGGTCAAGGTGACTGTCTCTGCAACGGGAAAGTTCAGCAAATTGCGGAATCTGGCTACTGGAGAGGCGGTGGAAGCCAGCAAGTCCACCGCGGACGCGAATCAGGCAACAAGCTCAGCGACGAGCATCGCACGGAGACGCGCGCCGGAGGCCGAGAGGACAGATTTCAAGATTGAGGTCGCTCCGCACAGCTTTGCGGCGTTTGTCGAGGAGTAGAAGCGGAGGGGCGGGGCGGAGTTGAGCCGAGCACCCCAGCGACGGGTCGGAGTCGCAGGGGTGCTAAGGGGAAGCTACCCCCACAACGTATCGCACCGGCGACCTTCGTCTCTTTGCAATTCCGCAATTTCGGCAGGAATAGGGAAGATTCCCTGCTCTCATCTCCAGACATGCAGCCAGTCGCGGAGCTTGCGCTGGGCGGGCTTCTCGATGCAATGCAGCGCCACAAGAGCCAGGCCGATGAGCAGCACGTAGCTGATCCAGGGGTCGTAACCGCCCAGGCGAAAGAGGTCTAGCACGTGCGAGTCGTGGAGGATATGCCAGAGCGAAAAGTGGAGCAGATAAAGGCAGTAGCTGGCCTCGCCCACAAAGACCAGCGGCCGCACGCCCAGAGCCCTGGAGAGCGGATTCTGCCCGGCCAGCCCAAGAACGATGCATGCGAAGAGGGGCATCAGAAGGCCGTCGTGCATGATGGCATAAGGCACGAGAGGCCCGAGCGTCAGCAGCCCGTAGATCCCGGCAAAGCCGCCCAGCCCTAACCACAGGCGCAGTCGGCCCTGGCGCGGAACGATCTCGTCCAACTCGGCCAGCATTACGCCGAAGATGAAGCTGGCAACATGCGCATAAGGCGTGTACTTGAGCGCCCACAGCCAGGGGCCGTAGCTCCAGCGGTCCGGGTGAGCGATGCCGTCGGGATTGAAGGCCATGTAGAGGGCTCCGGGAACCATGCCGAGCAACCATATACCGGCCATCTTCCACAGGTGCGGCATCACGCGCTCGGGGCGCTTCCAGCGGGCCAGCCAAGGAAAGATCGCGTAATAAAAGACCTCGGCCGACATCGTCCAGGCCGGGGTGTTCATAAACGTCGCTATAGCCGGAATCCATCCCTGGAGAAGCAACGGAGTGAGCGCAACGCCGGCCCAGAACATGCCGTGCGTGTGGCTGCCGAACTCCCTAGGCAACGTGCCAATGCTCAAAAGGAGGCTGAGCAGGTAGATAGGATAGATGCGCGTGAAGCGCGCCTCCCAGAAACGCTTGCGATCCAGTTCGCCGACGCGCGCACGAGCATTGTAGTTGTAGCCGAGAACGAATCCGGAGAGAAGGATGAAGTAGCTTACCGAGACGTACCCGGCGTCGACCACCGGCGCCAGCCAGCCAAACCACTTTGGGTTGGAGAAGTGGAAGAGAACAATGTTGATGGCCGCGAAGCAGCGCAGGCCTGTCAATGCGTTCAACTTTGCTGGTTTGCTCGTTTCCACTAGCTGTAGGATGCCTCAGGCCAGCCGAAAGGCCCAGCAGTCGCGCACGGCTCTGTTCCCTGATCCCTGACCCCTGAACCCTGTTTTTACGCCGTTACCAGCGATCCGACCTTCTCACCCATCACCACGCGCCGGATATTCCCCGGCTGGTTCATGTTGAAGATGACCATGGGCAGGTTGTTGTCCTTGCATAAGCTCACGGCGGTCAGGTCCATCACCTTCAAGCCCTGACGCAGGATCTCCATGTAGGTGATCTCGTCGTACTTGACCGCATCCTTGACCAGCACCGGGTCGGCGCTGAATACGCCCTCGACCTTGGTGCCCTTCAAGAGCACATCGGCCTTGATCTCCATGGCCCGCAGGCTGGCTGCTGTGTCGGTGGAGAAGAAGGGGTTGCCGATGCCGGCGGCGAAGATGACCACGCGACCCTTTTCCAGATGCCGCTCGGCACGGCGGCGGATGTAGGGCTCCGCGATCTGGTTCATGAAGACGGCGCTCATGACGCGGCAGGGGACGCCGCGCTGCTCGATGGCGTCCTGCATGGCGATCGCATTGATGACCGTGGAGAGCATGCCCATGTTGTCCGCGCTGACCCGGTCCATCTCCTTGGCCTGCTCGGCGACGCCGCGGAAGAAGTTGCCACCGCCGACGACGACGCCGATCTCGACGCCCAGCGCGTGGACATCGACGATCTCCCCGGTAATCTCAGCGACCTTTGCGGCATCCAGGCCAAAGCCGCGTGGGCCGGCCAACACCTCTCCCGATAGCTTGAGAACAATCCGTTTATACATGCCTTTTTGAGTATCGCATACCGGCCGCTGGCATCGTCTCACTGTCCCTCTCCGCCTTGAAAAGGGCGTAATAAGGCCCAGGGCTTGCACCCTGGGCCGAATTGAAAACGCAGCTTTGTTGGGAAGATCGGAGATTAGTTGTGTTGTCCCCTCTTGCGTCGCACTGAGCCAGCCAGCCCCGCCAGGCCGCTGCCGAGAAGCAGCATCGTACCCGGCTCCGGAGTGGGAGCAGGATCTGTGTAGTCGATCGTCACAAAGAACTGCGCGCCCTTGGGTCCCCGGTCCACAGTATCTTCGGAGATGACCAGGGTATTGCTTCCCGCCTGAAAGAACCCTGCATTGGTAGTGCTGAAGTAGGTCACGTTTCGCCCATCCAGTTCGCCGCTGATGAGATTTCCATTCAGGAAGACCCACCCCATTTCGTCCACACCGCCTTCGCCAAACAAGGAAACATCTGCAAAGCCCGCAGGCAGTGTAAATGCGGTTTCAAAGAAGCCTTGGTTGAGGCAACCGGTTCCGCAATCGGGCGCTATTGATATGGCCATCGCTCCATCAGGCGGAGTGCTGACCGATTGCGCGGCTCCGGCATAGAAGGGATTGACCGGCGTGAACGGGAGTTGCGAGATCAGATTGGCGTTGTAGCTACTGAAAACACTTTCGTCCCCTCCCCAGCGGGCTCCGAGGGTCGAGGCGTCGCTTTCAACGGTGATTTGATCGGCCCAAAGGTGCATAGGTGCAATCACCGCCAGAAGCAACACAGCCCATAAATAAGACGCGACTTTTCTCTTGCTCATTGTTATTCCCTTGCTTCCAGCCGCCTTCGTTGACTTCAGGGATTCCGGGAACTTCTGGAGATGGAAGCAGCTGTTTCTGTTACACAGGCATCCATGCGATGCAACTTCGGTCGGGTTGCGGACGCACCCTGGGTTTGACCTGAGGATGAAAAGGCCAAGTTTGAATCTTCAAATGCAATTATGATTCCATCAAGAACGCTGAGAACAAAGGAGATGAGCTTGAGACGTTCCGATTCTATGCAATAGTTTGCAGAAAGAGTGGAAAGCATCTGCTCAATCGAAATGAAGGAACTCGTGCTGAATCGGCTGCGTTCGGGGAGCTCACCCCTGAGGACTCGGTTGTTGGCTTCCTAAAACACGGAACGGCCCAGGTCCGAGGTCCGTTCCGATTTCTTGTCTCTGCCTGAGAAGTTGCTCGGCCGTTGCTTCGACGGGATTGGTGGCGGCTACCGTCCAGTCGGGGGCGCCTGCCTTGAGGCGTTCAGAGTGTTATAGTGCTTCGTGAGGGTTGCGGGAGGAGTCGGAGATGCCGTCGAAGCCCGTTGGAAATGGCAAGGACCACGAAGAAGCGAAGGACGAAAGCCGCGAGTTTCTCGCCGGGATGAGGTGGCTGGCGATCGCCGGCTGCGTGGCGATTCTTCTTTATTCGCTGCGATTCTGGTCCTCCGGCCAGGTGCTTCGCATTTTTGGCGTGGGATTGCTGGTGGCTGGAGCGGCTCTGCTGAGCGGTTTCCTGCTGGGTTTCATCTTCGCCATTCCGCGCGTAGGAGACCAGAAGGAGAAGACGGCTTCCGCGCCGTCGGAGGACTCTCCGGCGCCATTCAACGCCAATCTGGTTGAGATCTCCGACTGGTTAACCAAGATTATCGTGGGCGTTGGACTCGTCGAATTGAAGTCCATTCCAGGCAAGCTGGGTGAGTTGTCGTACTATCTTGCTCCGGGGTTGCAGCCGGCGCCCTGCGCGGGCGCTGTCTGTACAGAGTCTCTTATCAGCGGTCAGGCGGTGGGCCTGGCGATTCTCATCTTCTATTTCGCGCTGGGATTCCTTTTTGGATACGTGTGGACGATGATCTACTTCCAGGGCGATCTGAGACGGTTGCTGGAGAAGGCGAGGCAGCAGAAGAGAGAGTTGCTACAGCTTCAGCAAGCGGCCTACCGGTTCATGCCGCCTAAAGTCCCTGTGATCCTGCGGGCTGAGGCATCCATCAGCGCAAACAAGCTCGACGAGGCAATGGCCACTATCGACGAGGCACTCAGGAACGATCCTCAAAACGGCTTCGCCTTGATGACCAAAGCCCGGATTCTCAAGCGGGAGGCCTATGAGCCGGGCCGGTCTGAAGCGGATAAGGAGAGGTTGCTGAGCCAGGCCATTGCCTGCTCCGACCAGGCCATTGCCCTGCTGCCGGACAAAGGCGAACCGATCTACAACAAAGCCTGCTATCAGGCGCTTCTCGACTCGAATCGGCTGAGGAACGAAGTGCTCGGAAATCTCGAATCGGCCTTCCGCCTCAATCCCGCCCTGCGGCAGGATGCTCAGCATGACGAGGATCTGGCATCGCTTCGACAAGATGATGATTTTATTAGGCTTACATCATAAGGCGGGGCGTGGAATGCTTGACAATCCCCCCTCATGGAGCTAAGATTGCTTTGTCAGGTTGTATAAGGAGCTGAATGCGATGAGAGACACCATGCCAGTCAGACCCTAGCTCAAGTTGGCGCCACTCACAGACCGCAGCATGGCGCGTTCCCCGAAGTTCGCCAGTTGGCGATGAACGCCATCGAGGTCAAGATCGAAAGGGCAGGTGCAGATTGTATTCTGCGCCTGCCTTTTGTTTTTTGCGATAGAGTTTCGGCTCACGTAAAAAGGCCCGGAGCCTGTGTCCCGGGCCTTTTGTATGCCTTGCTTTCTGCTTACTCGGCTGCCGCTTCCACCGGCTTGGTGGTGGCCACGGTCCAGTCGGGTGCGCCGACCTTGAAGCGCGCAAAGCGGCGCACGGTGATGTTTTCGCCCAGCTTGCCCACCTTGTGCGCGATCAGCTCCTTGATGCTGATGGTCTGGTCCTTGATGAAAGGCTGCTCGATGAGGCAGACCTCCTCGTAAAACTTGGCCATCTTGCCCTCGACGATCTTCTCGATCACTGGGGCGGGCTTGCCGGTGGCGGCGGCCTGGGCGCGATAGATCTCCTTCTCGCGCTCCATATCGGCTGCGGTCACGTCCTCAGGCTTCACATAGCGCGGATCGGAGGCGGCGATGTGCATCGCGATGTCCTTGAGCAGCCCCTGGAAGTCCTCGGTGCGGGCCACGAAGTCGCTCTCGCAGTTCAGCTCGATGAGCACGCCGATCTTGCCGCCGGCGTGAATGTAGGTGCCCACGGCGCCCTCGTTGGTGGTACGCGCGGCCTTCTTCTGCGCCGAGGCCATGCCGCGCTTGCGCAGCACAACAAATGCATCCTCGATGTTTCCCTTGGTCTCTTGCAACGCCTTGAGGCAGTCGCCCATGGGCGCGCCGGACTTTTCCCGAAGCTCTTTGACTAATTTGGCATCAATTTTTTCGCTCACTGTCCCAGTCTCTCTTTTCCTAGATTCTGCTTGTATCCCAGGTCTGAGAATCCGGACCTGGGGCACCCAGGTCTTCTGGCCTGGGATGTCTGACATAAGAAAAGCGTGGCACTCACCGCGCGCGGCCACGCTTTTCTCAGTATGCACACCGAAGTGCGCAGAGATGATTAAAAAGCGCCCTCGGCCACCTCGGCCTCGTCGAGCGCCGCAACCACTGCGGGCGCTTTGCGAATACCGCCGCCCAGAGCCGCTTCAAGATCGACATCCTCCGGCTCAGCAGAGGCAGCAGCCACCGGCTCGGGCGCCTCTTCCTGGAAGGCCTTGTCACCGACCAGGTTCACGCCCTCGGCCGCCGAGTCGGCGATCTTGGAGGTGAAGAGGCGGATGGCGCGCAGAGCGTCATCGTTGCCCGGAATCACATAGTCGACGACCGTCGGGTCGCAGTTGGTATCCACAACGGCAACCACCGGGATGCCCAGTTTGCGGGCTTCCTTGACGGCGATCGCCTCGTTGTTCGAGTCGACAATGAAGAGCGCATCGGGCAGCCGTTTCATCGTCTTGATGCCGGCGAGGTTGGCTTGCAGATGCTTGCGCTCCCTCTCCAGCTTGATTACTTCCTTCTTGGTCAGCAGCTCGTAGCGGCCGTCCGTGGCCATCTCATCCAGTTCCTGAAGGCGCTTGACCGATTTCTGCACCGTCACCCAGTTTGTCAGCAGGCCGCCGAGCCAGCGCTGGTTGATGTAGGGCATCCCGGCGCGGTTGGCCTCCTCGGCCACGGCTTCCTGAGCCTGGCGCTTGGTGCCGACGA
>CAZGHZ010000121.1:0-10720 GCA_964525655.1 uncultured Occallatibacter sp.
GGGGATGAAGCACCGTTCTGGACCTCTACGAAAAACCTATACTCCTGTATCGTCGGCATGCCGGACATGATCCCTTTCCACTCATCTTTCACAAAGTCAGACTGATGGTCACTCGCAAGGCGGCATCGATCTTGTTGGTATGATCTTATCTCTCATTTCGGGTGCAATTCGTTTGGAATCTGTCGGACTCGCATTGGCGGCATCCTGATGGGCAATCTGGCAAGTCACCAGATCGAGACGTCCCTTTTGAGCACTTGCAAATACAACACCTCTAGATTCTTCCTGAACCCGAATGAAGTATTTTTCCCCCGCATTCAAAACAAGTGGGAGCTGTGAGTCTTTGGCGGGGTGCTTGCTGCTGAGGCTCGCAGAGAATGTGTGCTGACCGGTCGGAAGGCGCAGGGTGAGGAAGCGGTTAGGCTGAATGAATCCGATTTTCTGGTCTCCATCGAAAAGCAAGCCGATAAAGGCCGCATGGTTTACCTTGGGTTCGCCAGGCATCAAGACAGCGCTGGCGAGACTGCCGTTGGAGTAGATGGTTACCTCTGCATCCGTCGGTGGAGCGGCGGATGCGGGAAGAAATAGCATTGCAGTTAGGAGCGCCGTCAGAGTTCGCAAGGGCAACCTTTCGAATTAAGAAAATTCCCCAACTCTTGGCGGCAATCCGGCGCGCTGAATCTGTGCAGCCGCGAACCAATGATCAGCAGTTTCCGCCAAGCCGATTAGCTTCACCATACCAGCCTTTCTGGGGCTCCGGGCGGTTGGTCGCCCAACTGGACACGATCCTGGTTTGGGCCACCGGGCTCCCAGTTCGCGCCACGGCCGATGGCCGGTGATACAACAGGAATCCAAATTGAGGCACTTCTGTGACAGGCAAGAGTGCAGCACTCGGAAAGCACGAATAACGGTGTCGGGCGGTGGCCTTGGGACCAGCCCAGTTTGCACAGGCGTTGTCGGCGAGGTTTTTCAGGTCCCACAGAATGGCGCTAAACGGAAAGATTGAGGATGCGATTAAGACGCTGGACAAAGACGCTGGGGTCCTGAAGCGGCACGCCTTCCATAAGAAGCGCCTGCTCAAAAAGCAGCCAGGCTGCGTCTTCCGCGACCGCATCGTCGAGGCGCGCAAGCAGTTTCTTCACAATTTCGTGATCGGGATTGATCTCGAGCGTGGGCTTTGGCGCAGGGATCTCTTTTTGGCCCATGGCACGCAGCATCTGCTGCATCTGCAATGAAGGTTCCTCTTCATCGGAAACGATGCACGAAGGGCTTTCTGCAAGGCGCACGGAAACGCGAATATCCTTCACACGATCCCCGAGCAACGCCTTCAGCTTGAGGAACAGCGGCTTCAGCGATTCGGTCTTATCCGGTTCAGTTTCGTCCTTCAAGTCCTCGCCTGTTGAGGTTTTGTTTACTGCCTTGAGGTCGATTTCGCCGTATTTGTCGATGCCTGAAAAGATGATTTCGTCGATTTCGTCATCGAGGATGAGAACTTCCAGATCCTTCTTCTTGTAAATCTCGAGCAGCGGCGATGTACGAAGCAGCGATTCGGCCCCGCCGGTGATGTAATAGATGCCTTTCTGTCCGTCCTTCATGCGGGACTTCACGTCGACGAGACTGGTGAGGCCTTCCACCTTAGTTGACTTGAAGCGGATGAGATCGAGCAGCGCCTCTCGGTTGGCGTAGTCGCCGTAGAGGCCTTCCTTTAGGGGGCGATTGTACTCAGCGATGAACTTGAGATACTGGTCGGGCTGAGCGGCTGAGACATTCTTCAGTTCGGTGAGGATCTTCTTGACGCTGGCCGTGCGAATGCTCGTGAGAATGCGGTTCTGCTGAAGGATCTCGCGGCTGACATTCAACGGAAGATCTTCACTGTCGATGATGCCTCGAACGAAACGCAGATACTGGGGCAAGAGTTCCCTGGCGTCGTCCATAATGAAGACGCGTTTCACGTACAGCTTGACGCCAACCTTGTATTCAGCTTGGTAGAGGTCGAGAGGAGCCTTCGAAGGCACGTAGAGAAGCGTGGTGTATTCAAGGCTTCCTTCGGCCTTGGTGTGAAACCAGAAGAGAGGATCCTCAGAGTCGCCGGTAATCGACTTGTAGAGCTCCTTGTATTTATCCTCTGTGATTTCATTCTTGGGCCTGCGCCAGAGCGCACTGGCCACATTCACCTGTTCGGTGGTCCTGGTCTTGACGGATTTCTTCTCGTCAGCGTTCCACTCGCTCTTGTCGTAAATAAGAAAAATTGGGAAGGCAATGTGATTGGAATACTTCTTAACGATCTCTTGCAGGCGCCAGCTATTAGCATATTGCTTGCCTTCATCGTTGAGGTGAAGAAGCACGGTTGTGCCGGCGACATCGCGCTCCGCAGATTCGATTTCAAACCCCGTTTGGCCGTCGCTGACCCAGCGCCAGGCAACTTCTTCACCAGCTTTGCGGGAGATGACCTCGATGCGATCGGCAACCATGAACGCACTGTAGAAACCGACGCCAAATTGGCCGATGAGATTCGAGTCACGCTTGGCGTCCCCTGAGAGTTGCGACAGGAAACTCTTGGTGCCGGAGCGGGCGATGGTGCCCAGGTTCGAGATCAAATCCTCCTCATTCATGCCGATACCCGTGTCGGCGATGGTGAGGCTATTGTTCTCCTTGTCGAGTTCCAAGTCGATCCGCGGATTGAACGTGAGCGCCTTGTATGCGTCATCGACAAGCGTCAGATGACGAAGCTTATCCAGCGCGTCGGATGAATTGGAGATGAGTTCGCGTAGAAAGATCTCTG
Source organism: uncultured Occallatibacter sp. (assembly GCA_964525655.1). GTDB lineage: Bacteria > Acidobacteriota > Terriglobia > Terriglobales > Acidobacteriaceae > Telmatobacter. Next base: position 2,780 of record CAZGHZ010000121.1, read on the forward strand.
GATGCGAATAAAGAGAGTGAACGATCAGTTGCAGCAACTGATTGACTTCGGCTTGAAATTCACGTTTCAACATCGATCATTGTCACCTGCATAAGAGAATATAGGGTCACAGTACCCTGATCCAACCGTCCGTCTGAGCGGTCGGTGACCACCATGGCAATGATGCGGAACATGCCCCGCATAGATTGTGGTCCCAAGACTCCTCGTCACCGCCAGAGAGTCGAACCGCGATCAACGCCCACTTGCCGGTGACTTGACCGGAACTTGCAATTTGGACGTTGCGGCTAACCAGCCAACGCTGCGGGCGCGTCTTTCAGTTGTTTGACTTACACAGACCATTTGGCATCCAATCATGGATCATGGTGGTCGGAGGCTGCGACGACTGATGGAGAATGATCACAATAGAACGGCGCCGCTCGGTGCCGACGGCGGTGAGGTGCATCGATAATCCCATCGGAACGATTACAGCAGGGCCCCCTGCTCGGCTCATCTGCATGCGGCCATCGGAGGTCTCCAGGCATGTTTCGCCGCCGATCGCATACCAGGCCTCCGGGCCAGAATGGACGTGTGAAGGCGCAGTCATTCCCGGTGTGAAGTCCGCTTCCATGAACTGAGCCGAGTACTTTTCCCCTGCAACGATCGGAAGCGGTCCAATTTCGGCAACGCGATTACCGTGAGCCGATCTCCAGTTCTCGTCCTCGATGGTCATCAACCACACTTTGCCAAACGACTCGATAACCGTGCCTCTCGGGCCCTTATCTGCTTGCGCCGCGAGGCGTGTTGGATACGCATCGAGATGCCAGAACACTTGTGGCTTTGTGAGTTGACCTACGGGATTGTCAGCCAGGATCCAGCACCCAATCTCTTGGGTTCGCGTGCTCGCTGGCTTGCACGGATCGCCCGGAACGGCAACACCCTGCGCTACCAGTTGCGTGCATGGGAGAATTAGCAGACAAAACAATCGCACCTGTCTAAGCATCGAATTGAACCTCAAAGCGATCGGTAGCCTTCAGGGACAAATTGTATCCGGGCAAGATAGATCGGTCACCAAAGAAAGTTGAGCGGCGGTTAGACCCGATTCTGCAAGAATAGGGTTGTCCGCCTTTTTAAAGAAGAACCGCCGGGAAGAAAAGCTACCATCTCTTTAACCCAAACCGCTCATGACTAGCAGACGACTGAAACATAATACGGCCCCACGCGAAATGTGTGGGGCCGTCGTATTTGTGCCGCCGCTTCAGCCGCCTAGTTGTTTTTCCGTCTTTTGATCGTGAGGCATTTTTCATTTGCCTCACGCAACATATGCCAGAAGAGAGAAAATCGCTCTCCGACGCCTTTTTCCCGTGCAGGAATGCCGCAGTACTCATACCACAGTGAGTACCGCAGCCCAACCGACATCGACAATGCCCTCTCATAGAGGGAACAGGAGACCTCCATGAAATCGCTCCGCTTTTTTCTCTGCTTCATCGCTATTTCCGTCCTTGCCGTCAGCGCCGCTCAGGGCCAGACCTGGGTCTCCGGCACAGGCAACGATAACAACCCCTGTACACGCACACAGCCCTGCAAGACCTTTGCAGGAGCCTACGCAAAGACCGCGGCGGGCGGCGAGATCGATGCTCTCGATCCGGGCAATTATGGGGCGATCAACATCACCCATTCCATCACCATCGATGGAGGGGACAACCAAATGGCAGTCATTCAAAATGGGATCAATGATGCCGCGATCAATGTAAGTGCAGCGGCGGGCGAAACGGTAACCTTGCGCAATCTCAAGCTTCGCTCCAGTTCTTCGGCTGCCCTTGGAATCGTGGTGAACGGCGGGGGCTATGCATTGCACATCGAGCACTGCGCCCTTTCGGGATTCTCCATCGCCGGCATCTTTGTGAATTCCTCGACACAGGCCTCAGGCACTCAGTTCTATCTCGACGGCACGGTCGTTCGAGACGGGGCAATTGGTTTGTCTGTCGGCGGTAACGTGAGCGCCACGATCTCCAACTCTCGCTTTTTGGGAAACACCAGTTTTGGCGTCATCGTCGACGGCAGCGGTAGTAACGTCGCGATTTCAGACAGCGAAGCAAGCGGCAATATCGTGGGCTTCGACGTGAACAATGCCAGCGCTCCTTCCTCCAGCTTGTATCTCTCGAATTCGATCGCGGCGAACAATCAAAGCGGGGTCTATGCCTGGGGTGCGGAGTCGGCGATTATCTTGTCGAACGTCTTTCTTTTTAACAACTCTGTGGCAGGCATCTCCACCGGTAGCGGAGCAGTGGTCAACTCATTCAAGAACAATTCAAATGCCGGTTCGGGAGTCCCCTCCGGGACGATGGCCTTGCAGTAGCGGCCTGAAATCGGTCTGCGCAAGCTCCACCAGCGCATTTCCCGGTTGGGCGAGCGTCCAAAGAGTCGTGGAAGCCTGCATTCCCGCCCGAAAGGATGGCAATGTCGATGGCTTCGTTTTTCGGTGTTCTATTGGCGTCGTCGAGGTAGACAATTCGGAAGGTTTGTCCGTTGAAAACTGCGGGAACACCCCCGTATGGAAGACTGATTTCTGTTTCAATGGTAATGGGACCGCCGCCATCCGGCACGAATCGAAAGCCGTAGGAAGTGTCGCTGCCGCGTTGTCGTACGGAATGGTCATAAGCCTTGCCGATCGCTGAAATACGCGGCGCGAATGACGGCACAGTCGAGTGGGACCGGCCATAAAACCAAATCACTGAGCCAACGATCAGGAAAAGCCACCAGCCAAGAGGCGGAATCCACGCTCTGCGCTTGGCGCCGAGTGGGACAAAGACGGCGGCCGCCGCGACAGCTCCGAGGAGGCAAAACACCATCGAATGCGCACGATCCATCCAGCCGCTCCCACCCGTAGATTGGGTTTGGCCCATGATAGCGCACAGCTCCCACCTCAAGATTTGAGAGGTCGCCTATTCTCAGTTATGGTTGTATCGCCATTCTGACAGAGCACCCAACTGCCCGCGTACTGGCGGCCCGTCAGCCGTAAACGGAGTTGGCACCGGAATCCCTTCTGGATCGAGATGGCTATACTGTGAGTGCCATGAAAGCTCTCACAACCGCTGAACTCAAATGCAATGAACTGCCAGAAGCACTGGAGTTCAATGTGACATGCGAACGCGGCTGGATTGAACTGGCGCTTGGACCCACATTAGGCATTGCCGTTATTCTGCTTGGCATCTTTATCGGTAAGATCGTCCTCATTTTCTTCGGACTGGTTGGGGCAGGAGGCTCGCTTTTTCGTTGGGCGCAGCAGAATGAGACGGTTTTTCGCGTTTACGAGTGGCGGCTTTTTGCTTACGGAAGCCTGGGCGGCTCTTCGTCGCGCGATCTTGCTCTCGCCTTTCCTGAGGTGAGATGCATTGGCTGGTCGGTCGGCGGCCGAAACTCGCCAAGGGGCCTATATGTCTGGTACGGCATGGCCGGTCTTCAAAGAGTCTGCGTCTTACCCGACATCTCAGAAGAGCAGGCAAAGTCAGTCACAGAAAGGATCATTGCACGCTATTCGGCCTACAAGATCGAGAGAGGACCGCTCGTCAGTTTCAGCGTTGGATAGGAAGACGCGGTTAACCGATGACCACCGCGAAGCTGCGCTGTTAGATCCGGCGATGGGCTTGATTCTCCCTGAGTGAACTCAGAGGATCCTGCGCCAATCCCTATATCGCTTCGTGAGCGGCGCGACATTAGGTAAGCACCTGCCAGGATCCGTCCCAACGGTCGCGGTCGGTTGGTCGGCTGGACACGATCCGGGTTTGGGCCAACGGGCGCCCAATGTGCGCCACGGCGGATGGCCGGTTACACATTCGGAACTCCGGATGCTGCTTCCCGGAAGATCGCTTCACGCTTCGGCCGATTCGCTAATTGAGAACCGAAATCCTGGAAGCTCACTGCCGTGGAGATCTGAGTTCCGACTGACGCGGAACTCCAATTGTGGATTGGGCACACACGGGGTTCAGACGATCTTCAAGGTAATCGCATACTCACAAGGCTTCTGTTTCGGCATCACGACTGTGAGGCCCTGTTCATCCTGAGTCCAGATCACCTTGTCTTTGTAACCCAGCAGCTCCACATTTCGGATCTTCGGTGGTGACAGCGGGCTCGAGGTAGCAAGCGGTTTGATCAGGGCCAGTTTCTCTGGCCAGCCCATGATGAATGCGTAGAGTGTGTCGCCCTTGGTCGTGAAGCGCACTTCGTCGGCGGTCAACTCCTTGCGGCTTGACTCGTTGAACCGGGTGCCTTCGCCTGACGGCGACGCGGTCGCTACCGGGCCGTCTCCGAAGGTTTTCCACGGCCGGCTTGCGTAGATTCCCTCGCTGTTGATCTCCATCCATTTCGTGATTTCATCGAGAATGACCAGCTCTTCGTAATCGAGTTCGCCGCTGTTTGGGAGAGGGAAATTGAGCATCAGGTTCCCGTTGCGGCTGACAATGTCGACCAGCAGATCGATCACATACTTGGGCGACTTGTATTGGGCTTCGCGGTTGTAGTGCCATTCGCCGATGCAACTGTCAGTCTGCCATAGGTTAGGCGAAATACCGGCAGCCACGCCGCGCTCCCAGTCTTGAACGCACGTTCCGACTTCGCAGTCGCTTGGCAATTTGCTGGTGTAGACGGCCTCGCAGCGGCCACCGTGACGGTTGCAGTCCACATTGTAGAGGTTGGCCACAAGCGCCAGGCCGTACTCCTCGAAAAAGATATCGCCATCGGTGTAGAGCAGGTCGGGCTGGTATTTGTCGATCAGATCCCTGATCCGGTTGAAGTAGTGCTGCTTCCACTGAGCCGGCGCCTGGCGGTCGTTGAGTATCCGATAGCTGTAGGGATAATACTTCGGCAGTTCGTGATAAAGATCGGCATAGTTGGGGTCGGCGCCGTCATACGGCACTTCGGCAAGAGGGCCGGATTTGTCGCTCATATGCGAGGTGGAAAACCAGTGAAAGCTCGGGGCTAGATGCTCGCTCAGGGCGAAGCGGAGCCCGTGCTCTTGAGCAGCCTTCTTGAACGCGCCGACGATGTCTCGCTTCGGTCCCGTGGCAACGGCGTTCCAGCGTGGCTGGTATTGCGAATCCCAAAGATCGAATCCGTCGTGATGCACGGCCATGCTGCAGAAGTATTTTGCTCCGGCTTTCTTGTAGAGACTGAGCAGATGGCCGGGATCGAATTTGTCAGCCGTCCATGCCGGAATCAGATCCTTGAATCCGACCTTCGTCGGATGGCCATAGGTCTTCAGGTGATACTCGTACTGCTTATGGCCTTGGATGTACATATTGCGGGCGTACCAGTCGCCATATCCGACCGCAGACTGCGGTCCCCAGTGCGCCCAGATGCCGAACTTGGCATCGCGATACCATTCAGGAACCTGCCATTCGCGAAGAGACTGGCGAGTCCCCTTGAAAGGTCCCGGCGCGATGGCCAGATCGTGATTCGCCGATACCTCTTGGATAGCGGCACGCTCTTCGTCAAATCGTCCGCCAGCGTTGAGGATGGTGCTTGCTGCTCGAGAACTGCGGGACAAAAGGAGCGCAGGCGCTCCAGTAATCAGAGAGAGCGCTCTTCTTCTGGTAATCTTCACGGTCTAGCCTCCACGCATATCTTTTTACTGAAGGAATTTGAAGCTCTGCCCGTGTTGACGGCCGAGTCAATACCCACATGACCAGATCAAAAGTCCCAAAGACAAAACTATGGTCGTAGAAGTATCCCCTTGCTGTAAAGCCCGGGGGCTGGCGCAAACCTGAGATGTTTAAAATCTTCCCCAGTTACGGATCACTGAAACAATTGGTCATTGGGATCAACAGCCGTATGAATTGAGTGACGGATTCACCTTGGGGCACGTTTCCAATCCTGACACCGCCATAGTTTGCGGGCCCCCGTTGTATCATCGACAAACGTCAAAAGCCCTGTCCCGAGTATGAAAACGGATTCAAAAGCCATCTGTGTGTAAACGGGGTTACTACAGCGCGATCCGCTTCAGTCTTATGCAAACTGGCAAAGTTCGAAGACTTGCGCAGAGAATCCCTTCGTCGCTCAGTTCCTCGCAAATCGCTGCCAATCAAGACACTTGCGAGCAGGTTCACGGCTCATTCTTCATTCAAAACAGCACACTCGTCCGCAGATTGCCGATATAGTCGTATAGACACGGAGAGCGAAACGTAGAATCGACAGGATTCTGTCCGATGAAGAGGCTGATTCTAGCAATTGCGGTCATTCTGGCGACGGGCTCGGCCGCTTGGGCCGTGGGGCCCGCCCCGTTGACCACTTTGCGCGCTATTCACGCCCTCAGCAATGCCGAGGCCAGTCATAAGCCGCCCGTCGCCTTCGAGGCGACAGTGACGTACAGGCGTGAGAATGAGACCACACTTTTTGTCGAAGATGCTGGCGAGGGTATTTATGTGTGGGCCAACGCGGAGATCAAGCTGACTGCCGGCGATCGCGTTCTGGTCCGGGGCAAAGCGCAAGACAGCTTCCGTCCCATCGTAATCGCCGACGGCGTTACCCTGCTCCATCACGGGGACCTGCCCACGCCCGTGTCGGCCACCTTCGATGAATTGCTCCACGGTCAGCGCGATTCCATGCTGGTCACAGTCCGTGCGTCCGTGCTCAGCGCCGATATGGTGGGTGATGGCGACGCTTTGGAGTTGCTTGCCGATGGGGGGCTGATCGATGTGTACATTGATAGCCGGGACTCGAGTGTTCTCAAGGGGCTGCTGGATGCGAAGGTCGAGGTCACGGGCGTCGCTTCGGCTCGATTCGACGGCAAAATGCAACAAACCGGAGTTGCTCTCGCCGTTCCTTCACCTGCGGGCATAAAGGTCCTGACGCGGGCCGACGCTGGTCCCTGGACTCTCCCCGTCACACGGATGGGCGACATTTTTCCCGGCTATCGAGTCAAGAACCTCAGTCAGAGAGTGCGGGTCCACGGGACTATTACCTATTACCAGCCCTCTTCAGCCATCGTACTTCAAAGCGGCGCGCAAAGCCTTTGGATCATGACCCGAGTTGAGAGTCCCTTGCGGATCGGCGAAGAGGTGGACGCGACTGGCTTCCCCGAAGTGCATGCCGGTTTCCTGGCCCTCTCCGGCGGCGAAATCCAGGAAAGCCCGGTTTACGCGCCAATCGCTCCTGTGTCGGTGGACGTGGGCGACTTGGCTGCGAGCAAGCACATCTTCGACCTGGTCTCCATTGAAGGGCAGGTGGTGGCGGAGGTCCGCGAGAACTCCCAGGATGAGTATGTCCTGACGGCCAACGGGCAAGTCTTCTCTGCCATCTACCGCCACCCGAGTATCGATGGCTTCAAGCTGCTGCCTATGAATCAAGTGCAGTTGGGCTCAAGGGTCCGCGTCACCGGCATTTGCATCCTCGGGGAATCCAATCCATACCACCAGGGTGGGTCATTCAATATCCTGCTGCGTTCCTTCGACGATGTTGTCGTGGTCAAAAGACCCTCGCTGATGACTATTCGCAACCTCATGCTCTTGGTCGGCCTGCTGCTGGCGGTTGTGGCTGTGGTCGGCGGCTGGGGATGGACCCTGGAACGCAAAGTGCTACGCCAAGCCTCGGCGTTGTCGGCTCGCGCCGAGGCCGAGGCCGTCCTAGAGCGGCAACGCAGCCACATTCTCGAGGACATCAACGGCTCGCGTCCGCTGCCCAACATCCTCGAAAAGATCGTGGAGTTGGCCTCGTTCAGTCTGGATGGCGCGCCATGCTGGTGCGAGGTCGCCGATGGATCGATAGTGGGAGATCGCCCGCCTGAGCCGCACGATCTGCGCATCGTCCGTGTGAATGTCGAGTCCCGCTCCGGCCCAGCGCTGGGCGTGCTCTTTGCCGCAAGGGGTCCGGAGAATCCGCCTTCCACCCGTGAAACAGCCTCTCTCTCGATTGGAGCGCGGCTGGCCACGCTGGCCATCGAAACCCGGCGGCTCTACTCCGATCTGCGCC
>CAZGHZ010000122.1:0-10664 GCA_964525655.1 uncultured Occallatibacter sp.
TGAGCCGTTGACGCCACCAGCCGGGATCGACCTGCTGCTGAAGCTGCGGTTCTGTACCGACCAGCGATTCGCCGGATGCGGGATCGAGAATGGGGGTCGCGGGCATACGAGCCTCTCTTGGTTAGGAATACGTTCCAGTCGCGAAGCTCACATAAGCCGGCGAACTGCGGGCGCGAATGTAGAAGCCGTAAAGCTGGTTTCCGATCGCGTTCAACCATGCCGAATTCTGGTTTTGCGTGGGCAGAGTGATGCTGATCGCGCCGCGATAGAGTTGCAATAACTCCGTCGGCGTGCGGAAGCTGAGAATCTGCGGCACGGTGGGGTTGGGCGTGAGCGTCGGCAGGCTGGCCTTGAGCGCCGCAAAGCCGCTGCGCGGAACAGGCACCAGCGCAAAGACCGTGAGATCGGCATAGGCGCTTGCAGGAAGCGTCAAGTCGATCGGCGGTAGCGACATGCTGTCCTCGACCAGCGCCGGAATCTCATCGACTGGAATCACGCTGAGCCGCACGTCGAGCTGCTGGGGAAAATAGGCCTGGGTGAAGTTCTGCGAGGTTCCCTGGCTGTTGATTCCCAGCGTGGCGAGTGGAAAGCGTCCCGCCGGCGGCAGCGCTTGGAAAAAATCGCTGGCCGCGAAGCTGGCCGATGCGCCCGATGCGAGGCGCGAAGAGACCGTCTCCTGCAACTGCGAGTCGTATTGCATCAGAAATGCTTGTTGTGTCGGCGGATCGGCGAGGCCCAGCCGCAGGCCGCTGTACTCCGGGCCACTGTCGCGCCGCACCAGATAGGGATCGACCCAGGCGATCACTCCCCGCTGCAGATAGATCATGGCCAGCGGCAGCAGTGCATCGGAGAGCTGACTGGGATTGGCATTGAGGAAGATCTGCCGTGCCAGCGCCGAGCGCAACTGCGATGCATCCTGCATGCTGGCTCGCGTCCAACTGATCGGGCTTGGATAGGGCACCAGCGCGACCGCCGTGGCTTCAACAATGTCGCCGTCGTGCGTAGTGCGCGTGCCCTGAATGCTGGTGGGGTAGGAAACGACGGGATTGGCAGTGAACTCGACCGGGCGCAGCGCGAGCACGTAAACGCCTGTGCGATTGCGCAACGGCGTGTTGGGGATCGGAGCCAAGTTGAACTGAGAATCCAGATTTTGCTCGTCGGGCAGGTCGGACAACTGCACGGTGAGATCGCTGGGCAGCAACACTAACTCGCCGGCCGGGGTCAGGCCCTGTCCGGCGCGAATGATCACCGTGTCGGGGCTGGCGCTGGTGTCGTTCGCCGGCGGCGTGTCTACCTGCAGGCCGTGAATGACGCTGAAGCCGGCCGCCTGGCCGAGGTCCGACTGGCGCTGGAGAAAATAGTCCTGCTCGCGCTGCAGATCGCGGGCTGCGAGAAAGCGCCCGTCGAACCAGTAAGGACGGCTGCGCTCGCTGTCAATCACCAGTGAACCGTCGTTCTGGCCGGCAATGACGTCGGCTTGCGAGAGGGTGATGCGCGTATCGCCTTGTGTATAGTTGGGCATGACAGGCTCCTTAATCTACGTTGCCTTACGTTCCCGAGCTGAGGCCGATCGAACGGGCCACCAGCGAAGCTGGATAGAGGAAGAGTCGCGAAAGATTGTCGATGACGATGCCGTTCAGGTTATAGGTTGGCGGCTCGCCGGATCCGCCTTGTGTTGCGGGAATCGAGATGCGCGCGAGAAAGACTGAACTCGCATCGAAGCCTGGCGGTATCTCGGGGGGTGTAGGGCCGGTGGCCGCAAAGGGTGGCGTCGAGGACGGGCCGGCGTCCAACGAAAGAATGCTCTGTTTCAGGCTCTGCGCAATTGCCGGAGTGATTGCACCCGATGGAACTGCTCCAACGGGATCCCACGGATCTTGAGGAAGCTTCGGGGCGGTGTCGTTGCGCAGAACTAGTTGCATAGCGAAGGAGTCCAGCATCCGGTTGGCGGAGAATGCGTCGGTGGCGGAGTAGTCATCCTGCGTGGCAAAGCATGGAGTCACTCCCTGCGTGCAGGGAACGAAGGTTGCGAAGACATCGACCAGAATGTTGCCGCTGCCGCCGCTGAGGAAGCTATTCAGATAGGCGAGCGGCTGATTGGCAAGCCATGGCTGGATACGAATACAGACCGTGCTCGGCACTTGGATCATGCGGCCCACGCGATCAACGGCCAGCCCCGAAGTCACTTCGATCTCTAACTGCGAGGGGCCTACACAGGTCCAGGCGGTGACGGCAGGACTGCCATCCAAGGTTGTGCTGCCAATGGCCGTGCTCCAAACCGGCGAGAGCGGACCGGCCGTAAACGTGGCGCTGCCATTGAGGATTTGGATATTACTATTCGAGTCGATGATCGCCGAGGGTGAAGTGAAGGGCGCATTGGGCCGCCAGCCATTGGCGTTGACGGGACCTTCGTTGGTCCACACGATGCCCGTGCCGTCTGTCACTGTTCCGCCGGGGGTTGCGTTGAAGGCCGGTGGGGCGCCGCTGCCGCTGACTCCCGCCACGCCGGTGTTGACTTGCACATTCTGGCTGGAGTCGTAGACGAAGGCAAATGCGGGGTAAGCGGTATTCGGCTGCCAGACCTGCGGAATGCTGACATTCAATCCAGCCACCGTGCCCGTGCCGCAGAGTTGCAGAAGCGCACGGGCCAGGCAGCCGCGATGATAGTCCTGGTCGGCCTGGAAGTCGTCAACGCCCAACATGCGTCCGAGCGAATAGTAGACGCGGGTCGGGGCGGGCGGCGGATTCAGGTTATCGATCGGCGTTGCTACAGTCATTGTCGTTGCCATCGTGGTATCTCGTCATTCCATCGGTTTCATTCCGATTCAAAGGTGAGGATCGATCCGCCTAGCCTGCATTTCTCATAGCTCGCTGAAACTTGTAGCGCCGTGTCTCCAGATCGGCTGTCCTGAGGGCCTCCTGGCCCTCAGAGACCTCGCCAAACCTTGAATTCCTGGTAATCGCGCATTCCGTGAGAGATACAGCCTAGGTCACCGCGGTAATAGGAGACGGCGCTGGTGGTGGTGGCACCAGGGCGAAGGTATAACTCGCAATGCTGCCCGCGGATGTGGAACCGGCCCCGGAGAGTTCGATCGCACCGCCATCCGCAACTACGGCGGGCGTTGCCGCAATCACAGCTACAGGCGCGCCCTGAATGGTCACAGTGGCAAATGCCGGTGCGCTCTGCACGCCCAGATTGTCCGTGACCACCAGCGAGAAGGTGACAGTACCCGAGGTGTTGGGCACGGTGACCGAAACGCTCGAAGTGGGCGCTGTGGTGGTGACGGTGGGGCTCGTTGGCGAGAGTGGCGTCGAGGTCGACACCGGCAGAATGGGAATGTGAATCGGGCCGACCACCGGGTTAATGACGGGGAGCGCCTCAGCTTCGGGGCGGTTTTCGCTCGTGCTCTCAGACGGGGCCATTTGTTTCTCCTTGCTGGTACGCTTCTTCGCTGTCACGGCTGCACCAACGTCCATTTGTATGAGGTGATGGTTGCGCCCGCCGGGGCTGTCGAGGCCCCGCCGTTCAACGTGATTGCGCCGCCTGCCTTGACGACGGCCGGAGCAATGATCGTGGCAATCGGTTGGGTGAATTGAGTTGGGGCCACGCCGTTGTCCATGCGCGGATCCAGGGTTGGCATTTGCATGACGACATCGTAGCGGCCTACGTCGCTGACATCGACGGTGACCGGGTTGCGCGGCGGCTCTGGCGCGAGATAGGTGTTCACGCCCAGCAATGAGGCCAGGCCTATCATGAACGGCTCTGTGGCGACGCGGACAAAGGCCTGCACATGCGCGGGTTTCTCGGCCTCTACGACGCGCTGCACCAGGTTGAGATTGATGTCTTCGACCTGGTTGTGAATGAAGATCGTCATGCGGTTTGCTAACCGGTCATAGAAAGACTGAACGGCCTGCGCGCTGCCGGGGATATTCAGGTTGGTTTCGTAGAGGGCTTGCAACTCAGCCTGGATGCGCGGGTCGCCGAGAAAGAGCGTGTCTCCGACGATGGAGTTGCTGGCGGGAGAGTAGCCGGGCAGCAGCGGGTCGTTTTTGATAGAGAGATCCGCGCCGAGGATGGTTGCGAAGATGTGGCGCAGGCGGAAGTCCTCGATCACGATAATCGCGCCGCGCGTGCATGCGCCATTGGTCGCCACGTCCAACGCCTGCGTGACTCCCTTCGCGGTTCCGCGCCACTGGTAGAGACTGGGAGTCGCTTGAATTCGAGCGCGGCTGCGGTCGGGCGGATAGTTGCCGGGTTTGATGCCGATCCAACTGCCAAGCCAGGGCAGCGAATCGTCGGGAACGACCTCCGACCGCGTCAGCAGGTATGCTTTGGCGATGCGGTCTTCAATCCGCGTGAACTGCGACTCGAAGAGATCGACGAATCGTTCGAGGAAATCTCGGCGCGTGCATGGACCATCCGCGTCGGCGGCAGGCGGAAACTTTGCCTCGTGATAGATTGCGGGAAGGTACTTCTGCACGTAGGAGAAGCGCGGTCCGTAGGCTCTAAGACCGGCAATCTCCGGCGTGTTGCGGCCGTCGCCGTTGAGCTGAATACGAAGCCCAAGATAACGCCCGCTGAGGTTGCGGACCACCTTGTTTGCCCGCTGAATCAGCACCATGAAGAGTCCCTGCGTGTCCTCGATGGGATCTTCGCCGAGCAGCGTTGGAGCGTACGCAACCTCGGTGGGGATCGATTGCCACACCGCTGTGGGCGTGCTGGGCAGCATTGCCGCCGGGATCGGCGAAGTATCGGCGTCGCCGAGAACATGCGGGTACCAGGTAAAGGTGGGGTCGACGAGATCGGCGAGAGTGTCAGAGGCGGTGAGCCAGAGCAGCGCACCGCAGCGCGGAGGTACGATGGCCTCGATGAAGAGGCGATGCCAGAGGGCCTGCGAGATGCCGCTATCGATGATCGCGGGACCTGCAGGATTCGTCGCGCCCGTCGCGGCAAGACTGTTGAGCGAGAGTGGCAACAGCGGCAGCATGAGCGGCAAAGCGCCGGCAACACTGGAGTAGTTGGGCGGCAGATTGAAGCCGTGAACGAAGGGGCCGACATTATTCGCCGCTAGAATGTAGGTTTCGCCGGCGGGAATCAGCGTCTCGCCCGCATCCGAGAGATCGTAGATCAGAGCCTCGTTCAGGTTGGTTGCAAAAGCCGCGAGCCTCTGATTGCCCAGCCCCGCGACGGCATACGGCAAGCGAACTCCGCCAAGCTGTAATGCGGAACCAACCTGCAATCCGCCGCTGGCAAGGGCGATTTCATTCGCCAAGCGAAGGTTCGCAATTTGATTCGTCGCGCTGTTTGTGGCCCAGGAGAGCAGCGCGTATTGCGGCTGCTGCTGGCTCATGTCCATCGGTCCAAGCGCAACGAATGTTTCCGAGGCTGGCAGCGCGATGCTACAGACGATCCGAGGCGGATTGGGATTCGGATTGCACGGGCGCAGGATGCCAGGATTCGGAATGTCCATTGGCCCGGTCTGTAGCGGCTGACCCGCAACCTTGCCCAATTGCGGCGCGTTGCGGTCGAGCGCCAGGACTCCGCCCTCGGGCAGAGCCGTCAGCCGCCAGAAGCTGAACCCGGGTGCCGTCAGCGTGAAGTTGGGCCAGCGGCCTCGGCGATCAATCATCACCAGCGAGCTGCCCACCGCAACATAAAGGATGCCGTCGTAGCCCATCGCCAGATCGGTGACATCCGGCGATCCCGGTGCGTAAATGGGCACTTCATCCAGTGTTGCGGTGTTGCAGCCTCCGCTTCCTCCGGCCATCACCATGCCGCTCGACGGATCCCAGCGCGCGTAGTTGCCGTACTGGTCCAGCGTCATCGGAACAGCAGCCACCATATTGGTCGCAGTGGGGAAGTCTTCGATAGGAGGAGCGCCAGTGCGCACACTGCGCAGTTGCAGGCGGTTGCTTTGGCTGCAATAAAAGAGGCCGGCCTGCGTAGGTCCGGCGCAGCTCCAGGTCACATTGCCGTCGACAACGGTTTGTCCAAGCGCCACGGGCCACACGGGCTGCGTTGCGCCGGCTGTTCCGTTGAGGGCGATCGCAATCGCGCATTGCAGGTTGCCGTTTGAATCGAGAATGTACTGCCCGGTTGAGAATGCAGTCGTTGGCTGCCAGGTGCCGGGGCCCGCGTTGATCCAACTGATTCCCGCATCGACGGTAGTCTGGCTGAGAGTGGTGGCCCACTTTGGTTGCACCGCGTCGGATGAGCCCGCATTCTGCGCGACCTGAATGTTGCCGTTGGGATCGACGATGCTCTGCCCCAGAATGTAGGCCGTGACGGCGCGCCACGGCGGAAGCCAATCGTTCAATTGGCTCAGCATCCAGAAGCGCAGACCGTTCGAGTCCATAGCGAATTCCTCAGCAGATCGTGGGCACAACAGGCACCGCGACAGTGTTATCGGTTTCAGGAGCCGGCGTCAGAGTGGTTGGAACCGTGGCTGGAGTCCCATCCGGGCTGGCGATCACAACGACATCCAGAACTTCAGGGAGTTGCCAACTGCTTAAAACAAGTTCCGGCGAACCGCTCGAATCGGCCGCGATCACTTGATACCCGCCGGACGAGAGCACTTGAAAGAGATTCAGTCCGTTCACTTCGATGACGCCTGGCACCTGGCTGACAACAACCTCCAACTCCAGGCTTCGAACATTGCGGCCGAGCGGCCAGCCGGTCGAGTCCACGCCGCCGGGTGCGAGAGGCCAGAGATAGCTGCGCAATGCCGTCTCCACCGCCTGCGAGACCTGCAGCAGGCCATAGCCGGTCTTCACCTCCACGCCGACCGAGATCCCAAGCCCAACATATTCGCTGGCGATGACATACATTTCCGCGGCTACCGGGCGGCAGGGATCGAGATATTGATAGACCGTCTCCAGCGTGGGCCGGTCGGCGCGCGGACAGGGATTCAAGACTCCCGCCTTATTGGGAATCACCATGACGGAGACGACGCCGGGAACGTTGCTGGTGCGCGTCTGCGGCATGAAGAGGGGCAAGACTTCCACGCGCGCCACATTGGCCCCGGGAATGTTCATGACAAGATTGGAATAGTCTCCGGCCGTGACTGCGCGGCTCTGATTCTGGAGCAGCGAGGGAATACGCTGCTGGGCGGAGTCGAGGGTCTCTGGATCCGCGCCTCCAGTGGTGGCGATAGGTTGCTGCACTGTGATCGTCTGCGGCACCTGAACGCCCGAGAGATCGAAGGCTTGAATGCTGGTCAGCGAGCTTGCCGGCAGATTTCCCGCTGAGCCTCCGCCGGCGCGCATGATTAGCACCATCAGGCGGCGACCGGCAGGCGGAATCATTCCCTGAAGCTGATTGCCGAATGTGACCGTGCCGGCCTCGGGATCGAGGACATAGGCCATTGCCGGCCCTTGTAGCACAGAGAGATCGTCCACCTGCTGCCAAGGGACAAAGCCGAGGCCCGGCATGTCTACGGCGAGAGAGAAAGTGCCCGGATCGATCTGCGACTGGGGCAGCGCAAACTGCTCGTTGGAACTGCCGTCGCTGACCCCGATCACGATCGAGTTATAGGTTGTGCGCTGATCGATCTGGACTGCATTCACCCCCAGCCAACTCACTTGCAGCGAGCTTTGCACGCTGAGCCGCACCCAGGTCAAGAGGCGCGACGTGATGGATGTATCGTCGACGCGCGGCGGCTTCATTCCGACACCTGCGCTCGGATCGGAGCGGACATTGTTTTGAGGAGCGCCGATGACGGCGCTTGGGGGTACCAGAAGCTGGATAACTCCCGGCTGGGTCAAGCTCTGCGTGGTGTCGCCGAGGATCTTGAGCGGTGTATATGTGATGGGCTGGCCTGCAAGCGGAGGCGGCTGGCTCATCATCCACGATGCTTGCACTGCAGTCGGCGTCCCGCTCGCGTCATATTGCTGCGGCACCGGATACAGCCCCGGCACCGCGAGCGCCGGTACAAAGCCGATATTGAGAATTTGCTCGCCCTGGCCAAGAGCCGTGAGTACGGGAGCAAGGTTCTCGGGCTTGGACACGAGCAGGGCCAACCAGAGGCTCGAGTCAGTCGTCCCGTTCACAACGTCGATGCCGTTGGGATCGCCGAGATTGTTGGTGAAGACCGGAGTGGTCGTGTAGCCGGCAGGGAGCGTCGAGAGGTTGTAGAGCGTTTTTAGCCCGGCGAGCAGCGGCATGGAAGCAGCCTGTTGCGCGGCGGTCAACGGAACCTTGATGTAGGCCTGCGCCGTCACGGGAAGTATGTCGATTTCACTCAGGGTCTCGAAGTTGACGGTCCCGCTTACCTTGGCTCCAGTTGCCACGGACACGGGCGCAACGGATGTCTGATCGAGCGACAATGAAAGGATTCCGGTGGCGGCAGCCGCGGCTTGCATCGGCTGCCCGAGGAGCTTGAGGAAGGCGATCCGCTGCTTCTCGGGAATCAAGTTGGCGCGGTAAAGAATGGTGTCGGCAAGCCAGGCGAAGAGCTCCAGCAGCGTGCGGCCGGGATCGCCCGGCTGCGGATTGGTCCACTCCGGTGTGTGCGCCGGGATGTTGGCGAGCATCTCCTGCACGAGATCGTCGTAGGAGCGGTCGTCGAGAACTGGCGGTATCAAGGGCATGATGTCAACCCACTTGCATGGTTAGGCCGATCTGCTGAGGAGCATTGGTGCGTAGCAGGCGGTAGTGAATCTGGACCTGGACCTGGGTGGGAGCGTTCGTCACCGGATCGACATCGACGGCATCGACCGTGATGCGGTTTTCGTAGTTCTGCAGGCTCTGCATGATCGTGCTTTGTATCTGGCTTCGAAGAGCGACGGTGTTTCCTTCATCGAGAAAGTTTTCCAGGCCGGCGCCATAGCGCGGCCGCATGAGCTGTTCGCCGGGCCGCGTCATAAGAATCACGCGAATCGAATCGCGCACACTCTGCTCAAGCGTTGGAAAGACAAGCTGGCCCGCCTGCGGTACAGGCAAGAACGGCCAGCCAATCGGGTCCTGATAGGTGATGGTCATTCTTATCCCTCGTCCGGCGCGCTGGGTGCCGGAAATGGAATGCAGATCTTAATGAACGGCAGCCAAAAGAAAACGATGTTCAATAGGCTCAGGAAAATGTTCAGCACGAAGAAAGCGCAGATTGAGATCAGCGGAATATTGAAGCCGCAGATCCATCCAAGGCTGAGGCCGCCGCCGCCACCGCCGCCATTCATCAGGCCGGACATGCTGCTGCCCTGCATGGCGCTCATCAGATTGCCGGGAACCTGAAAGCTGCAATTCGGCTTCGCATTTCTTACAAAAGCAGACGTGGGATCGGGCAGTGGAATGGGCGCATGGGCGCGGCTGCCAGTCGCATGCCATGGCGCAATCTGGAAGGTCTCGCTGTATTGGCTCCAGACGAGTTTTGGCGGGCAGGTGGGTGTGTCGCCCTTGACGCGGAAGAACATGCGCAGCTTGTAGTAGCGATTGCTGTCCATGAAGCGCCCCTGCGGCGAAAGCAGATTGAGGCTTTGCGAACGTGGGCCAACGGCGGCGATCATCGCGGCGACCAGCGCGCTCTGGTCGCTGTCGCTGAGCGAATCCCAGGAAGAGGGCATTTGCAGTGTCGGCGGACTTGGCGATGCTGTGGGATAAGGGTTGTAATCGAGCAGCGCGACCTTCGCCGATTGGTAGAAGTCGCCCATGTGTTGTGTCGAGCCGTCGGGGAAGGTCACGTTGTGCTGATTGAGCAGAGTCAGAATTGAAGTGCCCAGCGTGGTGCCGTCGAATGCCCCAAAGACGGTGTGCAACATGCGAAGCGCAGTGGTGAAGCCATGGAAGAGCGCGGCATCCGAATTCGGCGTTGGCGCCGCGGGCGGGCTGGCCGTCGAAAGCGTCGGCGGATAGACGACATTGAGAAACTCGTCCGACATCCAGTGGTAATCGACGAGGGGCGCGGGCGTAGGAGTGGATGGCTGCGTTGTGTACTGGCTGGAGCGAAGCAGCGCGGGAAGGCTGGGAATCAAGTCCGACGCTTGAATCTTCGGAGCCATCACCGGCGGTATATCGCTGACCTCGCTGCTCGCCGTGGGAATGACCGCATAAAACACTGTCCTTCCCAGCGCGGCGCAGGTGGCCGGTGGCGCGGCATACGCCGGCGTGGTGCTCTCGGTGTTTGCGGTGGAAAGATACAGCGCAGCGAGCTGCCGGTCAAGATCGGGTTGTCCTGATTTGAGCTGCGGGCGCTTCGTCGGGTCGGGGTCCCAGCACTCCTGTTCGTGCGTGAGCTTGACCCAATGGAATTGTCCGGCCGGGTTGCTCATCCAGGCCGAGAGCGTGTCGTAGTCCTCGTACGTTGTCTCGTTGCCGCCCTTTCTGCGGAGGACTCGACGGATCACCAGGCCCGAAGAGACGATGCGAGTGGGATCGATGCGCGGATTGCCGAGTTGGGTGCAGCAAAGATCGACCAGCGCTACATTCAACATGCGCTGCACGGGCTGATAGAGCGGCTGTGTCGCGGCGTTGACAATGGTCGCGCTCGAAACTGGAGGCGAGTTCGGCGATGCGAGATCCTTGAGGAAGCGCGCGGGAAAATCGTCGTCGTTCATCTGCAGGATCACCGGCGGCTTTTGCTCCGTGCCGGTCAAATCCACGCCCTGCACCAGCATTTCGTTCATCACCATACGTTGCCTGCTCCCGGCGTGTAGGTCGTCGCCACCACCGT
>CAZGHZ010000123.1:0-10572 GCA_964525655.1 uncultured Occallatibacter sp.
CGAAAGCCAGCCTGCCGGATTGCTCGCTGGACGATCATCCGCATCGTCCTGCTGTCGTCCACCAGAAGTATATCCATGCGACCGCCTCGATAAATTATTCTCCCCCCGCATTGAGTGGAGGGAGTGGAAGATCTCAGATCGAACAAGCAACTATCGGCACATTTCATTGTAATGAACAGGGGAGGGCTAAAGAAATCCATTTACAGACGGTTGCAAGCGGAGTGGGGAGGGCTCTGTCCGGCCCGCCGAGCCGTCAGCCGCTTGCTCCGCATCCGAGCGAGGTAAAGTGTCGGCAATTGCAATTCTCTCCAGACTTCAGCCGAATTATCCGCAGGAGAATATCCTTCCCTCTCAACAGGCTCGATCGAGAAACAATCGCATCGCCATCACGCATTTGAACGGTTACCGGGGTTATGCCGATAAGGCTCAATCGGGCGAATCTCGCCGTCAAAACTTCACCGCAGAAGACCGTGGTTTAAAAAAAGGCCGCGGGAACGGGAAACGAGAAGAGGATCATGGACAACATCAGTGCGGAAGATCAGGAGACTATTCGAGAGTTTCTAGTCGAAAGTGATGAAAACCTCTCGCGCCTGGATCTCGATCTCGTCGAGCTTGAGAAACATCCTGGGGATGCTGCGCTGCTCGGAAGCATCTTCCGCACCATCCATACCATCAAGGGCGCATGCGGATTCCTGGCGTTTTCAACTCTGGAAAAGATCACCCACCAGGCCGAGAGCCTGTTGAGCCAGTTACGCGATCGCAAGCGTGAACTTACCCCGGCGCTTGTCTCCCTCATCTTGGAGACCGTGGACGCTACGCGAAAAGTGCTTGCTTCGATTGAGGCCAGCGGCAAAGAAGGCCCGCTCCGCTTTGAAGACTTGACCGAACGCCTGCGCATAGCCGCTCAATTGCCAGTTGCTGGGGAGAAACCAGCGCCCGCCGCTCAGCCCGTCCCGGCACTTGCCGCGGCTGAGATGCAGGCCGTCTCGATTAGGCCCGCGTCAGCAGCACCGACTCCTCCCAAGGTGGAAGCTTCGGTCGAGAAAGCGCCCGCACCACCGCCAGTCATCGAGCAGCCTGAATCCGAACAGAGAATCGCTCAAAGAAGAGTTGAAGAAGAAAGAAGAGCTGAGGAAGAAAGACGGCAAGAAGCAGGGCGCAGAGAAGAAGACTCCGAACGCCATTCAGCCGCGGCAGATGCGAATATCCGCGTCGGCGTCGGGCTGCTGGACAAGCTCATGGATCTGGTCGGAGAGCTGGTGCTCACGCGCAATCAGATCCTCCAATTCAATTCCGAACGCGAAGACCCCGCACTCAACGTCACCTCGCAGCGTCTCAACCTGATCACGACCGAGTTGCAGGAAGGCGTGATGAAGACGCGGATGCAGCCTATCGGCGTGGTCTGGAACAAGCTGCCGCGCGTGGTGCGCGACATGGCAATCGCCCTGGGCAAGCAGATCCAGCTCGAGATGGACGGAGCCGAAACCGAGCTTGACCGGACCATCATCGAGGCCATCAAGGATCCGCTGATGCACCTCATTCGCAATGCCTGCGATCATGGCATCGAAACGCCAGAGGTTCGCATCGCCGCGGGCAAGCTGCCGCAGGGAAGACTGACCCTTCGCGCCTTCCATGAGGGCGGGCAGGTCAACATCGAGATCGGCGACGACGGCGCGGGGATCGACGTCGCGCGCGTCAAGCAAAAGGCCATAGAAAAAGGGCTTCTGCGGCCCGAGCAGGCGGAAAAAATGGGCGAGCGGGAGGCTCTCGGCTTGATCTTCCTGCCCGGGTTTTCCACTGCGCAGGCAGTCACCAATATCTCCGGTCGCGGCGTCGGCATGGATGTCGTGAAGTCGCACATCGAGAAGATCGGCGGTGTCGTCGACCTCTTCAGCCGTCCCGGTGAAGGAGCTACAGTCAAGATCAGAATTCCGCTCACTCTGGCCATCATCCCCGGGCTGATCATCGCAAGCGGCGGAGAGCGATTTGTGATTCCCCAAGTCAGTCTGCTTGAACTGATCCGCATCGAGGGAGATTCCGTAGAGAAGCACATCGAGCACGTGCATGGAACGCCGGTCTATCGCCGGCGTGGGAGTCTCTTGCCCATCGCCTATTTGAATCAGGTTCTGGGACTAAAATCTGCCGATCAATCCGAGGCCGTCAGCATCGTAGTTCTTCAGGCGGAAGATAGACAGTTTGGCCTGGTGGTCGATGGCATCAACGACACTCAGGAGATTGTGGTCAAGCCTCTTGGAAAGCAGTTGAAGGGCCTGACCCTCTATGCCGGCGCGACGATCATGGGGGATGGCCGTGTCGCCCTGATCCTCGATGTACTCGGTATCGGCCAGCGGGCCGCGGTCTTTGGCGAGTCCCATGAAGCAGCGCGCGTAGCAGAGAAGGAAAAATCGCAATCGAATATCGAGCGGCAGCGGCTGCTGCTCTTCCGGGCCGGCTCATTCGAGCGCCTGGCGATTCCTCTCTCTCTCGTTGCACGGCTCGAGGAGTTCCCGCGGTCGGCGATCGAGCATGCAGGCGGGGGCCAGGTGATTCAATACCGCGAGCGCATTCTCTCCTTGGTCTCGCTTCGCACGGTCCTCGAGCCCGGCGTTCTCGACAGCGGCTCGCTCGACAACCCCGTGCAGGTGGTGGTCTTCAACGATGGCGACCGCAGTGTGGGAATGATCGTCGATGAGATCGTCGATGTTGTTGAAGAGACCGTGACCATACGGCGAAAGGCCGCTCGCAAAGGCCTCCTGGGTTCGGCGGTAATCGGCAAGAAGGTGACGGATTTCCTCGATCTCAATCAGGTGATTGACGCAGTCAAGGAAAGTTGGCTTCATGGCGCCGATGCTTGCGCGAGCGACCGGCGCATCCTCGTCGCCGACCCATCGGCCTTCACCAGGGGCATGATCCGGAGCGGACTCGATATATCGGGATATGCCGTTCTTGAAGCCGCGAATCTGGAGGAGGTCATCTATTGCTTGGAGAACCAGCAGGTAGATATCGTCCTCGCAGCCCTCAATTTCGCTCCCGGCCCCGGTTCGCCCCTGCTCGCGGCAATGCGCCACAGGCCGGAGTGGGAGAAGATTCCGGTCCTGGCGGTGGTCGACTCTGCGGAAGAGATCCAGACATCGCAGTGGCGGGCGCAAGGCTTCAAGGGCTGCCAGCCCAAGTTCGACTCGAGCGCAATCCTAGAGGCGGTGGCAAAACTCGTCTCGGCCAGAGCATCGGACGAACTGGAGTTCGTTGGAGAGGTGAGATAACCCATGGCGATCGACAAAGTACCAGCGAAGTCCGGGGAGCCGCAGGCCAGTGGTCAGTTCTCCACATTTTTCATCGACGATCTCTTCTTCGGCGTCGATGTCCTCGATGTTCAGGAGGTGTTGCGCGCCCAGCAGATGACTCCTGTGCCTCAAGCGCCGGATGTTGTCGAGGGTCTGATCAACCTGCGCGGCCAGATCGTTACCGCCATCGACATGCGGCGCCGTCTGCATATGCCAAAACTGGCCACTGGCCAGCCGCCGATGAACATTGTGGTCAGCACTCCGGACGGAGCGGTAAGTCTGCTGGTCGACGAGATCGGGGATGTGCTGGATATGGAAGCATCTAACTACGAGCGGCCTCCCGACAACCTCGATCCCGCGGCCAGGGAGCTCATCCGCGGCGTTTACAAGATGAAGAACGGCCTTATGCTTGTCCTCGACACCGAGAAAGCCATTGAAGTGGATGCCGGTCTTGATTCGTTGAACTCGAAGCTCGACTCCCAATCCTCTGAAGCACTAACGAATGGCAAACGTTCTGTCTCGCCGGGTTCCAACGCTGACGCGGAGGAACAGATGCGACCCGAACCGCCGCAGAATTCGAATGGAAATGGAAAGGGTACGAAGAAAGCCGTCGCCAAGAAGAACAATGGAGCGCTGCGGCCGGCAAGAACGGGGACTGTGTAGCGGAAGATCCGGCCGGTTGAGCAGAATGCTGCAAACAGCCGATAACGAAGCGATGCTCCCAACGTTGGGAACCTGAAAGTGCTGGGAACATCGCCGGATGGTACATGAGTGAGCCTGGCACAACCGGGCAGTTGATTGGGCAGAAAGGCTAGCAAAGAAGCGCGGCCACCCGAAGGGAGCAAAGGCAATGAAGTGGATGAAGTGGTTCTATGACATGAAGATCGGCAACAGACTCCTAGGGGCCCTGATTTTCGGGGGTTGCATCACCGCCGCCGTTGGTTTCATGAGCGTCTCGAGACTGGCCAAGGTTGCAGATTTGTCCAAAGCATCTTATGAGCAGGAAACCCTTGGAATCGCTTACCTCAAGCAAGCCAATATCGACCTTATCGAAGTCGATCGTGCGGCCAAGAACGTTATGCTCTCCAACTCCTCGGAAGAGCGCGAGCAGTACAAGGCCCAGGTGGACGCATACACCGGCTTAGTCACCGACGATCTGGAGAAGGCCAAACCCTTGATGACCACCGACAAGGGAAAGGAACAGTTGGCGCAGGCCGAACAGGCCTGGAAGGATAGCCAGCAGTCCACAAGCCAAGTTGTTGCTCTGGCCATGAAGGAGCCGCTCAGCAAAAAGCGGGAATCGGTGGAACTCTCTTTTGGCGGCGGGCGTGCGAAAGCGGATGCTGCCGAGGATTTGATGGCTCAGTTGGCCAGCGGCAAAGAAGACGTAGCCAAGGACTCCGAGCAGCAAACTGAAAAGACCTTCCACAATACGCGATTCCAACTGCTTGCGCTGGTTGTATTGGGCGTTGTGGGAAGTCTGGCGGTTGGGGTCTTTATCGCGCGCAGCATCTCCAAGCCGCTCGGACTGATCGCCGAGATCGCGAAGAAGATCGCGCATGGCGAAGTAGATCAGAAGATCGAATACCATTACAGCGACGAGGTCGGCGTGCTCGCCGAGTCCTTCCGCGGCATGATCGAAGCCGTGAATGCATTGACGCGCGACGCGTTCATGCTCGCTGAGGGGGCAGTAGAAGGCAAGCTGGCAACCCGCGCCGACGCCTCCAAGCATCAGGGCGACTACCGCAAGATCGTTCAGGGCGTCAACGATACGCTGGATGCGGTGATCGGGCCACTCAATGTGGCTGCCGAAACCGTGGACAAGATCGGCAAAGGAACGATCCCGCCGAAGATCACTGCAGATTACAACGGCGACTTCAATGCCATCAAGAACAGCCTCAACGCCTGCATCGACGGACTCGGTGGACTGGTGGAAGCCGATTCCGTATTAAAGAGAATGGCAAACAACGATTACAGTCATCAGGTCGAAGGAAAGTACGAAGGAGTCTTTGCCACCGTCGCTCAGTCTGTCAACGGAGTGAAGGACAGGATCGATCACTTTGTCGGCACGATCAAGGACATCTCCCAGGGAGACCTTCATGAACTCCCCGAACTGAAGAGGGTTGGGCGCAGATCGGAAGGCGACGAGCTGATGCCATCGATGATTGTGATGATGGAGAACATTAAGGCGCTGGTCGATGACGTCAATATGCTCACAGTCGCCGCAGCCGACGGAAAACTGTCGATGCGCGCCGATGCGGCAAAGCACCAGGGCGACTATCGCAAGATCGTTGAGGGCTTCAACGGAACGCTGGATGCAGTCTGGCTGCCTATCGAGGAAGAGATTCACGTTCTTCGGCAGATTCGCGGCTGCAACCTGCGTGAGAAGGTCGAGGTTGAATGCAAGGGCGATCACGAAAAGATGAAGAATGCTGTCAATGGTGTCCATGACTGGCTTACCGAGCTGATCGCTTTTGTTACCAAGATCGCCAACGGCGACATGACCGCATCGATGGCCAAGGCTTCGGATCAGGACCAAATCCACCAGTGGCTCTCGTTAATGAAAAGCAACATCAACGCGCTGGTGGCCGATGCGACCATGCTGGCCTCTGCCTCGGCAAGAGGAAAATTCGATCTTCGGGCCGACGCCGGCAAACACAACGGAGACTATCGCAAGATCATCGAAGGCGTTAACCAGACATTGGACGCCATTGTGGCTCCGCTCAAAACGACTGCGGAGAACGCCAGTTCGCTGGCCTCTTCCTCTGAGGAACTCACAGCGGTGAGCCAGCAGATGGCCAGCAACGCGGAAGAGACCGCGGCCCAAGCCAACGTTGTCTCGGCAACCAGCGACCAGGTATCGAGAAACGTCGCCTCGGTTGCTACGGCTGCCGAAGAGATGCAAGCCTCGATTCGCGAGATTTCGAAGAACGCAAATGATTCTGCGCGAGTGGCAAAGAATGCGGTCGGGGTGGCGCAGATGACGAACGATACGATGAAAAAGCTTGGAGAATCCAGCCTGGAGATCGGCAACGTGATCAAGGTCATCACCTCGATCGCGCAACAGACCAACCTGCTGGCATTGAATGCGACCATCGAGGCCGCGCGCGCCGGGGAGGCGGGCAAGGGCTTCGCGGTTGTTGCCAATGAGGTGAAGGAACTCGCCAAGCAGACCGCCAAGGCGACCGAGGAGATCAGCCAGAAGATCGAGGGAATGCAGGGAGTCACCAAGGGAGCCGTCACGGCGATCGAGGAGATCGGCGCCATCATCGACCAGATCAACGATATCTCCAACAGCATCGCCTCAGCGGTCGAAGAGCAGACGGTCACCACCAACGAGATTGGGCGAAGCGTGACTGAAGCGGCTCAGGGAGTCAACGATATCGCCAAGAATATCGGCGGTGTGGCAACTGCAGCGAGAAACACAACACATGGAGCCAACGACACGAGGACAGCCTCGCTTGAACTGAGTGAGATGGCCGCGCGACTGCAAGCATCGGTATCGAAGTTCAGTTTCTGACCGGATAAGGGTTTTTAGGAGACGCCCGGCAAAAGGGATCGCGGCCGCCGGGTATCTCCTCGACCAGCGAAGGTGGATCAGCGATGAGCAAAGTATTGGTTGTGGATGACTCCAGAACAATTCGCACAATTATCCGCAGAATATTGATTGAACTCGGGTATGAGGTTTGCGAGGCTGCTCACGGCGGCGAGGCCCTGCGGGTCTTCGAAGCCGAGAAGGAAGCGGTGAAGCTGGTGCTCGTGGATTGGAACATGCCGGAGATGAATGGTTTCGAGTTACTGAAGCGTCTTCGCCAGGATCCCAGCCTTTCCTGGTTGAAGATCGTGATGGTGACCACCGAGACCGAGATGGATCACATGGCTTCGGCCCTGGAAGCTGGAGCCGACGAATACATCATGAAGCCATTCACAAAAGACATCCTCGTCGAAAAGCTCGAATATATCGGATTCTCTTCCATGGCGAGGGCGTAAACATGGCTTCCGTAAACCAGCGCTTGCTACAACCCGGTGAGAGAATTCGAGTACTGGTCGTGGACGACTCAGTCGTCATCCGCAGACTGGTTACGAATGCCCTCGAGAAGGACCCGCTCATCGAACTAGTTGGAACCGCCTCGAATGGCTCGATCGGGATGCAGCGGATACAACAGTTGAATCCCGATGTCATTACGTTGGATATCGAGATGCCGGAGATGGACGGTCTGGAGATGCTGCGCCGCGTCCGGCGCGAGTTTCCTCATCTTCGGGTTATCATGTTCAGCACTCTCACCGAGCGGGGCGCCGCAAAAACCCTGGAGGCACTGACTCTCGGGGCCGACGACTATGTGGCCAAGGGTTCTCACCAGGGATCGCTCGACAGCTCGATCGCCAGCCTGCGGGAAGAGATGGTCCCGAAGATCAGGCAGTTCTTCCGCCTTCCGGAACAAGCTCACATCGCGCCGCAAATGGAATCTGCTCATGCCTCGGGCCTGGCGGCGCCCGGACGGAGTGCATCCGCCGTGCAGGCCATGAAGGTGCGTCCGAAGGTGGTCGTGATCGGCGTATCCACTGGAGGACCGACTGCTCTGGGCACAATCCTGCCTTCACTGCCGGCCGACTTCCCATTGCCGATCCTGATTGTGCAGCACATGCCGCCTCTCTTCACCCGTTTGCTCGCGGAGCGCCTTAACGCCACATGTAAACTGCCGGCCGAGGAAGCAACCCAGAACTGCTCGGTTGAACGAGGAAAGATCCTGATTGCGCCCGGTGACTTTCACATGAAGGTGGCATCCAACGGAAGCGGCGTGCGCGTTTGCCTCGATCAGGGGCCCCGGCAGAACTCCTGCCGCCCCGCTGTCGACGCGCTGTTTACCTCGGCCGGAGAGGTCTATGGCGGCGCTGTCCTCGCCGCGGTTCTCACCGGCATGGGAGAGGATGGCTTGCGCGGCTCCAGAATACTCAAGGCGCTTGGGGGCACCATCCTTGCGCAGGATGAGCCGTCCAGCATCGTTTGGGGAATGCCCGGCGCCGTTGTCGAAGCGGGCTTTGCCGACCGCATCGTGCCGCTCGATGGTGTCGTGCCTGAGATTCTTCGCATCACGGAAAGGAACTGAGAAGGAACCCGATGAGCAGCCAAGCACAGATGACCGAGATCCTCCCGGAGAACTATAGGTTCCTTCAGGCCCATGTCTATTCCCAGGTGGGAATCGTCCTCGAAGACAACAAGCATTATCTCTTCGAAAGCCGCCTCGCGCCGATCGTTCAGCAATTTAGCCTCGGCTCCATCAACGACCTGTGCGCCCTCCTCCTCGCCAAGCGCAATCCTGAGATCGGCCAGCAGGTTGTCGAGGCCATGACCACCAACGAGACCTACTTCTACCGCGATCCCGGCCAATATGAGGCGATTCGAAAGGAACTCTTGCCGAGACTGATGGAAGAAAGGAAGTCCACCAGAAAACTGCGTTTTTGGTCTGCAGCTTCATCCACCGGACAGGAGGCTTATAGCCTGGCCATGCTGCTCCTGAACGAGGGATTGAAGGATTGGAACATTCAAATCCTCGGCACCGATTTCTCTTCGAAAGTCGTGGAACGTGCCCGTACCGGAGTTTACCAGCAGATCGAGGTCAACAGAGGATTGCCGGTGGCTCAACTATTGAAGTATTTCCGCCGTTCCGGCTTGGAATGGCAGCTGACCGAGCCGGTAATGAAAATGGCTCAATTTGAAACGATCGACCTGCGCAAGAGTCTGCGCACACTGGGACCATTCGATTTGGTGTTTTGCCGGAACGTGATGATCTATTTCGACAACAAGACAAAGCTGAACATCATGAAGGAACTCCACGGAACGATGTTTCGAGGCGGGTGGCTGCTGCTGGGCAGCACCGAGGCGGCATTCGGCCTCGAAGAGTGGTTTGAGCGGAAGACATTCGGAAATGTCACGGTCTTTGTCGCACGATGAAAGGATGCATATGTTGACTGATGTCAGTATGGAAATGCTGTCGGAGATCGTTAAATCGGTGTTCCTCACCATGATGGACCTTGAGCTGACCAACAGCGACAAAGCCTGGCACACCGGCGGCGACAGGTTGACCTCCTTCGTGCAGCTCGCTGGTGATTGGAATGGCGCCGTGCTGCTTGAGTGCAGCCGGAAGCAGGCCTGCCAGTTCGCAGGCAGGATTCTCGCCATGGATCCGCCCGAGTCCGTCGACGACGACGTGCGGGACGTGCTCGGCGAACTCGCCAACATGATCGGCGGAAACATGAAGTGCGGCTTGAGTTCGGGCGTCCGCCTCTCCATGCCCACCGTCCTCGATGGCAGCGACTATGACTTGAGGGTTTGCGGCTCGCAGGTTCAGGAGCGGCTCGCTTTTCAATGCGAGGACAGCCCTTTCTGGGTTACTGTTCTCTCCGAAGGTGACCCCGCATCGGCAAAATAGACCTCGCACGTCTGCTCTGCTGCGACCATCGAGGAGATTACCGGATGCCAGGCTCGACAACGTCGCCCCTGCGCGACATCGATCTTTTTCTCTTGGACGCCGATTGTTCGCAACCCGTCGTCTAAAAACCAGCTGCGTCTTGGCCCCGCGGATCGAAAAGTGGCGGCGCCGATACAAGACGCATCTCTGATCCATCTCTAGCCGGTGCAAGGTCCCGAAAATCCGCCGGCATTTTCCGCTTAGCAATCGAGAAAAACAATTGAACAGTTATCCTAATTGTGCCGATAGGCAGGACGCAGCAGTCTCATCTCAAAACCGCAATGAGGGGATTATGCAGATTGGCGCGATCTCGGCACCTGCCTCTTCTTCAACCCAATGGAGCTCGGCACAGGCGCAATGGAGGTTTGCGGCAGCCCCCTCGTTTTCTATCGATCAAGAAAGCGCGCCCCCAGCTGCTGCCCAGTCGTCTGCGCCCGCTTTCTCTGCCTCTTCCGTGGCCGAGATTCAAAACTCGTCAGCCAGTGCTGAAGTGGCGACGATCGCCGCTACCTATTCCACAACCGTGGCGGGCAAGAGCTACGGGGCCAGCGTCGAAGAGTCGGGCGGAGTTTACACGGCCTCGGTTCCGATGCCTCCAGGGTTGAGCGCCAGCGGAGCAAGTATCGAATCCGCGGAGCTCAATCTCAGCATCGTTCTCGACACGCTTGCCTGACGCCTTCGCCGCATCTTCAGATCTTGGCCAATCGGATTGCATCCTTGATAGCCACAGTTCGCGTGATCGGGATATCGCGGAGATTCGTCACCGCCCGTCCGGCAGCAACGCCGGTCGCATCGAATCATCCTTCTTCAATTGCAAC
>CAZGHZ010000124.1:0-10538 GCA_964525655.1 uncultured Occallatibacter sp.
TTCACGCCCTGGGTCAGCGGATAGCGGGCTTGGGCGGCGGCTGTCGTCATCGGCAAGGGGACAGATTTGAGGGTAAACGATGAGAGGCTTGTGCGTCAGTGACGGGCCGGTGACGGGCGGCGTGCAGTTTCCGAATAGCGGGAATTCAGGCGCAGCGTCAAAAATCAACGCCTCATCCATCCTAGACACTGCGGCGTTCACCTTTCCCGATCCTGCGAGGCGGCCTGACCGAGCGGCGTTTTTGGTTGAACAGCCATCAGTTTTAGGACTTAGGAGTTGAATTGGCAGGAGAAGAAGATGGCTGCGCGGGCATTGCAGGCGGCCTCGGTGTCCTCTTCGACTTCTGAACGGGAGCAGACCTTGGACGGACAGGCGTAGCTGGAGGGGGTGCCGTGGGGCATTTAACAGCTTCGTTTGCCTGTAACCTGCTCCGCAGATCGGCATCCTGTTTCTCAAGAGCGGCGACAGACGCTCGCAGCCGGTCGTCCAGCGCAGCACCTGCTTTTCCCAAACTCGACAGGGCTTGCTCCAACTGCGCTGACTCCTCTGCTGACCCAGAGATCCGGGCCGCTTCAAAGACGCGCAGCAGCACGTCATACAAGGCCACGATATTGCGCGACACCGGCAACATTTTACTGCTGGTCGCCGGAGAAGCATCGACCGCGTCCAGGAGTGGCGGCAGGGTCGTCTGCAGATCTCGCAGGATGGCGCTGATGTCGTCGCGAGCTTCGTCGCGCACAGTTCCCCTCTTCCACTTATCCACATGTAAAGCGCTGACGGTCTGCCGCACCTGGTCAAGAGCGGGCTGCAGCAATCCGGAGAGAGCGGGCTGCGCAGAAGGCGCTCCTTGAGCAGGCATCCCACCAGTGGGCGATTGTGCCGAGGTGACCACGCTAAGGGAGCAGAAGGTTACTAAGATAAAAAATGATCTTGAAACGCGCATCGCATCTTCCAACAGTCTATCCGGTTTTCGGCCTTTTCTGGGCTCCTGGC
Source organism: uncultured Occallatibacter sp. (assembly GCA_964525655.1). Lineage (GTDB taxonomy): Bacteria > Acidobacteriota > Terriglobia > Terriglobales > Acidobacteriaceae > Telmatobacter. The sequence continues at coordinate 994 of CAZGHZ010000124.1, forward strand.
GGCTCGAATCACGGATCGGAGAGGATTTGCCGACACCCCCTCGGAACTCGTCAGTGGAACGAAAATGTTGTTGACAACCGCCCTTAATACTATGTTACTCTAGGCCTGTAGTGAACAAGCCTATGACAGAAACTTCTACACGCGATCTATTTCCAGGGGCGCTCGAAATGATGATTCTCGAGTCGCTGCGACGCCAGCCTGCGCACGGCTATGCGCTGGTGCAGAATATCCAGCAGCGGTCGAACAACTTGTTGCAGGTGGAAGAAGGCTCGCTCTATCCAGCGCTCCAGAGGCTGCTGAAAGCCAGGCTCGTCAAGGCCGAGTGGGGTATCTCATCCACCAATCGCCGGGTCAGAACCTACCAAATCACTGCCGCAGGCCTCCGCCATCTGGAACAGCAGATTTCCAGCTTTGAGCGCATGTTTGAAGGCATTGCGCTCGTCCTCAATCCGGGCAAGCTCCCTGCAAGCTAGGAGGAGGTTCCAATGATGTGGTTGCCGGCCAGTTTCCGTCGTCGCGAACTCCTCAACGATCTCTCCGAGGAAATGCGCCTTCATCTTGAAGAGCGGACGGAACAGTTGAAGCGCGAAGGTCTGAGCCCGCGGGAAGCTGAGCGGCAGGCACGCATCGCCTTTGGCAACCTGGCTCTGGTCGAGGAACGCAGCCGGGAAGTGTGGCAGTGGCCCACACTGGAATCGATTGGAGCGGACATCCGCTTCGCTCTGCGGCAACTGCTTCATTCTCCGGGATTTGCTTTCGTTGCAATTGCAACACTGGCGTTGGCCATCTGCGCGAACACCGTGGTCTTTGCCGTGATGAATGCGCTGGTCCTGCGCCCTTTGAATGTGCCCGCGGCTGAGAACATCTATGTAGTAGGGCACGCTCAAAGCATGTGGGGATATGAGTCCTACCCGAATTATCTCGATCTGCGCGATCGCAATCGCAGCTTCGATGGCCTGGCTGCCGACAACATCACCCAGGCAGGTTTAGACACCGGCAAAAACCCTTCGCAAGCGTGGCTTTATGAAGTCACCGGCAACTATTTTGACGTGCTGGGGCTCGAGCCTTATCTCGGCCGCTTCTTTCACGCTGCCGACGAACATGGGCCGGGCAGTGCGCCGTACATCGTTCTGAGCTATGCTGGCTGGCGGGATCGTTTTCAGGGCGATCCCGGCGTCGTTGGGCGAACGGTACTTCTCAACAAGCATCCATTTGTCATCGTCGGCGTTGCGCCGCCCGGGTTTGTGGGCTCGTTCATCGCCTTTTCTCCCGATCTGTTTGTGCCGATCGTGAATCGCGGATTGGCGGATGACACTGGCCTATTGAGCCAGCGAGGAGAACGCTTCATGAGCGAGGTGGTGGGGCGCCTCAGACCGGGTGTCACCCATGCACAGGCGATTGCCGATCTGGATTCCATCGGCTCCCAGCTCGGTGAGAGCTACCCGAAGGATGTAGACCCCCTTCTGCTGACGTTCAAGTTGCAACTTCCGGGCGTAGGCGGCGCATTCGGCGGCGCGGTGAAGGCGTTTCTTGCCGGATTGATGCTCATGGCCGGATTGATCCTGCTGGCGGCGTGTGCGAATCTGGGGAGCCTCTTCGCTGCGCGTGCGGCAGATCGCTCCCGCGAAGTTGCTTTGCGGCTCGCACTGGGAGCCCGCCGCGTGCGCATCCTGCGCCAGCTTCTTACCGAAGCCATGCTCTTGTCGCTCGCCGGTGGCGCTGCCGGATTGTGGGGAAGCGTGATCCTGTTGCGCGCCATCTCTGCGTGGCGGCCGTTTCCCCAGTTTCCGATGAATCTCCCGCTCAACCCGGACGCCAATGTTTACGCGCTCGCCCTCATGCTGGCCGTGGTGAGTGGATTCCTCTTCGGCATTGTTCCAGTGCGCCAGGTTCTGCGCACGGATCCGTATCAGGTCATCAAATCGGCGTCAGCGGGGTCAGCGAGTGCCGCGCAAAGAGGAAGGCTTGGGATGCGAGACGTGCTGCTGGTTATGCAGATCACCGTTTGCGCGGTACTGGTTACCTCCTCTATTGTGGCAGTTCGCGGTTTGCTGCGCTCGATGCACAGCGAGCTTGGCATCGATCCGCACGACACGTTACTGGTTGAGACCGATCCGCGTCAGGCCGGCTACAAAGACGCCCAGGTTCCCGCCCTGCAGCGGCGCACGATCTTCGCACTCAAGGCTCTCCCTGGGGTGGCGCAAGTGGGCCTGGTCAGCAGTCCACCTCTGAAAATGGGATGGGACGACACCAACATATTCACCGATGAAACAGCGGACCTCAGGCCCTCGAATGCCGCAGCGAACGCCATCTATTTCTCTATCTCTCCCGATTACTTCCAGGCAGCCGGGACCGCACTGTTGATGGGCAGAGTGTTCACATGGAATGACGATGAGAAGGCCCCGCACGTCGCGGTGATCAACCAGGAATTTGCACGTCGGATCTTTGGTTCTGCGGCCCAGGCAATCGGACGCCACTTCAAGACAAAAGAGGGTGGACGAATCCAAGTTGTGGGCGTTGTCGAAGACGGAAAATACACCGCGAACGTCGCCGAAGGTCCGCAGAACGCAATCTTCGTGCCCATCCTGCAGAATCCGCGCAGTGACGCCTGGGCAGTGGTGCGCTCGAGTAGCGGCGCTCTGCAACTTGCCTCCGCGATTCGCAGCAAGCTGCGTGATCTCGATTCTGGGCTCCCATGCTTTATCCAGACGTGGAGCGAAGAAATGAACGGCGCATTCTTTGCCTCGCGCATGGCGGCATTATCGTTGGGCGTGTTGGGGCTGCTTGGCGCAACTCTGTCGATTACCGGAATCTTTGGCATGTCGGCCTACTCGGTGAGCAGGCGGCTCAAGGAACTGGGGATTCGCGTGGCCCTGGGCGCACGACGCAAAGAGGTGCTGCAGGCAGCGCTGGGACGCACTTTCAAACTATTGGCGATCGGCTCGGCTGCTGGGCTTGGACTGGGACTACTGGCAACCCGCATCCTGGCTTTCATCGTCTATCAGGCTACGCCCCGCGATCCCGTAGTTCTCACAGGTGTGGTGGTGGCAATGGCTCTGCTCGGTCTCGTGGCGACGTGGATTCCCGCTCAGCGTGCGCTATCGGTCGAACCAGTGGTCTTGCTTCGCGAAGAGTAAATCCAAATCGTCGAACTTATGATCGTCCAGTCAAATTGTGCTCGAAAACTCGCGAGCTCTGGCTGGATTGTCGCTGAGTCTTTCATTCAACTGTCTCAGCACTTGAGTTTCCGAGTCCCCGGCGGTTGACCGGCTAACAGGAAACTGCAACCCTGCCAACTGGGGAACAGGTAGGTTTGAAAGAAGGAATTCTTCAGGGGCTAAGGCCCGGCGCCTCTTTGTTGAGTTTGCGGCACGACTGAAGCCGTGCCCTTTTCAAGCGCCTGTCTGATCAGAGGTTCTTTGCAGGAACTCTGCCCGCTCATGCGCCTTCGACGGGGGCCTCGGCGCAGGCCGTCCAGGAGAAGCGGTTCTTGCCCCCTTGCTTGGCGATGTAGAGCGCCCGGTCGGCGTGGAGTATCAGGTCGCTGCTGGAACCCTTCTTTGCCGGCCACGCGGTTGCGACTCCCTGGCTGATGGTCATTCTGCCGGAGATCGGCGAGCCGGGGTTGGGGAGTTCGAGCCGGTCGACAGCCATCTGGATTTGCTGCGCGATGACCATGGCTCCCTCGGGCCCTGTCTCTGGGAGCACCAGAACGAATTCGTCGCCGCCATAGCGGGCAACCAGGTCGGCAGGGCGGCGGGCGATCTGCTTCAACTCGGCTGCAAAGGTGATGAGCGCGCGGTCTGCGGGCCCGTGGCCCAGGCTGTCATTCATCTCCTTGAAGTGATCGATGTCGATGATCACCATTGAAATGGGCTTGCCGCCGCGCACCGCTCGATCCCACTCAAGTTCCATCTGCTCGTCGAGGCGGCGGCGATTGGCGACCTCGGTGAGAGCATCGGTCATGGAGAGTTTTTCAAGCTCCGCGGTCCGCTCGCGGACCCGCTCTTCCAGAATCTCGATCATCTCGTCCCGCTGCGCCTTGATGCGCTTGCGGGTGGTAATGTCTTCGATCACAGAGATGAAGTAGTCGGGGTGTCCGTCGCTCTTGCGCACCAGCGAGACAGTGAGATTGGCCCAGACCACGCGCTTGCCCTTGGTGTAGTAACGCTTTTCGACGGAATAGCTCGATCGCTCGCCGCGCAGTAGCTCTCGAACCAATGTGCGATCGGTATGCAGATCGGCGGGATGCGTGAGTTGGGCGAAGGTCAGCTTGAGCATTTCTTCTTTGGAGTATCCGACGATCTCGCAGCAGCGGTGATTTACGTTGATCCATTTTCCATCGATGCCGACATGCGCGATTCCGACGGCCGCCTGCTCGAATGTGGCGCTGAATCGAGTCTCGCTTGCCGCCAGCGCTTCGACCCAGTCGGTGACCTCCATGTTCATGCCTAACATGCGGACCGATTGGTCAGGCAGGCGGACAAGCTGCCCGTATCCGAGAATCCAGAGGATCTTGCCGTCTCCGGTGAAGACACGAAAATGCTCGCGAAAACCAGGTATGGATTTGAGCGCCCGTTCTGTCGCTTGCCGGACCCTCTCCCGGTCCTCCGGATGCACGATCGCAAACCATGCCTTGGAAGAGTTGATCTCGCGGGCGGGGTATGCGTAGACCTCAGCCTGTCCAGCGGTCCAGCGGAACTCGTCCGTGGAGGGATTCCACTCCCAGGTCGCGAGCTGCGAATATCCGAACGCCGACGCAACCGCCTGGGGATCTAGAGAGTGCATGAGACTCCAACAGCTCGACGAAAACGGAGCAATTTTGTGCCGCTTTGATTATCAGATGCTAGCAGGTCTCGCGGTTGTGGAGAAAGATGACTTCAGTGCAAACCAGGGCACGAATTGGCTGCTCCCTCAGGGCCGGTCAAGCTCGGGTCGCGAACATTGAAGTCTCTATTGAATGGACCTCAGATAGGCCACGACCTGCCAGCGCTGCGCCTGGGGCAGGCTTGACCATGATGGCATGCCGTGGCTCAGATCGCCTTGACGCAGAAACCATTCAATGTCGCCGTCGCTGGCAGAGCGCAGCCGTTCGCTGCGCAACGAAGGCCGCTTGTGTCCGTCGCCCTGAGCGTTGGTCTTGTGGCACTGCTGGCAGTGCTCGCGATAAACGAGCGCACCGGCTGCGGTGGCCTCAGTCTGGTTAGCTAGTGGATTTGTCTGGGCGTGTTCTCTGGCCGGAATCTCTGCCCAACGGGAGCTGGAGGTTGCAGCCAACGAGAGAGTTGCGCCCAGGAAGATCGCAAGAATACCGCTTGCAAACCGCTTCATTGTACCCCTCCATTTGACCGCCGAAACCAGCCGCCAACCTGCTCAAATTCAAAGGCCAGGCCCACGCGATAGACCCTGGCGAGACTCGTGCCTGTCAAGCCAAGGCCCGGCGAGAAGCTGAACCGCACTCCCTTGGGCAGTTGCCAGCCGATGAGCGGGGCAATGTAGTGCGAGGTGTCTCGCATCGTCAGGGCAAAGGTATCGCCCAGGCCGCCATAGCCCTCCGCGCCGGCGATGAACCTCTCAGCGCAGAAGGTGCATTCACGGCCACTGGCGGCGCTGCGCAGAGGCCGCGTCGCACCGATTGCGTAGCCGAACTCCCACGGGGCATGGCCGAGATTCTTCTCGGAGATGAAGTTCTCGCTGACATTCCAATCGCGAATGTTGGAGGAGAGAATCAGTTTCAGCTCCGCCTCGTGTTGATGCTCCCTGCGCAGTTCGCCGTTGAGCGGCGCCAAATCGGCCTGGCTGTCATGGCCGACCACTTCAAGGATCGTTTTATCGGCGCCTGAGGTGTTCTCGTACTCGATATAAATCACTGGATTGATGGCGTGATCCTTCATGAGCGGCCGAAGGCGATTCTCAAGCCGCCAGCCGGTATAGAGGGTCGAGTCATTGCCTGTGGCCTGGCCGTCGAGATAAAGTTCGGTCGTCCACCAGGCGCGCGTGCCGTACTCCAACTCCATCGCCGTGGCTCCATAGCGGTTGCCTGCGCCGGGTTGCGCCAGAGCCGTCTTGGTCTCGATCTCCAGGTTGCCGGGTTCCTCCAGATCGTGAGAATAGGTGACGAAGTAGGGCTTATCCTGTGCCCCAGCCCCGATGGTGATCAGGACCGGAAGATAGAAAGCCAGCCACCGGCTGCGTCTAAACGCCCTTGTGAACGAGTTGAAGAGCAAGATCAAAGACCTCCGGTTAAACTACGACTAAAATAGTCGTGTATTCAGAAATAAGACTAAATATGTCCTATTTAAATTGCAAGAGTCTTTTCGGCTTCGATGCAAGACGGTGAATAGTTTATGCGAATATGATCAAGAAATCTTGACAATAAGTCACTCAATCTGGCAGGATAGAAGAGTCAGAAACTTCATTCACCAGGCAGGCACAACCATCATGGCTAAAATCATCGGCATCGATCTTGGCACCACCAACTCGTGCGTCGCGGTTCTCGAAGGCGGCGAACCAAAAGTCATTCCAAATGAAGAGGGTGCGCGTACCACACCCTCCGTTGTCGGCTTCTCGAAGAGTGGCGAGCGGCTGGTCGGCCAGGTCGCCAAGCGTCAGGCCATCACCAACCCTGAGAACACGATCTTCTCGATCAAGCGCTTCATGGGCCGCCGCTACAACGAAGTGAGCGACGAGATGAAGATGGTTCCCTTCAAGGTGGTTTCGCAGGGCGACCACGTGGGCGTTATGGCCCAGGGCAAGGAGTACACCCCGCCCGAGATTTCGGCCATGATCCTGCAAAAACTGAAGAAAAGCGCCGAGGCCTACCTGGGTGAGACGGTCAGTGAGGCCGTCATTACGGTTCCCGCCTACTTTAACGACGCGCAGCGTCAGGCGACGAAGGACGCCGGCAAGATCGCCGGGCTTGATGTGAAAAGAATCGTCAACGAGCCCACCGCGGCTGCACTGGCCTATGGGCTCGACAAGAAAAAGGATGAGACGATTGCCGTCTACGACTTCGGTGGCGGCACATTTGATATCTCGATTCTAGAGGTGGGCGAAGGCGTCATTGAGGTCAAGTCCACTAACGGCGACACGCACCTGGGCGGGGACAACCTCGACCAGCGCATCGTCGATTGGTTGATCTCCGAGTTCAAGCAGGAGCAGGGACTGGACCTCAGTTCGAAGGGCAACGAAATGGCCCTGCAGCGCCTCAAGGACGCCGCGGAAAAGGCCAAGATCGAACTCTCGACAACCATCGAGACCGAGATCAACCTGCCCTTTGTCACCGCCGACGCGACCGGCCCGAAGCATCTGGTCCGCAAGCTGACGCGCGCCAAGCTCGAACAGTTGGTCGAAGACCTGCTCTTCCGCTCGCTCGAGCCCTGCAAGAAGGCAATCGCAGATGCCGGCATCAGTGTGGACAAGATCGACGAAGTGGTCCTGGTGGGCGGCCAGACGCGCATGCCCAAGATTCAGGCGATCGTCAAGGAACTTTTCGGCCGCGAGCCGCATCGCGGTGTAAACCCCGATGAGGTGGTGGCCATCGGCGCTGCCGTGCAGGCGGGCGTGCTGGCCGGTGAGGTCAAGGATCTGCTGCTGCTCGACGTGACGCCTCTGACGCTTTCGATCGAGACGCTGGGCGGCGTGGCTACATCGATGATCCCGCGCAACACGACGATCCCAACCAAGAAGACAGAGACCTTCTCGACGGCGGCAGACTCGCAGACCGAGGTCGAGGTGCATGTGCTGCAAGGCGAGCGGCCCATGGCCGGGCAGAACCGCACACTGGGCAAGTTCAAGCTGGGCGGAATCATGCCGGCGCCGCGTGGCGTGCCACAGATTGAGGTGACCTTCGATATCGATGCCAATGGCATTCTCAACGTGACGGCCAAAGACAACGCCACCGGCAAGGATACGCGCATCACCATCACCTCCAGCTCGGGCCTGAGCAAGGACGAGGTAGAGAAAATGGCTAAGGAGGCCGAGGCCCACGCCGCTGAGGACAAGGAGAAGCGCGACGAGATCGACGCGCGCAACTCGCTCGATGGCATGGTCTACAACATCGACAAGATGCTCAAGGACTCCGGCGACAAGATCTCGGGCGCTGAGGCGGCTCCGGTCAAGGCCGAGGTCGAGTCGGTGCTGGCAGAGAGCAAGAAGCTGCTCGAAGGCACGCCGACATCGAAGGAGTTGAAGGCCCAGCACGAGAAGCTGACGCACGCCAGCCACAAACTCGCCGAGATCGTCTACAAGGCGACAGCGGCAAGCGCGGCGCCAGGCGCAACTCCCGGCGGCGACGGGGCCGGCGGAGCCGAAGCCGGAACCAAGAAAGACGAAGGCGTGATCGACGCCGAGTATGTGGACGTGGAAGACAAGAAGTAAGCGGCGCTTGAGCAGTTAGCGTTGCTCGAGGGTTGGTCGGGGTGGGCGACATTTGTCGCCCACCCCGAACTCTATCTACTGAAGGTATCGTGGGGAACAAGTAACGTGAACATCGATGAAATTCAGTTATTCCTTAAAGGCACAGACGCAGCATCAGAAGAGAAACGTCTGCGAATCGTCAAAGCGATAGGCATGTATTCAGTAGGCCTCTTCGCAGTGAATACATTGGCTTAGAGTGATGTGTTGAGTCTCGCTGGGAGTGGCACGCTTGTTCAGATCGGCGCAGTTCACTACATCCTCACAGCAAGACATGTTTGGCAGGAAGTTCTGAGAGTATCTCATCGGCTTGGAGTCACATTGAGAGAAAACGTTGACCATAGCCACTTGATTGATGTCAGTGCGGTTATTCCGATCGGGCCTGTGCAGTCAGCTGTTTGGACTGAAAAAGGGCCGGACATCGCTCTATTACAGATTCCCGACGCCTATGTGGGTGCGATCAAAGCCTTTAAGGTCTTCTATAGCCTTTCAATACTGGAACCATCTCTCCCGCCGGGAAGTTATATACAAGCTTGGTTTCTGATGGGCATTCCGGGTTGTACAGGGACGTTCACCCAGAAACACGCGAGTGTCGAACACTTGGGGGCCGAGGTCGGATTTCTCGGATCAAAGATGAATGAAGCATTCGACTTGTGCGACGAAAACTTCAATGTTTCCCAATTGCCTCCTCCGAAATCTCTTGGCGGGATGAGTGGAGAGGGATTGTGGAAGGTTTATTTGTATGAAGCTCCCACGGAGGACGGGTTCGATTCTGTCGAAGTTCTAGCAGGAACCGCATTCTGGCAATTTGCACTCAAGGGGAAAAACCGAATAGTCCGGTGCCACGGGATTAAGAGTCTTAACGAACTAAAATCAATGACTTAGCTGTAGTTTGCGGGTACCAAAGGTCCCGCGTTTGGGACCTGGAATTCCGCTAAACCCAGAACAACCCCGACAATCAGCCCCAAGAATGAATTGCATCGAGTAGTTCAATGAACTACAATAGTTCTTGCCTGAGACGCGGCCCATATCGGTAGTGGAGACGCACGAGTTCCTCAGTGCGACGAAGAAGCTGATGGACGACGCGGAGCGGGCGGAACTGGTCCTTTATCTGGCCTACAACCCCACGG
>CAZGHZ010000125.1:0-10284 GCA_964525655.1 uncultured Occallatibacter sp.
TAGGCTGTTGGGCAAAGGCGGGAATGAGTGAAGGAACGATCGCGAAGAGAAGAGAGATCAGAGTGACCAAACGGCTTTTTGTCATAATGAGACCCGCAGCAACTTCCTCGGCGAGGCGCCACAGAGGATATCGCCTCGCACGGCACAATGATAGTTCGATAACCCTGAAAGCCTATCACTCCACCATCTTGTCGCGCGAATCTATTGCGCTTTGCGGTAGTTGATCGTCTCGCCGTCCAGCCGGTACTCGGCCGAGCAGACGTCGCCGCCGCAGATCATCGGCTCGCCGGCGCAGAGCTGGCGACGGGTGATCAATCCCATCGTTCCGCAACGCGGACACGACATGACGGCGACAAAGGGGTTTTGGGCATGACCCATCTTCGCCTGGTTTTCCAGAACGAAGATCGTTCCGGGGTCCATTCTTTCGGGAATCCATTCTTCCAGAAACTGCAAATCGGCTGACATAGTGCCCTCCGGTTGGTCGAAGCTACAAAGCCGATCTCAAAAAACAGGCCAGCTCTGTTGTGCAACAACAGCAGACTGCGAATGGCATGTCCGGAGGCTTAGACTCCTCCGGTCGAAATAAGTGTGCTTGCTGGTCGACGAAGATGTCAACCAGAATCGAAGACCGGCATTGTCAAAGAGGATTCTTATCGGGCACGTGCATATCACATACCCCAGGGTGCCCTAAATCCGCGGGTGCCCCGTATCTGGCGCAGTATCATCGCGCCAGATACGGGAGGCCATGAGCCTCAACCTGCCTGGTTCATCGCCAGTGCTACTGTCCTGCGCCCGCCGTTGTCTTATTCTTCGATGAAGCAACCGCGTCGATTGCCTTGTAAGTCTCGATGTTCCGCAGGATGGCCTGGACATACTCGCGCGTCTCGGTGAAGGGAATCGATTCGACAAACTCGTCGATGCCCTGATACGGCCCGGCGGCCTCCCAATCAACCACACGGCTGTCGCCGGCGTTATAGGCTGCCAGCGCATACTCGGTCACCCCGCCAAAGTGGTCCAGGGTCTTGCGCAGATAGCGGGTTCCTAGTCGGATGTTGGTGGCTGGATCGAAGAGCTGGAAGGTCTGGAAGTGGTCGATTCCTTCTTCGCGAGCCAGCGACTTACCCTCCGATGGCAGCAGTTGCATCAGCCCGCAAGCGTTGGCACTCGAGACGGCCTTGGGGTTGAACTCCGACTCCTGGCGAATCAACGAAGCCACCAGATACGGATCGAGATTGTTCTTAGTCGACTCGGCCTTGATCGTATCCCAATACGGCTCGGGGAAAAGAATCCGCCAGTAGGCCAGCGGGATCGACTGAATTGAAGCCGTGGAAGCATACGGCAGAGCCTTTTTCAGCGAACGCATTGCGCGAAACGTCTCGCCGTAAGAGGCGTAAATCTGCGCCTCGGCCAGCGCGCTCCACGAGGCCGAGTCAGGATCGGCGGCAATCTCCTGCGCGATGTAGTCGTTCAAGCCGGCATTGGCCAGGAGACGCGCCTTGGCCAGGTGCGGGCTCTCGGTCGGGAAGCTCTCAACCAGCACCGGTACTGGCGGGGCCTGGAAACGGTCCAGCTGCGGCTCGACTGTTACCGGTGCATTCCCCAGAGCGGCCAGCCGCTGCCGCGCCATCTGGGCATAGAAGTAGTGCTGGTAGGCGCGCACAATGGTCCGGTAGTTGGCAGCCGCCCTCTCCGGCTTGTGATCCTGCGTCTCATAGAGGCGTCCCCGCCAATAGAGTGCAGACACTGTCTCCTTCGCCTCAGGATAGAGGCGGATCTGCTCATCGAAGAGGCGCGTCGCCTCGGGATAGAGCCCCTGCCGATAGCTCAGCCAGCCAGCCCGCCAATGGGCTGCGGCTGCATTTTTGTTCGATGGAAAGCGTGTCGCCAGAGTGCTGTAGTACTGAATCGCCTGCCCGTAATCGCACCGCAGCATATACATGTTGCCACTGGAGAGCAGCGCCTCGGCCAGCCACGGGCTTTGCGGGAATCTCGACTCCATCTCGGCCACAATCTGTTTCTGCTCGTCCAGTGCGTCGCGATTCCTGGCCAGTTCCATCAACAGGTAGAGCCGCCGCGCGCCGTTCTCGTCGTTGGTATCGGGCAGCGCCTCAGCCTCGGCCTTGTTCAGCCGCTTCAGCTTCAGATCGCAGGCCGCGGCGGCCACGGCAAAGCCGTTGCGGCTCACCGGATCCAGGTTCGAACGCCGGGCCAGTGTGCGATATTGCTCGCCCGCCGCCTCATAACGTCCGGCATTGAAGTAGGCATCGCCCAGGCTGCGCAGCTCCGTCGTCGTCAAGGTCGTCTCCACTCCCAGTGAGGTGAGCTTTGCCCGTGCGACCTCCGCTTCCGAGCCGAGAGGATGGGCCAGCAGTAGCCTTTTATAGATGGCCGTTGCCTCCTGTTCCCTTCCCAGCATGAATGCAACCTGCCCCGCAGCGAGTTGGTATCCGGCACGATCAGCCGCATCGGAATCTGCCGCGGCCGTCAGCACACGTTGTGCGCCCTCGGCGTCCTTGAGTGCAAGTAGCGTGCCGGCTTCCAACTCCGGGGCCTGATCGACAAAGATGCTGTCCGGATAGCGCTCAGAAAAACCCTTCAACAGCGCTTCGGCGGTCTCCTCATTCCCCGCTTCGTGATTGGCGCGGGCGCCCAGAAAATCGGCATAGTCGGCCAGCTCTTCCCCGGCCTTCCGGGCCAGACGAAAGTTGGAAATTGCTTCCCCGTATCGCTTGTCCAGCCAATAGGCGTGGCCGAGCGCGAGATAGGCTGTCGCCGCAGCTTCGCCTGAATGCTGCTGTGCGTACTTGGTCACTCCCGTATAGGCCGCCGGAGTGCGCAGAGTGGCCAATTGCTGCGCCATCGGGCGCAACTCGGTCGAAGCGACAAAGGCCAGCTTGATGCGCGCTGTTCTTGCGCGACGAACTGCTTTGCTCGCCCTCGTCTTGGGCCTTCGAGTCTTCTTGCCGGTCGTGCTCGTGGTCTTCTTGGCCGAGGTAGCTGCCTTCGGCGTGGCTTTCGTCGTCTTGGAGGAACCTTGCCCTGCCGTCGTCGTCGCAGCCGCGCTACCGGTGGATTGTCCAGCCACCGGTTGCACGATCATCAGCAAAGAGAGCAGGCCAGCCAAACAGCGCGCCGCCAGCCGCGAAATGGGAGTTGGGGAGAAAGCGACCGTCATTCTTCCACTTTAAGCTGAATTCGCCTCGCATGTCGGCGAGTGAACCAGTGGTGTTACCGCAATCGCCTCATGATGGGACAGACTGGCCGGTTGGGTGGTACTGTCTCCGACCTTCTTTGTGCTATCCGGCGAACCCACTTAATTAGGTACGCACCACGCAATCCGTCGATTCCATGGCTTTGCTCTGCACCGCCGATCTGGCGCCCGTGACTCTGAAGGTCGCTTTATGAGCAGCCAGCCGGAAACCAGAGTCCTATCTCCGGATTCATAAAGATGATAGAGCGCGAGCCTTGACCCCTTGACCCGCGGTCCATCGTTTTTCAAATCATATGGATGGCCGGTCGCTCCCAACAGCAATGCCGCGCTTCGCCGTCCTTCCCACGGCGATGCGCGGCATTGCTACGAGGCGGCAGGGATGTTCTACCGCGAGACGATTTTGGCCAGACGCGGGTCTTTCCAGAGCGGCTCGAAGTCCTGATCGGAGTACACAGAGGCCAGATCGCGATAGTGCCCCTCCTTGGCCCGACCCAGATAGTCCAGCGCTCCGTCGAGGTTGCCGCGCTTCATATACGACTTGGCAATCAGGAACAGAACGTGGGCGTGCTGTTCCGGCGTCATAACCTGAGCGATGGCTCCTCCCTCGCTGTCGCTCAGGACATCGGAGTCGAGCTCCAGAGCGCGGGCGTACTCGGTCATTGCGCGATCGACCTGCATGAGTCCCATCCACGCTTCCGCGAGATTGAGGTGGGTGGAGGCAACCGACTCATCCAACGCTAGCGCCTGCTTGAAGTAGTCGACTGCCGGCTTATACTTCTTGTCTAGAAGGGCCACGGCTCCAAGGTTGTTGATCGCGGATGTCAGATGGGGATCGAGCTTGACGGCCTGTGCAAATTGCTTGCGGGCAGGCCCTCTCTCGCCCATCTTGAGCTCGGTAATGCCCAGCTTGTTATAGAGCGCGGCATTCTGTCGAGAGTTGCGAATGGCCGCGGAGTAGTAAGCAGCCGCCCTCCAATTGTCATTGTGAAGGCGCGCCAGGTCTCCCTTTTCTTCTGCTACCCTGGCCGCGTCAAGCTTGTCCGCCTTGGCGGTCTCGGGAATGGACTCTGTCCTTCCGTAGGGGGCCGTCAGTATCACCAGACTCGTTGCTACGAGCATCATCACCAGTCTTTTCATGGGTCACCTCTCCTGCATTTTGGCTTTTCGGCGGGAGGCGGCGGTTCTGCCTGCCGGCCCCGGCGATCTGCTGCTGCATTGACTCAAGTAAAGATCTGCTTTGGCCTGGCCGCAACGCTATACCTGCTACCTACCGGTTCCGCGGGGGTTAAACCTCAGAGGTGAATCATGAAACTATCATTATTTCAGTGATTTACATCAGTTGCTGCACCGAACTTAAAAACGCCTGCAAACGGCACGCTGGAGAGGTTACATAGCGCTACATGCCACTTCCTCACGTTGCATACACCGTTAAGCACTAGCCAAACAACGAAGTCTCGATAGCATTACAATCAGTCCGGAGAAGGTAGCAATGGCGATTGAGAGCCCAGAGACGATCAATCTGGAGGCGCAGCGGGCAGAACTGGACGCCGTGCTTCATTCTGAGCAGTTTATGCGCGCCCCTACGCTCGCCAATCTGCTGTCGTATCTGTGCGGGAAACTCTTCGCCGGAGAGGCCTATCAAATCAAGGAGTACTCGGTCGGCGTCGAGGTCTTCCATCGCGGCTCGTCCTTCGATCAGGACTCCGACTCGATTGTGCGGGTTGAGGCCAACCGTCTGCGCAAGCGTCTGGCTGCCTATTACGCCGGAGAGGGCGCACAGCACCGGCTCCAGATCACCATTCCCCTGGGCCAATATGTTCCGGAGTTCAAAGCGGTTGCCGTAGAACCGGAGGAGAAAGAGACTGCTCCCGTCGAGCCGCCTGCGGCAAGCCAGCCCGATAGTCACGGCGCAGCAATTGACCAGAAGGATACGAAATTCCATCTCTCCGGCCGCCGGGCCTGGTGGATCGGCGCCGCTCTCGCTTTTCTGCTCTTCGGATTCGGAAGCGCCTTGCAGATCCTCCGGTATGGCAAGCAGGCGCCACAAACAGTTGGATCGAATCAGTCTCCAGTTCCGTCCGCGGAGTCGCAGCTTGGCCCGCCGACTGGTGAGGAGATTCGCATTCTGGCCGGTTCGACCCGCAGCTTTGTCGATCATGCCGGCAAGCTATGGAATGCCGATGTCTGGTTCAGCGGTGGCACTGCCGTGAAGAGCTCGACGCAGCACATCGGTCGCACGCAGGACCCGGACTTCTACCGCACCAGTCGGCAGGGGCAGTTCAGTTACGGCATTCCTTTGAAGAAGGGTGTCTATGAGCTGCGCCTGCACTTTGCCGAGACGGTCTTTGACCCGGAGTCCGCCGGAGCGGACGGCGAAGGCAGCCGCATCATGACGGTGCGCGCCAACGGCAAGACATTGATGAGCCGCTTCGATGTCGTGGCCGACGCCGGAGCCAGCGGCACAGCCGATGTCAAGGTCTTTACCGGCATAGGACCGGCGAGCGACGGGCTGCTGCATCTGGACTTTTCCGGCGAAGAAGGCAAGCAGGCCACCCTCTCGGCCATCGAGATCCTGCCCGGCTTCAAAGAACACATGAGGCCCGTGCGCCTCCTCCCCCGCCAGACACCTTATTACTCCAACGACAGCCACTGGTGGAGTCCGGATAACTACTTCCAGGGCGGGCAGTTGGCCACTTACGGGACTCCGGTAAAGGGAACCGACGATCCTGAGCTCTACGAAACCGAGCGCTGGGGTAACTTCAGCTATGCAATTCCAGTTTCGCCGGGGAAATACTCCGTGACGCTGCACTTTGCGGTGCGCCACGGCGACTGGGATCAGTCGTCCTCTCCATCCGACGAACACAGAGCCGCGGTTGCCCACATCTTCGATGTCTACTGCAACGGGAATGCGCTCTTGAAGAACTTCAACCTTCCCCAGGAGGCGCGCGGGTCAGACGTGGTCATTCGCAAGGCGACGGGCCTGACGCCAAATGCGCAAGGTAAACTACTGCTGAGTTTTGTTCCAGTCGACGGCTATGCAACCGTGACCGGGATCGAAGTGCTTCCGCAGTAATTCTGGTAACTCGCTCGATCGGCCTCCTGAGTCCACAACCCGCTCATGCCGATATCGACGCGTCGTGACTCAGTTTTCGGTCTGCCGGTGATCATCTCGGAGCTTCGAAAATTCTTGCGAGACTGCGCTAAGTGTGGCGCGGTTGGAGCGTCTGCGGCAGCTTGAGCCTGCCCTGCTTTTTCCAGCACGCCGCGCCAGTCAGGAAATCATTTCAGTTCGCCCTCGCGAGCCTTTGGAATGAGAATTCGACCGTTACACAACCTGACCTCATAAGGCCCGTACCTGGAGTCTGTTATTTCCAACTCGTCAGTTCTCGCGGGTGCGCCGCCATCGTGCGGCACAAATTCGCCGTCTTCCAGTATCAGGCCTCCTCTATTCCAAATGCGGCATGTGTCGAAGTTCCGTGCGGAATCGTAAGTGCAATGCTGCCACCAACCGACCGCTCCACCGACATGAACGACATCTCTCGGGACATCCCGCGGTGTACTCCGTTCAAGTGCATCGCGGTCAATTCGCGGCATAATAAGTTGGGCACGCGCAACAAGAACAGTGGTCACGACGGCTGCGACAACGCGCAGTCGCATACTGTCCCGCAGTAAATGCAATACCTTCGAAGCGCCAAGAATCAACAGCGCATTGAGGCCGCCACAAAGAACAACAAAATTAAAGAAGTTTCCGGCGTCTGTCGCCATGAATTGGCCGACCCCAGGAATCATCGAAATCATTCCAGTGATTAGAAGCACAGGAATGCTCCAAGGCAAACCCACAAGTACAAGCGGAACGCCACCTTCAGCCCAGCCTGGGTCAGCGTATCTGAGACCTACAAATACGAATAGGACGAAGATCCAGTACAAAGCAGCGAGCACTACTCGAGCACGAGCAAACGTATTGTTAGAGTAAATACTCCACGCCCTCGGTAATCGAGCAATCGGTTTTCCATGGCCAATTACGGCCCCAATACAAAAGCGACGCTGTGATCGGTTTGTCGGCTATTCGGAGACTGCACTACCCCCCAACAGTGCATCGGTCACATCCCGCCATTATCATTGCACCATGAACAACAAACTCCGCTGGGGAGTTCTCAGCACCGCCGACATCGCCCTCAAGAAAGTTATCCCCGCAATGCAGCAGGGGCAATACACCAGCATCGCTGCAATCGCATCGCGCGATCTGGCCAGGGCTCAGGATGCGGCTGCGGCACTCAACATTCCCAAGGCTTACGGCTCCTACGAGGAGCTTCTCGCCGACCCCAATATCGACGCGATCTACATTCCCCTTCCCAATCATCTTCATGTGCCCTGGACGATCAAGGCCGCCGAAGCCGGCAAGCATGTGCTCTGCGAAAAGCCCTTGAGCCTCACCGCCGCGGAGGCTGAATCGCTGCTCGCCGTTCGCGCCCGCACGGGAGTCAAAATCGGTGAAGCCTTCATGGTCAACTGCCATCCCCAATGGCTTCGCCTCCGCGAGTTACTCGACGAGGGCCGCATTGGTCTGGTGCGCTCGATTGCCGGCTTCTTCAGCTACTTCAACATCGATCCCAGCAACATTCGCAACCAGCCGGAGAGCGGCGGGGGCGCGCTGATGGACATCGGCTGTTATCTTATTCACGCCTCGCGTTATGCCTTCGCACAGCAGCCGGCACGCGTCGTCGCACTCATCGACCGCGACCCCAGGATGCGCACCGATCGGCTTACCTCGACGATTCTCGATTTTCCAGGCGGCCAATCCATCTTCACCTGTAGCACGCAGCTTGTTCCTTACCAGCGCATTCACTTTCTTGGCACGCGCGGCCGCATCGAGATCGAGATTCCCTTCAACGCGCCTCCCGCCCGGCCCACCCGCCTCTTCATCGACACAAGCGGCGACCTCTCCGGCAGCGGCATGACAACGGAGGAGTTTCCGGTCTGCGATCAATACACGTTGCAAGGCGATGCATTCTCCAAGGCTGTAATGGAGGACACCGATGTGTCGGTTCCGATCGAAGACGCGATCATGAACATGGCTGTCATCGAAGCAATCTTCAAGTCGTCTAACTCAGGCCAATGGGAGACGCTCTTGCAATGAGGGTTGACAAAAGATCGGGCCTCGGCGAGGATCGGCGCCCGCAGATATTACACTAAGTTTTTGACAAGAAACTCAAATGGAAGAATCTCTTCAGCGAGACCGGGACAAAGCCCGGCGCCAGCGAATGCGTTTTGCCGAACGCAAACTCAAGGAGGCGCAACGGCGTGTGGCGCGAGCCGAGCGCAGCATTACCTATTGGTCGCGGATCGTTGCCGACCTAAGGCATGAGCGCACCCGCGCCGTTCAGCCGCCGCTTTGGCCCGAAGGTGAAAATGAAGAAATAAAATGAGTTGACGCAGGTGGGAAGCTGCGTCAGCTCGGGCGTGTGCGGAGGAGAGCAGACTAACTCGCCGCTGCGGCCTTCTGTGCCTCCCAGCGCTTCTTGGCGGCCTCGGCGATGCGCTTCCGGCCCTCGGGGCTGAGGTTCCTCTTCTTCTTGGCTGGTTTTTGAGCGGCTGCAACAGCGGCTTTCTTAGTGGCCGCAGCGGATTTTTTCGGTTCAGCCTTCTTTGCTCTCTGTGCGGCCCAACGCTTCTTGACAGCATCGGCGATCCGTTTCCGGCCTTCGGGAGAGAGGTTTCTCTTCTTGGCGGGTTTGGCAGCGACAAGAGTGACTGCCACGGGCGTCTTTCTCGGTCTGCCTGGCTTTTTCTTGGCCACCGGCACCGCGCTACCGCTCAGCAGCGCACGCGCTTGCTGCAATTGAGAAATCTCGTGATCGATCGTTGCCAGAATTTCCGATACCCCCATGGCGCCTCCCTGAATAGTCCAGGCAAATAGTCCGGCCTCCGCTGGCTAATTTAAAACGCCGCCCAAGGCAAGCCACTTGCTCTAACATAAGATACTCGACCAATGGTTCCTTTTCAAAGACGTTTTCACTGTTTTTGCCACTGAAGTTCTTTCTCGGTCACCTGCCTTCCAAAACGATACTCTGAGCTACTTGCAAAGCTGTTTGAGGTTCCAGGTTGTGCCAGGGCGCAGCCTCAGCCGCATAGCCGGGGTCCGTCAATGCAAGGGACGACCGTTGCGATAGGCACGCAAGCGCGCCTACGGGCAGGCTGAAGTATTCCGCAACAACACTGGAGAATCTCTCTCATTTATCTTGATGAGAACTACGAAAGATCGTGCGAACTCCGGCGTCCTCCGATTCAAATGATCTGAGCCAGAGACATCTGGCTTGACAATGGAAAGCGCGACGGTCGGTACCTCGCAGATTGCGAACAGCCGGCGAACGCATACTCCGCTGGTAGAGGTCGTTGCGCAGGAAGAATCTCAACTCTGCGATCCGATGCTTGCTGAACTAACGCCGAAACTGAGTGGCATCAGCGGAGATCTCCCATAGCCTCCGAAAGACGTCTTCCTCGGCAGAGGCGCTTGACTGCTGATTCTTCTCAGAGGCCTCTTCTTCGCGATGCAGCGCGCGCAAGGCAGCCTGCACCAATTCGTTGGCGTTCGCGTAACGTCCGTTTTCCACCCTGCTCCGGACAAAGTCGTACGATTCGGGATTCAGATGGATATTGCGATAGATCATTCGACGATTCTCCTTGATGAAATCGGCCCGCATTCACAGCGTGCGCGGTGGCTGCCCCTAACAAGAGACAAGGTTGTAGATTCAACAAAACAAGACTAGTCATGGTGTCCTGTGGACTCCCACGCATCGGACAAGAACAAAGACGTCCGATGGATGGGGCACAGTTTTATTCTCCGTGTGTCGGCAACGCCGGCGGGAGACTAAACAGAAGGTCAACCGGATTGAAAAAAATTAATGAACAATGAAATCAGGAACAAGACGGAGTTGAAAACTTGTTATCAGTTCAAACCTCCGGCGGTCGCCCTCGAAGGGGTGGCGCCAAGTGCATAGAGCGTACCTTGACCCAGCGCGGTGACGTAAATTCGAGTGTGTAAATGAGCAGAGGGTGTAAGGTGGCTTTGGCCT
>CAZGHZ010000126.1:0-10227 GCA_964525655.1 uncultured Occallatibacter sp.
GACGCTCATTCAACACAACCCGCGGAAGCTTATGTGCTTCGGTTCTCTTCATGCTTGTGAGACGTTTCAATCGAACCAAATGTCTCACTCATTCGGGCCGGAAAAGTAAACAGTTAACCAACGAACATCTGGCGGCTTGGCGGTCGCCTTTCCGGAACCGTCAGAATCGGGAGAGCGCGCGTTACGAGCGCACCGGATGCGTTGCCGTTAGGTCATCGTCGCGCTGCGGTCGGTGCGTTTAGCTCAAAGCAGCCTGGCTTCGCTCGCCCCTCTCGTTGTCCTCACCGAACCAAACGCAGAGTGAAATCAGACCTGCCAGCGGTCTCCGCCCCTCGTGGCCGAGTCGAGTTTTAAAAACTCCCCATCAGAGTTGCTAACAATGCGGTCGAGGCCGGCTCTTCAAGATGGCCCGGCATGGAAGCACATCCTCTTGACAAAGCGCCTCCATCGCACTATATATGACCTATGGTCAGAACTGTCCATCAACCGGAGATGAGTCGTGGTCAAAGTCATCAACCGGTTACACCGCTGCAGACGCCACCAGCCACCGGCCTTGTCTCTGCGCAAACTGCGGGCCGCCGTCAGCGTCGCGCCGCCGAGACGCGCCTGAAGCTCTTCCGGTGCGCCCTGCAACTGTTTGCCGAACGCGGCTTTACAGGCGTCACAGTGGAAGACATCACTGAGGCGGCGGACGTGGGCAAGGGCACTTTTTTCAACTACTTTGAGAGCAAGGATCACGTGCTGGGCGTGATGGCTGAGATTCAACTAGGGAAGGTCACTGAAGCACTGGCTTTGGCGTCGGAGGGCAAACTGCCGATTCGTTCCGTCCTGCACCGCTTGTTTTTGCGTGCTGCCGAAGAACCAGGGAGAAGCCCGGATCTCGCACGCGCTTTAATCTCCTCCTTTCTGGCCAGCGAGGGGGTGCGCGATCTGATCGCGCGCAACATGCAGGAGGGCCGCAGGATGATCGCAGCGGTGGTGGCCGACGGGCAAAAGCGCGGGGAGATCGACCCGCGTCTGAAGAAGGAAAAGGTGGCCATTCAAGTTCTGCAAACATTCATGGGCACGGTGCTCTTCTGGTCATTGCACGAGCAGCCTGCGCTCAGTGGTTGGATGGAAGATAGCTTTCAACATTTCTGGAGATCGATCGCCATCTCCGGAAAAGAGCAGAAATCATGAAATTCGATTTGCGTAGCGCCATCCTTTTGTTGCTGGCATGCCTGACGCTGAAGCTAGATTCAAGCGCTCAGACCTTGTCCCCACAGCCGGCACCTGTCCAGCTCACACTGCAGGACGCGATCCGGAAGGGGCTGAAGGCCAACCTAAGTGTGCTGGTTTCCGGCACGCGGGTCGAGGAAGCGGAAGGCACGCGCATGCGTCGCTTGTCGGCTGCACTCTTGCCGCGCTTCAGTGCCCAGGTATACGCGAATTTGCAAAACCGCGACTTACAGGCCTTTGGGATCTCTGCCCCGGGTTTTCCTAGGGTTGTAGGACCGTTCTCCAACTATGACTTCCGCATTTATGCGCAGCAGAATGTGGTTGATCTGCAAAGCTATCGCGAATTGAAGGCTAGCGAGCGCGCTCTCGATGCTGGCAGAATGGACGAGCGCGATGCACGTGACATCATCGTGCGCGCCATCGCCGCACTCTATTTGAACGCACAGTCGGCGACAGCGCGCGCCGATGCGGCACAGTCTCGGGTAACCGACTCAAGCACTTTGTTGAAGCTGGCCAAAGACAAGCACGATGCCGGGACGGCAACTGGAGTGGACGTGCTCCGCGCCGAAGTTCAACTCGCCAACGACCGGCAGGCGCTGCTGATTGCCGAGAACCAAACCAGGCAATCGATGCTTGAGTTGGCGCGCAACATGGGAATGGACCCCGGAACACTGCTGGAGCTATCCGGCCCGCTTAGCTTCATTCCGTTGCGTCAGCCGGAAATTGATGCGCTAGTGCCCGCGGCGCTGCTTGCTCGCGCGGATTATCTCTCACTCTTAAGCCAACGCGAGAGCCTGGTTGTGCAACAGAGCGCCAACCGTGCACGCTCTTATCCGAAGCTGAGCCTTAACGGGAACATCGGCGAGATTGGGCGCAGCATCGGCGGCGTTCAGACCACGGGCCTGGTGCAAGGCCAGCTCGACTTCACCCTTTTCGACCGCGACCGCAATGGAGAGGCCGAGGAACTGGCCAGCCGCGTGAAGCGCATCGACGATCAGATTGCAGATTTGCGTCGTGGCATAGAAGAAGACCTCCGCGAGGCGCTGCTGAATCTTGACTCCGCCGCCGCACAGGTGACCGTGGCGAGCGAGGGACTGGAATTGGCGAAGCGAGAGTTACAACTCGCGCAGGATCGCTTTCAACAAGGCACGGCCAACAATGTCGAGGTGGTTACTGCACAGGATGAACTGGCGCGCGCCCAGGAGAACTATATTCTCGCCGTCTCCGTTCACGTGGATGCAAAGTACGCACTCGCCCGCGCAATGGGGAATACGGAGAAGAACATCCTTGCATTCACGGGGGAACCCAAAAACGGCGTAGATGGTAATCAGTAATCGAGAGACCTGCAAACGAGGTTTGAAGCGATGAAGCGAGTCATTCCTATCTTGATCTTGTTCGCCGCGGCCATTGCGGCGGTGCTGTACATCTATCCTCGGCTGGCTAAGAAGCCTTCGCCCGTCAACGAGCTAACGCTCTCCGGCAACATCGAGGCGCACGAGAGCCTTGTCGGCTTCAAGGTAGCCGGGCGCATCATGGAATTGCCTGTCGAAGAGGGCCAGCAAGTGACGCAAGGCTCCCTGCTGGCGCGGATTGACGACGCCGATTACAAGCAGCGGGTCCGCATCGACGAGGATAACGTAAAAGTGCATGAATCAAGTCTCGCGCTTACGGTGGCAGGAACGCGGCAGCAAGAAGTTAAGGCTGCACAGCAAAACATGATTGACGCCGAGGCCGATCTGGAGCAGAAGAAGCTTGACAACGATCGCGCCCAGCGCCTTTTCGCGAAGGATGAAGTCTCGGCGCAGGAGCGCGATCAGGCGGCAACTGCGCTCAAGCGAGCCGATGCAATCTTCGACGCAACTCAACAACGATACAACGAGGCCGTCGAGGGCAGCCGCAAAGAGGACATATCGATCGCTCAGGCCAATCTGAGCGAGGCCAATGCCAATCTCGGCCTTTCGCAAGTTAACTTGAGTTATACGGTGTTGCGCGCTCCTTCAGAAGGCGTAGTTACAGTGCGCCAGGCAGAGTTAGGAGAGGTCGTGTCCCCCGGTTCGCCCGTTGTTACGCTGGCAGACCTGGATCACATTTGGCTGCGAGCTTACATCGCCGAGACTGACCTGGGCCGCATCACCTGGGGCCAAGAGGTGGTTGTAACTACCGACACTTATCCCGGCAAGCAATACCATGGGCGAATCTCCTTCATCTCATCGACTGCCGAGTTCACACCCAAGAGCGTGCAGACAACCAAGGAGCGGGTTACACTCGTTTACCGGATCAAGATCGACATTGACAATTCGGATCATGAGCTCAAGCCGGGCATGCCTGCCGACGCGCATGTCGAACTTGCAGCAGCTAGACAATGACGAGCCCGATCCAACTCGCGATTGTGGCTGAGGGGCTGACGAAGAACTTCCCCGGCGTGCGCGCCGTCGACGACCTGAGATTTGACGTGCGCGCCGGAGAGATCTTCGGCCTGGTCGGCCCCGACGGGGCGGGAAAGACGACGACCTTGCGCATGCTGGCGGGAATCATGTCTCTCGATTCCGGCAGGGCAACGGTCGCCGGCTTCGACGTGGCGCGCGATCCGGAAGGCGCCAAGCATGCGCTCAGTTATATGCCGCAGCGCTTTGGGCTCTATGAAGATTTAACTGTCGATGAGAACATTCGCTTTTATGCTGATATTTTTGGAGTTAAGAAAGCTGAGCGCACCATGCGCTCCGAGCAGTTATTGGTTGCAGCGGGCATGAGCGAGTTTCGCGAGCGGCTCGCCGGAAAACTGTCCGGCGGCATGAAGCAAAAGCTCGGACTTGTATGCGCCCTCATTCATCGGCCCAAGGTAATCCTGCTTGATGAGCCGACGACTGGCGTCGATCCGGTTTCGCGGCGAGATTTCTGGCGCATCCTTTATGAACTGGTCGCAGATGGCGTCGCGATCCTCACATCGACGGCTTATCTCGACGAGGCCGAGCGCTGTCATCGCGTGGCGTTGCTGCATCAAGGCAAGCTTCTCTTCTGTGATGCACCGACCAACCTCAAGGCAGGATTGGGCAAGGGCGTCTTGTCGATTACCTCGCCAGAGCCGCGTTTATTACGCAGCGAACTGGAAGACGCAGAGGGAATTTCAAGCCTGCTGCTGACAGGCGACGGCGTGCACATCGTGGTCGACGATGCAGCCCGCCGAATTCCAGAGTTCGAGGCCCGGCTCATGCGCGCCGACATTCCCTTCGATGCGGTTCTTCAGGTTGCGCCTTCTATCGAAGATCTGTTCGTAGACGCAGTCGAAACCGGGGTAACTTCGCATGACTGATTCGGCTAACTCGGTTGAGGTTGCGAGTCTGGTCAAGCGTTTCGGCAGCTTTATCGCTGTGGACCGGATCAATCTGGAGGTTCGCAAAGGCGAGGTCTTCGGCTTTCTCGGTCCGAACGGCGCGGGAAAGTCGACCACAATTCGCATGTTGTGCGGACTGCTCAAACCCACCTCCGGCCGAGCGCTGGTCGCTGGCTTCGACGTAAGCCGTGAGCCCGAAGTGGTGCGCCAGAATATCGGTTATATGTCGCAGAAATTCTCCTTATATAACGACCTAACCGTAATCGAGAACTTGCGCCTCTTCGCGGGACTTTACAGCGTGCCGTCGAAGGAGTTACGAGGCCGGATCGAATGGGCGCTTGCGATGGCTAACCTCAAGGGGCAGGAGAATCTTATTACGGGTACGCTGCCTGGTGGCTGGAAGCAACGGCTTGCTCTCGGTTGCGCTGTTCTGCACAAGCCTCCGGTTATCTTTCTCGACGAGCCGACCTCGGGCGTCGATCCTATTACACGGCGTCAGTTCTGGGAGCTGATTCATCAGATGGCGGAGGAGGGAGTTACTGTCTTTGTGACTACCCATTATATGGAGGAGGCCGAGTATTGCAATCGCCTGGCGCTGATCTTTCGCGGCCGGATTGTTGCGCTCGGCACGCCCTCTGAATTGAAGCGGGACTCGATGAAAGGCGAGCTGCTGTTGATGGAATGCGCTCCGCTGGGCCTTGCGGTGGAGGCATTGCAATCGGCGCCCGGCGTGGTGGATGCGGCGGTCTTCGGCAATGCAATGCATCTGGTGGTTGCGGATGCAAGACTGTCGGTGCCAGAGCTCCAGCGTTACCTGGCCCAACGCAATATTGTGGTAAGCCACCTGGAAATGATTCGCCCCAGCCTCGAAGATGTCTTCGTCTCACTCACCACGGGCCGCGAGGCGGCAAAGGACGGCAAGCCATGAGCCTGACCCGCCTGCTGGCCATTGCGAGAAAAGAACTCGTGCAGATTCTGCGCGACACGCGCAGCCTTATCATTGTCGTCCTTATGCCTGTGGTATTGGTGTTGCTCTTCGGCTACGGCGTCAATCTCGATCTCAAAGGACTGCCCGTCTATGTCTTCGATCAGGACGGCAGCCAGCAGAGCCAGGATCTGTTGAAACACTTTCAATCGAGCAGATACTTTCAGATTGCCCGAGTGGTTAATAGTTATCCGGAGTTATCGCGCGCCCTTGACGACGGCCACGCCAAGATGGGCATTGTGATTCCCTGGGACTTTTCGCAGCGGCTGCGCGATGGCCGGCCCGTCGAGGTGCAGGCGCTGGTCGATGCGTCAGACGACAATACGGCCAATGTGCTGATTGGCTACTCCCAGGCCGTGGTCCAGAGTTACTCGGGGCAGATTCAAATCGACTGGCTCAGGCAGCGCGGCCTCGCGATGCAGCCGGTTGCGATGAGCGTCGAGACTCGCACCTGGTACAACGAAGATCTGGAAAGCAGCGCCTTCATCATTCCCGGCATTCTGGCCTTGGTGATGTCGGTCATCGGCGCATTTCTTACCTCGCTGACCATTGCGCGCGAGTGGGAGCGCGGGACCATGGAGCAGTTGATCTCGACGCCGGTAAGCGCGATGGAAATCATGCTCGGCAAGCTGGCGCCCTATT
Organism: uncultured Occallatibacter sp.; assembly: GCA_964525655.1. Classification (GTDB taxonomy): domain Bacteria; phylum Acidobacteriota; class Terriglobia; order Terriglobales; family Acidobacteriaceae; genus Telmatobacter. Next base: position 6,177 of record CAZGHZ010000126.1, read on the forward strand.
TTGTGCTCGGCATGTTCGATACGACGATTGCTGCGCTCATCGCAATCTATTGGTTTCAGGTGCCGTTTCGCGGCTCGTGGGTTACGCTGATGGCTGCTTCGGCTCTGTTTATGGTGGTGGTTCTCTCGCTGGGGTTCTTCATCTCAGTGCTGACAAAGAGTCAATTTGCAGCCAGCCAGATTGCGCTGCTAATTACATTTCTTCCGGCGTTTTTATTGTCTGGATTCCTCTTTTCGATCGAGCAGATGCCGGTTCCGCTCCAGTGGATTACCCGGATTCTGCCCGCGCGCTACTACGTTTCGGTACTGAAGAAGATCTTTCTGAAAGGGACGCCCGCGTCCATGCTGTTGGCGGAGCTCGTTCCACTGGCTGTTTTTGCATTTGTGCTGACGCTGCTGGCGACTCGCAGCTTTCACAAGAGGCTGGAATGATGGAGTCATTCACAGAACGGGATAATTCTCCGCAAGGTCTTGAAAATATAGATGGGGGGAGGGGGTACCTTTCTTTCAGTGAAGAGTGTCCCCAATACCTGGCTTGTTCGACCAGAGACTGTTTCAAGAGTGGTTTGGCAGATTGTGGATGGAATTCCGCAGGGGCTAGAATCTCCAGTTTTACGGCTCTTTTCTGCACGACTGAAGTCGTGCATCTGACACGATGCGGCGTTTTTAAAACATGCTGTAATGTGATTGTGCACCAACGGGGGGAAAAACTCGGCAAATCCAGAACCGATCATGGATCGATGATTCTGTTCGATTAAGGGGAAGAGGAGTTTTTAGATTCGCCGACAAAGACGGCGAGTTGGCCACCGCTTTGCGGTGATGGCAAGTTGGCAAGTTCGCGGCTAAGGAGACACGAGTGTTTGGGCGACTGAAGCAAATGTTGATCAAGGAGTTCATTCAGGTCTTCCGCGACAAGCGGACGCGCTTCATCCTCATTGGGCCGCCCATCATTCAGATGATGGTCTTTGGCTATGCGGCGAACTACGAGATTCGCCATGTGCCAACCGCCGTGCTCGATTTGGATCACTCGCAGGAGAGCCGCGAGTTGGTCTCGCGCTTTACTTCGAGCCCGTACTTCGAGGTGCAAAGGCAAGTTACGGACTCGCGCCAGCTTGGCGATCTGATCGAGCAGGGCAAGGTCACGGCAGGCCTGGAGATTGACGCCGGCTTTGCGCAGAAGCTGCGCAAGGGCCAGACAGCGCCGTTACAGGTGATTGTGGATGCGACTAACTCGAACACCGCTCTGATCGCCTCGGGCTACATCTCGCAGATTGCTCTGGGCTTCGCGCAGGAGGTCCAGAGGGATCGCATCTACCGCATTGCGCCGCAGCTCATCGAAGTGATGCCGTCGGTTGAGCTTGCGCCGCGGCCCTGGTACAACCCGGACCTGAAGAGCCGCTGGTTCTTTGTGCCGGGAATCATCGGCAGCCTGACTCTGGTATTGGTGATTACACTGACCGCATTCGCCGTGGTGCGCGAGCGCGAGATCGGCACGCTCGAGCAGATCATGGTCACGCCCATTCGCCCGGTCGAGTTCATCCTGGGCAAGACGCTGCCGTTCTTTCTGATCGGTATCTTTGACGTGACGCTGATCTCCGTAGTGGGATCGCTGTGGTTTCAGGTGCCGTTTCGCGGGCATGTCTGGGTGCTGGCGATAGGGGCGATCCTCTTTATCTTGTGCATGCTGGGCGTTGGCCTGCTGATCTCGACCGTTTCATCAACGCAGCAGCAGGCGATGGTGACAGCGTTCTTTTTCATCATGCCGGCGATCACATTTTCGGGCTTTGGTTTTCCCATCAGCACGATGCCGCAGTGGATGCAGCTAATGAGTTATGCGATTCCGCTGCGGTATTTTTTGATTGTGGTTCGAGGGACGTATCTGAAGGGCGTGGGAATGGAGATTCTGTGGCCTCAGATGGCGGCGATGGCAGGCCTGGGAGTTCTGCTGCTGACTACGGCAATTCTGCGCTTCCATAAGGCGCTGGATTGAGGATGCGGCGGAATCTCCAGCCGCGTGGTCAAATCGCAGGTTCCAACGTTCTAGACCTCGTTGATGTACCTTTATCTTTTGGCCTTGTTTGTGCCCTGAATCCCACCCCGCTCGCAGAGATATCGACGCGGTGAGGGTGGAGCACCCCGGCGAAGAGCAAAAGCAGGTCCTTCGACTCCGCTGCGCTTCGCTCAGGATGACAACTATTGTTGAGTTTGGGAGTTCGATTTTTTTATGATGGAATTCCATATTTCCCGGAAGGCGCGTGACCGGTACCAGTTCGCGGAGTCGTTGTTCTCATACTCGGGGAACGTCGTTTTCGCCAATCTGGCCGCCTGCCGCGAGTTTGCTCAGCGGATGAATACGGTTCGCGACGTGGAGAGGCACCCGGAGCGGGTGGTTCATGCCGGGAAGCTCTATGCCATGGGCCTGATCGACGAGGCCAGCCACGTTCTGATGGCGCGCTACCGCGAGCAGTTCGATCCCCAGGTGATGACCGGCGCCCTGGAGTGGTTTGCCGGCAAAGTCGGCGCAGACGCGGTGGAAAAGCTGCTGCTAGCCTTTGTCGAGCAGTTTCCCGGTATGACGGTCATGCGCGGGGAGAAGACACCGCTCGAATGGCTCTCGGGACAGACCGACGGAACGCCGCACGAGGCCGTCGCATTTGAAGAACTGATCCTTCTCTGGACAGCAAACCGCAATGAGGCGTTTGATCCTTTCAAGGAGCTCTTCGAAGAGAGGAGCCTGGTCGAGCGGACCGTATACCGCAAGGTGACGAGGCAGCTTCCGGAGTATTTTGCCACGCGCCCGCTCATCCCCCTACCTGACGCCAAGCCAATGAATCTGTTGGAGTTGCTGCGTGCACCGGCGCTGGGAGCGCCGCGCTCGCTCAGCGATCAGCTTGCCCTTATCCGAAAACTGTGGAAGCCTTTGATCGGCGACAGCCTGGAGCGCTTCCTGCTCATAGCCGGTGAAGTTTTACGCGAGGAAGAATTGGCGATCTGGAAACAGTTCAATCCCCCCGATGAATCGGCACGGCGGCGCCGAGAGAGCGGCCGGCAGCAGTGGCCCGGAGTGGTAAGTACAGCCCAGGTGCCGGAGTTCGGCGACCCCGCGCACGAGTACGAGAAGTTCTCGCCCGACCAGGCCTGGATGCCCACCGCGGTGCTGATCGCCAAGAGCACTTATGTATGGATGGCGCAGATGAGCCGGCAATATGGCCGCTGGATCAAGCGCCTGGATGAGATCCCCGACGAGGAACTGGCGACGCTGGCGCGCCGCGGGCTGAACTCGCTGTGGCTGATCGGCATCTGGGAGCGCAGCCGCGCGTCGAAGACCATCAAGCAGCTCTGCGGCAACTCGGATGCCGTGGCCTCGGCTTATTCAATCTTCGACTACGCGATTGCCGAAGACCTGGGCGGCGAGGCGGCCTATGTGAATCTGCGCGACCGGGCCTACAAATATGGTATCCGGCTGGCCAGCGACATGGTGCCCAATCACATGGGCATCGATTCGCCATGGGTGGTCGAGCACCCCGAATGGTTCATTTCGCGGCCCGAACCGCCTTATCCGGTTTACAGCTACAACGGTCCCGACCTTTCGCAGGACGGCCGCGTCGAGATCAAGATCGAAGATCACTACTACGAGCAGTCCGACGCAGCGGTGGTCTTCCAGCGTCGCGACCGCTCAAGCGGCGAGACCCGCTACATCTATCACGGCAACGACGGCACCAGCTTCCCATGGAACGACACGGCCCAGCTCGATTACCTGAACCCAGCGGTGCGCGAACAGGTGATTCAGACGATTCTGCACGTGGCGCGGTTGTTTCCGGTGATTCGCTTCGATGCCGCCATGACGCTGGCCAAGAGGCATTTTCATCGTCTTTGGTTCCCCGGTCCCGGCACGAGCGGCGCCATTCCGTCGCGCGCCGAATATGGCATGAGCCAGGCCGAGTTCAACAGCCGAATGCCTCATGAGTTTTGGCGCGAGGTGGTGGATCGCGTGGCGGCCGAGGTTCCGGGCACGCTGCTGCTGGCCGAGGCCTTCTGGCTGATGGAGGGCT
>CAZGHZ010000127.1:0-10022 GCA_964525655.1 uncultured Occallatibacter sp.
CGACCGAGTCGCCCAACCTCACCTTCCATCCCGAGCGCCTCAGCATGGAGAAGACTGAATCCACCTTCTCCCCGCGCGACCGTATCGGACAACTCACCATGCGCAACCTCGACATCACCGACACCAGGGAGAAGCTCCTCACCTACGCCAAAGCAGGCCTCCTAACGCTCAGCAAAGGCAGCGAAATGCCCCAGCTCAACAGCGGCAAGGAGAAGATATAGCGGAAGGCGGTTTCTGATCGTGCTCTAAAAGTATTGGAAGGGATACTCGGACTGGGACCATGCTCCAGAACCGGAAGCCGATGAACGGACTGATTGTGAAGAATATCTATCGACAGTGGCGCTCTGTAGTGTTGTGTTCCTTTGTGGGCGGGCTGTCATTTCTTACCCAAGCGCACGCCAAAGAAGGCAATCGGGATAGACAAAAGGCTGTCCCGTTTCTGAAGGGTATTGAAGTCCGGATCAACAAGCGAGGACCGTATCTCTTCGGCCTCGATACAGGCATGGGTCAGGCTTTCATATTAGATCCCGAGCTGGCCCATCAACAGGCTCTGCCAGTTACGGGGCACACCCGGATGCACAGTGGAATTGATCGCGCAGACGACCCGGACGTTCCAATCGTACACGCCAACCGCATGCAACTGGCCGGACGCACGATCCGCGACGCCATCGGTATGCCTATGGAAAACTACTCCCCAATGGTGAAAGCTGGCAGGGGCACCCTTGGAATGGCTCTATTCAAGAACACTGTGCTTTATCTCGACTATGGAAGAGACCTTTTGTGGCTTAGCAGACGCTCGTTGCCCAAGCCGGACGGAAAGAGAGTTCTGCTCTACGATGATATTAACCTGCTGCCGTACATCGAGGTCAGCCTGAACGGCATGGTGGTTAAAGCGGAGGTCGATAGTGGCGCGCGGGATGCCGGTTCCGACCTGGTTTTGCCCCGAGAGTTGGCCGCCCAGTTGGCGCTCGTGGACCGCAAGGAGAGCGGACAGATGGTGCGGGACATAAATGGCCGCCAGTACAGCCTCGCAACAGCCAATCTTGATGGCGACCTGCGGATCGGCACATTAATCGTGTCGCATCCCAAGGTACTCATCGGGGCCTTCTCTTCGCACGTCATCCTGGGCGGGGTTCTCAATCGCCTGACGGTTGGGATCGACCAGAAGCACCATCGGATTGAGTTTGTGCCTTCCGAGGTTTTAGATCGCTAATCTTTTGCCGAGCAGGCCGTTGGAGAAAAGAGTAGAACCCATGGTAAACGAGAATCAATCCGGAAAGATGTGGTCGGGCCGCTTTCGCGAGCCGCTCGATAAGGAGTTTGAAGCGTGGCAGCGGTCCATCGTCTTTGATTGGCGCCTCCTCGACCAGGAAGTAGCCGCCAGCAAGGCGCACGCCTCCGCTCTCTGCGCAGCCAAGATCCTCACCAAAGATGAGACTGAAAAGCTACGCGAAGCTCTGGACGCGATTGCCGCCGGCCACGCCTCAGAAGCGGGCAAAGCCCTCGTGCGCAATCACCCGACAGCCGAAGACATCCATCACTTTGTCGAACTTTCATTAGTTGAGCGCGTCGGTCCCCTCGGTCTCAAGCTCCACACCGGCCGCAGCCGCAACGAACAGATCGCGACAGATCTGCGCCTCTATGTACGCAAACAAATCGCACTCACACTTGACTCTCTGATCGTCTGGATCAATGCGCTTGTCGCGAAGGCTGAAGCTGCTGACGACGCCGTAATGCCCAGCTACACGCACATGCAGCGGGCTGAGCCCGTGCTGGTCGCTCACTGGCTGTTGGCGTACACCGAGATGATCTTGCGCGATGCCGGAAGGCTGATGGATTGCTCGAAACGGCTCAACTACTGTCCCCTCGGTTCAGGAGCCGTGGCCGGCGCAACGCTTGCTCTTGACCGCAGCATTGCCGCAAAGGAGTTGGGCTTTGCCGGGCCCACCGGCAATTCAATCGACGCCACTAGCGATCGCGACTTCATTTTGGAGTATCTGCAGGCGCTCACTTTTGTCGGTTTGCATCTGAGCCGCTTTGCCGAGGAGATCACGCTCTTTGCCACAGCCGAGTTCGGTTTTGTCACGCTGCCCGAGGCCTTTTCCACGGGCTCCAGCGCCATGCCGCAGAAGAAGAACCCCGACTTGACCGAACTGATCCGCGCCAAAGTCGGGCGCATTCACGGAGCGGCAGAGGCCGTGACGCTGCAACTCAAAGGCCTGCCTTTGGCCTACAATAAAGACATGCAGGAGACCCAGGAGCCGGCCTTCGCCGTCGAGTTTGTGCCGCAGATGCTCGGGCTCGTGGCGCGCTTTACCACGGCTCTCGAGTTCAATCGCGAACGCATGAACGAGGCGGCACAGTCGGGTTATCTAAATGCGATGGCCGCCGCGACTTATCTCGTACACAAAGGTGTTCCCTTCCGCACCGCGCACGAGAAGATCGGTAATGCAGTCCGTTTCGCCATCGAGAAAGGCGTCGAGCTGGGCGAATTGAGCCTCGACGAACTGCGCCAGTTTGGTGAGGAGTTTGAGCAGGACTTCTTCGCCGCTGTCACTTTGCAAGCGACACTCGACTGCCACGATGTCACGGGAGGCACTGCGCGCGCGCGAGTGCGCAAGAAGCTCGCTGCCATGCGAAAGCTGCTCGCAAATTTGCCTCTTCTGAATCAGCAGGAGGCCGCGCATGCTGGTGCGTAAGGCCCTGCTCAAGGACGCCTCCAACATCTACGACCTGGTGAACTCACTCTCCACCGACGGCACGCTGCTGCGCCGGCCCTTCGCCGAGATTTGCGAAAACATCCGCGACTTCACGGTGGCCGAGTCCGATGGCGGAGTCTTCCTTGGCTGCGGCGCGCTCCACTTTTATGGGCCTCATCTCTGCGAGGTTCGCTCGATCGTCGTCAAGCCCGCCGCCAAGGGCAAGGGCGCGGGCGGCCGCATTCTCGCGGCGCTCATCGACGAGGCCGAAGAGCACGGCATCCAGTCGATCTGCCTCTTCACGCGCATCTCGGATTTCTTCTTCAAATACGGTTTCCGCACCGTCGAAGACAAGGCCGAATTACCCGACAAGGTCTTCAAGGACTGCCAGAGCTGCCCACGCCTGCATCGCTGCGACGAGGTCGCCATGGTGCGCGGCCGCATCCCCAAGATCTCGCTCCTAGGCCCCCGTGAGCAAGCCGAGCAGTTAGTCCATCTTTCCAGCTAACTTCGACTCTCTCAGGATCGACGCCGCGACGGCAACCTGCCCGTAACTCAATCCCCCGTCACCGGGACTAACGTTGACATGCCGAAAGACCTCGAAGCCCTCTTCCTCCAGCCCTTCACGGAGCAGCCGCGCCAGACGGCGGTTCGCCATGCAGCCCCCGCTCAACGCAACCGTGTTGATCCCGGTTTCAATGCGTGCATTGCCTGCAGCGTTGATGAATCCCTCCACGATGCCCGCATGAAACCGCGCCGAAATGCGTCTCGCCGGCACCCCGCGCCAAAGGTCTTCAAGCACCGCCTTCCACATCCTTCCAGTTCGAATCTCAGCCACACTGCCTGAGCTCTCTTCCGCCTCGTGCAACTCCGGAACGTACCCGCCTTGTTCAAACCGGTCGCGCTCGTCAACGGCGATGCCTTCTAATTCAATCGCCGCCTGCGCTTCGTAATCCACTACTCTGCGATTCATCACCACAGCGGATACAGCATCAAACAATCGTCCCAGGCTTGATGTCATCGGCGAGTTGATGCCGCGCTCCATCATGCGATCCAGCACATGCGCCTCGCTAGCCGTTGCTCCAGCAGGCGATGCCGCCAGTTCTGCGTTGAAGCCCGCCGCACGCAGCGCCGCAAACGCCATGCGCCAAGGCTCTTTGATCGCCGCCTCGCCGCCCGGCATCGGCACATACTCGAGGTGCGCGAACCGCTCAAAGCTTCCCAGCCGCGCGATCAGCACCTCCCCGCCCCAGATCTTCCCATCCGTCCCGTAACCCGTGCCGTCGAGAGCGAGCCCGATCACTTGGCCATCTAGCCCATGCTCGGCCATACATCCCGCAATATGCGCATGATGATGCTGCACAGCGATCAGCGGCAGTCCTCGTTCACGCGCCCATTCCTTGGCCCACTGGGTCGAAAGATAGCCCGGATGCATGTCATGCACGACAGCCTGAGGCTCAATCTCGAAGGTGCGCATCAGGTGGTCGAGCGACTCCTTGAAAAACTCAAGACCAGTCAGGTTCTCAAGATCGCCCAGATGCTGGCTCTGATACGCGAACCCTCCGCGAGCCAGCGCGAAGACACTCTTCAAATGCCCGCCCACGGCCAGCAAGGGCGGCGCGTCCAATGGCAACCGCACACCCAGCGGCACAAAACCTCGCGCACGGCGAATGAGTTGCGGCGCTCCATCGACCACCGCAACCACGGAGTCATCGCAGCGCTGCAGGATCTCGCGATCGTGCATCAGAAATGCATCGGCAATCCCGCCAAGTCGCACCCGCGCCTCATCGTTGTCGATAGCGATCGGCTCCTCACTGAGATTCGCCGAGGTCATCACCAGCGCAGTCACGCGCCTATCCGCAAAGAGCAGGTGTTGTAGTGGCGCGTAAGGCAGGAAGATGCCAAGCCATGGAATCCCCGGAGCAACACTCGCCGCAACTCCGCAGCCCACACGCTCACGAGCTAGCACAATCGGCCGCGCCGGCGTACTGAGCAGCGATTCTTCTTCCGCCGTCAACTCGCAGAGCGCGCGCGCGGCTTCGAGATCGCGCACCATAACCGCAAGAGGTTTACCATAACGCCTCTTGCGACCGCGCATGCGCATCACCGCAGCATCATTGGTCGCATCCACGCTTAAGTGAAAGCCGCCGATGCCTTTGATGGCCATGATTTCGCCGGCTACAAGCCTGTCGATACAAGCGCGCACGGGATCTTCTGCCACAATCTCTATGCCGTCAGCCCCAACCAGCCAGACCTTCGGCCCGCAATCCCAACAAGCATTCGGCTGCGCGTGAAAGCGCCGATTGAGCGGATCGTCGTACTCCCGCTGGCAAGCCGGACACATGGGAAACTTCGCCATTGAGGTCTGTGGCCGGTCGTAGGGAATCCTCCGTGTGATGGTGAAGCGCGGCCCGCAATTGGTGCAATTCAAAAAAGGATAGCGATAGCGGCGGTCGGCAGGGTCCAGCAGCTCACGCAAGCAATCAGGACAGGTCGCAGCATCCGCGGGAATTCCAGTGCTGACTTGGCCCATCACTTGGCTGGAGACGATGCGAAACTCGCCGTCACCACTCGGGGTCAACTCCCGCACGGTGACCGAGTCGATTCGCGCCAGAGGCGGAGCTTCGGCGCGCAGCCGAGCCAAAAACTCTTCCACGCCGGCGCCTTTCCCCTCAATCTCGATCGTCACCCCGTCCGTATCGTTGCCGATGAACCCCGCCAGCCCTTCTTCTTGAGCAAGCCGGTAGACAAACGGACGGAAGCCAACCCCCTGCACAACGCCGCGCACCCGCACTTCGACCCGCTCTCGTTTTGGTTCGGGCATGTCTGTCAAAAGCGACCCTCGCATTGGAGACCAGCATAGCGCATTGGGTTGCACATCGCTTCGTTCCGGCAGGCCATTGAGATGCATCTCTCGCATCGCAACGATTCCTCTCAGAACAGGTCTAATCTTGAGGTGAGGGATTGCGAGGAGATTCGGCATGATCGCTTCAGTACGAGTGGGCGCGGCGCGTGCAGGCGCGATCTTTCTCCTCGTGCTCTTCGTTTTCTTCGCATCACAGGCTCAACAGCCCGATTCCGCGTCCGTGATCGCCAAGGTCGATGGCGCTGCCAAGTTCAGATTCGACCGACTCGCGTCTTACTCCGTAACCGAGCACTACGCTGTCTACCGGGGCAAGGACGAGACCCATCCCGCGGCAGAGATGACAGTCCGTACGGAGTACCGCAAAAAAACCGGCAAGAGTTACACCGTCCTCTCGCAATCCGGTTCCGGGCTCATTCTGAAACACGTGCTGGGCGCCATTCTGGACCGCGAAAAAGAGGTCAACCGGCCTGGCATCCGGGAGCATTCCTGGTTTATCTCCGCCAACTATGAGATGAAGCTCAATCCCGGCGGTGTGCAGCGGATCGATGGAAGAGATTGCTTTGCGCTGGCCATCTCTCCCTGGCACAAGATCCCGAACCTGATTGAGGGAACCCTGTGGGTGGACGCGAAGGACGGAAACATCGTCCGCCTTGAGGGGCACTCGCTGGAGAGTCCAACCATCTTTACCGGAGCCGCTCAACTGATGCGGCAGTACGCCGACATGAACGGCTTTGGTATGGCCACGCGAGCGACAGCCGTTTCGGACAGCTTTCTCTTTGGCCGCACAACCGTCACCATCGACTACCGGGACTATCAGATTCAACTCGCGCCCTCCAAGTAAGTGACACAGGCCCTTTCTCGCGCGCCCGACGATGCGCGTATGCACTATACTGAATTTCGTGATACTGCCCCTGAGCGACTGGAAACTCGATGCCGCGCTCGGTTCCTGCCTGCTGCTGGGACTGCGCCACGGCTTCGACTACGACCATCTGGCTGCCATCTCCGATATAACCGCCGTGCAGCGCAACTGGCGCAGCGGATTGCGCCTGGGTATGACTTACGCCCTGGGCCACGCCGTTATGGTGGCCGCGCTGGGTATTGCCGTTCTCGAGATGCACATGGGCCTGCCCGAGGGTCTGGACCATTGGACCGAGCGCCTGATAGGGCTCACCCTGATCGTTCTGGGCATCGGTGTGGTTGCCGGAATCCTCCGCAAAGACGCACATGGCCACTCGCACAGCCGCGTCGAAAGCCGGCTGGCGATCGCCATCAACGGTGTGCTCTGGCTGGCCTGGCGAGTTCGCCGCAATTGGGACCGCGAAGCCCCGCAACCAGAGCACTTTCAATGGATGTACAACGGAAAGTCGGTTTTTGTTATCGGCGTTCTTCATGGCATTGGCGCCGAGACTCCAAGCCAGTTGGCGTTGTTCTTCCTCACCGCCAATCTCGGCGGAACCTCCCGCGGAATGTTGGGGTTGGCAGCCTTCGCTGTGGGCCTGATTGCCATGAACGCCCTGATGACCGCCACCATGGGCGGAGCCTTCAATGCCAGCGGCCATCACCATCCCCGCCTCTACCACGCCATCGCCTGGACCGGCGCAGCCTACAGTTGCATCATTGGCGTCATTTTCTTGTTCGGAATCTCCGACCATCTGCCCGCATTAGGTTAGTGAGCGATAAAGCATAAACCCATCATCCTGTTCAATTTCAAGATTAATCGATAAATCGTTATCGATATGAGGATATATCCCTGTTTAGTCGTGACCGGTGTCACGGACCGTCGATTCCATCGCCACCTAAACTCACTTCAGACGAAGAGCGGAGCAGGGACAGAGAAATTTACCCTGTATCCAAAGTCTGTGTTTGGGAGGATCTGTGGCAGCATTCACACCACCGCCGCTACCGAGCGACGACAAACGATGGAAGATCGTGAACGGCACTATGCGCAAGAATGGCTTTGCCCGCCACGCGCTCATTGAGACGCTTCATACCGTACAGTCCGCCTTCGGATACCTGGATGACGACTCGATTCGCTTTGTGGCCCGCTCGCTTCGCGTGCCGTTGAGCCAGGCCTATGGGGTTGTGACCTTCTACCACTACTTCAGCCTCAAGCCGCCGGGCAAGCACACCGTGACGGTTTGCGCCGGCACGGCTTGCTACATCAAAGGCGCCGACAAGCTGATCGCCACGGCCGAGAAACGCCTCGGCATCTCTCAGGGACAGACCACCAGCGACGGCGAGATCAGTCTGATGACTGCCCGCTGCGTCGGCGCATGCAGCCGCGCTCCCGTGGTTCTCTTCGACGGCGAAGTCTCCGGCGAGATGGCCAGCGAGCACATGCTCGAGCAACTGGAAAGGTGGACGGTGGCATGACGATCGAAGAGCTCGAACAGATAGCAAAAAGCGTCTTGCAGGAAAACGAGAAATACGATTTTGAAGTGAATGTCTGCATGGACCTGGCCTGTATGAGCCAGGGTGCCGACCGTTTGCGGGAAGCGCTGGCCAAGGCTGCCGAGACCTCCGGTAAGAAGATTCTCGTCCGCCGCACCGGTTGCATGGGGCCCTGCTCCTCAGGACCGCTGGTCCGCGTAGATCCTGAAGAGCACCTCTATCATCATGTGAAAGCCGGCAACGCAGATGCCATCGTCGCCAGTCTGGGCGGCGCGCCGGTTCCCGACTTGCAGTGCGATCTGAACGATCACTTCGACAAGCAGGTTCGTGTGGTGCTCGAGAATGCCGGCCACATCGATCCGGAAAAAATTGACGACTACATCTCCCGCGACGGCTACAAAGCTCTGCTGACCGCGCTCACCGAGATGACGCCCAACGGCGTTGTTCACCGCATCACCGAGAGCGGCCTGCGTGGCCGTGGCGGCGGCGGCTATCCCACGGGCCTCAAGTGGGGAACGGTAGCCAAAGCCGGCGGCGACATGAAATACGTGGTCTGCAACGGCGACGAGGGCGATCCGGGCGCGTTCATGGACCGCAGCGTCATGGAAGGCGATCCGCATCGCGTCATCGAGGGCATGGCCATTGCCGCCTACGCGGTGGGCGCCAGCAAGGGCTTCATTTATGTCCGGGCCGAGTATCCGGTGGCCGTCAGCCGGTTGACCACCGCGTTGCGCGACGCGCGGCGGAGAGGTTTGTTGGGCAACGGCATCTGCAACACGCCCTTCAACTTCGACATAGAGATTCGCCTCGGCGCAGGAGCCTTTGTCTGCGGCGAAGAGACTGCGCTGCTGGCCTCGATCGAGGGCCGCCGCGGCACGCCCAGGACGCGGCCTCCATATCCAGCGGTCAGCGGCCTCTGGGGCAAGCCAACGCTGCTCAACAACGTCGAGACCTACGCCAACATCGCTCCCATCATTCGCAACGGCGGTAAGTGGTTTGCCAATATGGGCTCGGAGCGGAGCAAGGGCACCAAGGTCTTCGCCCTCACCGGCAAAATCACCAACACCGGCCTCGTTGAAGTTCCCATGGGCATCAAGCTGCGCGAGATCATCGAGGGCATCGGCGGCGGCGTACCCGGCGGGCACACCTTCAAGGCGGTCCAGACCGGCGGTCCCTCGGGCGGCTGCATTCCGGCCGAGATGCTTGATCTCGGCGTCAGCTACGACGCTCTCATGGCGGTCGGCTCGATCATGGGCTCCGGCGGCATGATCGTCATGGACGACACCTCCTGCATGGTCAACGTCGCCAAGTTCTTTGTCGAGTTCTGCAAATCCGAATCCTGCGGCAAGTGCATTCCCTGCCGCGCGGGCACGGCGCAGATGCATACTCTGCTGACCCGCATCTGCGACGGCAAGGGAACCATGGAGGATCTGGATCTGCTGGTCAGCCTCTGCGAAACGATCAAGGAGACGAGCCTTTGCGGACTGGGCATGACGGCGCCCAATCCCGTGCTGAGCACGCTCAAGTACTTCCGCAATGAGTACATCGAGCACATTGTGAATAAACGCTGTCCGGCTGGCGTCTGCACCATGGAAGCGCCCGTGCCTGAAGCTCCGGTGGAGGTGTTGGCATGAGCGAAAACATGGATGTCAGAACACTAAAAATCGATGGCCATGAACTGAGCGCCCGCGCCGGCCAAACGATTCTCGAAGTCGCGCGAGAGAACGACATCAACATTCCCACCCTCTGCCATCTTGAGGGCCTGAGCAACGTCGGCGCATGCCGGCTCTGCCTGGTGGAGATCAAGGGCAGCAACAAGCTCTTGCCTGCCTGCGTCGCCACGGTTCACGAGGGCATGGAGGTCTCGACCGACACCGAGCGCCTCCGCAAGCACCGCCGCATCATCCTGGAGCTGCTCTTCGCCGAGCGCAACCACATCTGCGCCGTCTGCGTCTCCAACGGTCATTGCGAATTGCAGGCTATGGCGCAGGAGCAAGGCCTGACCCATGTGAGCCTGCCCTATCGCAACCCGGCGCTGACCTTCGATGCCTCGCACGAGCGCTTTA
>CAZGHZ010000128.1:0-10010 GCA_964525655.1 uncultured Occallatibacter sp.
GCGGCATTTGATCTGCGTGGCGCTGCTGCTCGCGGGCGGCGCGGCGGCTACGCTGGTGAGCGGCTGTGGCGGCGGCTTCTTCGCGCGATCGCCAGAGAACTACACCATCACCATCACAGCAACCTGCGGCACGCTGCAACACTCGACCAGCGTGACGCTCGAAGTGCAATAACGCGAGGGAGACATACGATGCCAAGACGACTCAGGAGTACGCTCCTTTTGGGAGCGGCGATGATCGCGATGGCCGCGCAGGCGGCGCCGCCACAAAACGCGCAACCCAAGCACCCGCTCGAAGTCGCCTTTACCTGCGACGCAACGCTGTCCGATCTGGTCACCGGCAAGGATTTCTGGATGCAAGGAGGCAGCGTGCAGGCGGCCGGCGAACTCTATCGCGGCATGAGCGCGGTGGCCGACGTGGGGGAATTCACACGTCCAATATCAATTCTTCGGGGGTGAAACTGGACCTGGTGACGGCCACGTTCGGCCCGCGATACACATGGTCGCCGGCACATCGCAAATATGCGCTCTTCGGCCAGGCGCTCGTGGGCGGGGCGTTTGGCTTCAACAGCGTCTTTCCCGCCGCCCCTGGAGCTGCCGCCAGCCAAAACAGCCTAGCGGTGAACCTCGGAGGCGGCATAAACGTCGCGCTCTCGCCCCATCCGGCCTTGCGCGCTTTTGAAGCGGACTGGCTGCGTACACAACTGCCCAACTCCACAAACAACGCGCAAAATAGTCTCCGCGCCGGCGCAGGAATCGTCTTTCGGTTCCGATGACAATCGCCCAGATGAATCGCTATGGAGTGCAGAGGCGCCAGACGCCCCGTTACGCAGGCTCACCGAAAACTCACGGCGTTTCCGATGTTGGCTAGCGGTCACTCACCAAGAATGCCGACAAACAGCGTGATGGAACCACACTTTGCCCAACGCTCTTAATTCTGCGTACCCATATCTTCTACTTGCCGGATTTGGGCCATACTGCCAAGCGAATGCGACCGAATGCGCAGCCTGGCAATCTTTTATAGGGTGAGTAGATCCGGATGCTTTGGCGGAGACGCCTGCCGAACTGCAAATTCCCGTGAGGAGTTCAACCCAATGAAGCAAATCCACAACTGCGCAGGCCTGTTCTGCGCGCTTGCTACTGCGGTGGCCGCCCAGCAGCCGGCCGCCGCGCCCGCCAATTCTCCCCACCCGACGACCGCGGCCGAAGCGCCGATGAGCGATACCAGTTACATCGACGCCGCGGGCACGGCGCACGTGACGCGCGTGGTTCCAGTGCCGGCCGGTCTCAGCCTCCAATCGCGTTTTTTTCTGAGCCATGCCATTCCCGACCAAGTCCCGCCCGAGACGCTGGAGGAGCGCCGCAAGCAGACGGACGAATACACGGCGGGCGCCCGGGCCGAGTGGAACCTGGTATGCCCCAACCAGCTTGTCGAAGACAAGATTGCCGAAGTGCCGGTGCGCATTGTGACGCCGGAGAAAATGCCGGAGGCCAACAAGGACAAGGTGCTGCTGAACCTGCACGGCGGCGGCTTCAACTCCGACTCCGGGTCGTACACCGAATCGATTCCCATCGCCGGCTTCACCAAAATCAAGGTGGTGGCCGTGCTTTACCGCCTGGCTCCCGAGCATCCCTTTCCGGCGGCGGTAGACGACTCGGTGGCCGTGTACAAGGAACTGCTGAAGAGCTACAAACCAGAGCACATCGCTATTTATGGAACCTCGGCCGGAGCGATTCTGACCGCCGAGGTGGCCGCGAAACTGAAACAACTGGGACTGCCCTTGCCCGCGGCGTTGGGCATCTTCAGTGGCATGGGGGATTTTGCGCGCGACGGCGACTCGATAAGCCTGTTTGCGCTGCGCGGGCTCTCAGGGCACCTCGACCCTCCGGACTCCGGACCGCACGACCCGTATTATGTGGCCGGAACGGATCCCAAGAACCCGATCCTATCGCCGATTTACTCTGACTTGCATGGGCTGCCGCCCACGCTGTTCGTCACCAGCGAGCGCGACCTGCTGCTCAGCGGCACGGTCAACCTGCACCGGGCATACCTGGAGGCGGGCGTGGATGCGCGACTGGTGGTGTTTGACGCGCTGCCACACGCCTTCTGGTACAGCCCTAAACTGCCTGAAGGGATCGAGGCAAACCACATGATGGCGGAGTTCTTTGTGAAGCACCTGAGCAACTAAGTCGCTGACCGGGTGAATTTGTCCCTCCCACCCTAGCGGCAAAACAGAGATGCCGTGCCCAGATGGTCCCCTCGGTTGGCGGCTGAGCGGGACTGCCGAAATATTGACCACCCGCCGTCAGGAGAGCACCGCGAGTTTGTCGGACAAATCGTCGCCCACCCGTACATTGAGCCGAAATTGGGATCATGTACCGTGGGCCGACAATCCTCTCGGGAACCGGAGATGGAGGAAAGCAGTCGAGACATTTCAGTACTAATCCAACCCAAGTGGCGAAAGAGAGACCACTCAGCTCTTGACGGCTGCTTCTATCATCCAGTAATGAACTCGAGATCCTGCCCGTGGGGTGGACACTGATGGCCTGCAGACTCTAAGGGCTGCCGAGAAGGAGGGCCAGTCGGCTTGCGTTCGCCTGGTTTGGCGAGACTCATGCCGGAGTGGCCCTATATCTCCACATTTACATTCGATTTCAGCACAGCTCAGTCTTGGGAACCTTCAACCGGCTTCGCCAGGTAGGCATGAGATTCACTAGGGTTGCTCTTCAAAGCTGCAAATCCGATGATCTCGCCCTTGTCGTTGATGGAGCACGCGGACTCCAAATACAAAGAAGTGCTTTGAGGAACGAGAGTATTCAAGTCGGTTGCGGTTCCGTTGCGCCAGAGCACGGCCCGCGGGCTGAAGCTCGCGCTAATTGAGATTCCCAGTGCCATGCCGTTGTTGCCGATGGCGGTGGCAGAGCTGTATGAGTCGCCAGCCAGAGTTCCGAGATCGGTGATGTGGCCCTGCTGCCAAAGAAAGGCATGAAAGCTTGCGTCGCCGGTGGTGTCCGATGTTCCCACAACCTGCCCGTCATCGTTCAGGCCCGTGGCATATATCCCATTGAATTCCCCGTCTCCGCCAAGGTTGCCGAGGTCGATCGCGTTGCCGTCCCGCCACAGAACGGCATGATGTGGCGCGAGATTGTTCTGCTCAAACACATTAAACTGCCCGCAATCTCCGCTGGCGCCCGCTGCCTGACCGAGATCGTTGATCGCGACCGCAATGCCGTCCGGATCGCCGTCTACGGTCGCGAGTTCATATAGGCGCACCTGCGACATGGCGAAGGGCTTCGTCCAGATGACCGGCTTGAACTCGATGGTCTGCGGCGAAACGGACGCTCCCGGACATGTCGAGTCCGCTTCGCCGTTTTCCGCCATTCCCGCTACCATGCCAAAGTCGTTGATTTGTAACGCTGCGCCGTTGCTGCCTTCGGTGCCCGCACTGTTCCGCAGTCTAGGGAGCGCGACCGTGGCGCCATTCTGCCACAGGAAGGGTACGCAAGTGTTGCCGCTATGGGTTAGACCAAGCGCCGCAGATCCGCAGAAGTCTTCGCCATTCGGGTCCTGGGTTTCCGTGTCGGCTTGCCCTACTGCCTGCCCCCGGAGGTTCACGCCGAAGGCAATGTTGTTTGGCCCTCCGAGTCCAGGGATGGTAATGACCCTCGTGCTTGTTCCTTGCCACACTACCGCGTGCGATACCCATTCGGCGGGGCTGTTTGGGTTGGCCAGAACCGTTTCCCCGCTCACCAGCTCATTGCCGCTAATCACAAATGGCTGGCCTTGCGACCACGAGGGGCCCACCGGGCCCAGGTCCACAATGGTGTACTTCGGGGTGGATTGAGCGAGGGTGCAAACCGGCGCTGCCAGCGTGGCCAGAGCCAGACTTAGCCGCGCGATGCGCGACCACTTCGGTACGAATTGAATGGATGTCATTTTCCGTCTCCTGTTTTCGGGGAAGTTCGTTTCGGGGTGGGAAGTCTGTGAGCGTCCTCGGATTCGAAGCACCGGAGGAGCGATGTAAGGCAGATCCGATCCGGACCGCCATTGGAACTCCAAAGGTGGAGCTTGCCGGCAGCCAGCCAGTCTTTTAGGAGAGTGGAAGGGATGTCTTCGCCAAGGCTGTCGCCCTCCAGCGTCATCGCTTCTGCTTCGGCGCAACAAACGGGGCACCAGGTCACGACGGTTTTGCCCCTGCGCACGACCATCAGGCTTTCGGTTTCAATCGTGATCCTTGTCGTTTTCATCACCATGCCACTCTCCGCAAGCCAATCACTACGTCGGCTGCTTCGTATTGAGCGCATAGTGGACGAAGCCGCCCTAAAAAGTCTTCAAGGCGCGGTTCAATATTTCTCAATGTGTCTCAAGAGGCGCTTTGAGGTAATAAAAGCAGGGAGTTACGAAGGATTGAGGAGACTGTGGTAGATTGCACTTACGAATAATAGGTCCCCGGTGGCGGATGCGTTCTAGCATCTTCGAGCTGCCGGCTCTTCCACCTATGGCTACGGACCCCAGAATTGTCTATGAATTCGGGCCGTTCCAAATGGACCCCGACAAGCAGATCCTGCTACGGGGAAACGACCCTGTTGCGGTCACGCCCAAAGCTTTCGAGACGCTGCTCGTCCTGGTACGCCGAAGCCGCGAAATAGTCTCCAAGGAAGAACTCCTCAAGGAAGTCTGGCCAAACTCGTTCGTCGAGGAATCGAACCTGAGCCAGAACATCTTCCTGTTGCGCAAAGCGCTGGGAGATACCGCGGAAAACCGCCAGTACATCGTCACACTGCCGGGCCGCGGCTACCGATTTGCGGCGACGGTCCGCACAGTTACCGAGCACGGCGAAGCCCTGATGGCCCGGGCACGGACACACACGCAAATTGTGGTTGAAGAGGACGAAGCGGAGACAGACCAGGCGTTAAGGGCGCTTCCGATTTCGCAAAAGCGAGGAGCGGGCCGGAAGCTCCAGCTCTCTGTGGCGCTCGTGGCCGTGCTGCTGGCGCTCGGCGCGTTCTTTCTCGTTCGAAGTCGTCGGCTTACCCAAATCACGCATGACAAAGAGTGGGAACAGCTTACCTTCTTCACCGATTCTGCAGTCTATCCCGCGCTGTCCCCGGACGGGCGTATGCTCGCATTCATCAGGGGAAGCGACTCATTCTTGGGTCGAGGACAGATCTACGTCAAGATTCTTCCAAGTGGCGAGCCGGTCCAGCTTACTAACGACGATGCGGTGAAACTGGCTCCTTCGTTCTCTCCGGATGGCTCACGCATCGTCTACAGCATCATCGAGCCCTGGGATACATGGGAGGTTTCCGCTCTTGGTGGCGACCCTCATCTTCTGCTGCCCAACTCCTCATCGTTGACCTGGATCGAGCGAGGGAAGCGGCTGCTCTTCTCCGAGATGAGAGAAGGGCTGCATCTGGTGCTTGTAACCACCGATGAGGACCGGGGAAACAGCCGCGACGTCTATGTGCCCCCTGGAAAACGCAGCATGGTGCATCATTCCTATCTTTCCCCGGATGGACGATGGGTACTCGTTGTTGAGATGGACAGTCTAGGCAAGATTGAGCCATGCCGCGTTGTTCCATTTCAGGGCGAAAAGGACATCAAAATTGTAGGACCTCCCAATGGCAAATGCCTCTCTGGAGCGTGGTCGCCGGATGGCAAATGGATCTACCTCACTTCGAACGCGTCGAACGCGGACCCTGGACGGGTGGGGCGTTCCGGCTGGCAGCCCGCGCCCGGTTCTCATATATGGCGACAGCGTTTTCCCGATGGGGAGCCCGAGCAACTCACCTTTGGCCCAACCTCGCAGGAAGGAATTGCGATGGCCCCCGACGGCAAGTCGCTCATCACCTCCGTTGGCGAAGAGGATCGCACCGTGTGGCTGCACGACAAGGACGGAGATCACCAGATCTCCTCCGAAGGCAATGCTTCATCGCCGTCGTTTTCTTCCGACGGTCGCAGCCTCTATTTCCTCATGTCCAACGGCCAAACCCAAGGCGAGGAGCTGTGGATCAAGGACCTCGCCGGCGGAAAAGTGGACAGAGTGCTGCCCGGTAACCCCATGCAGTCGTACTCCGTGTCGCGAGATGGCAAAGAGGTTGCTTTCACCATGAATGACCAGAGCGGCCGCTCGAACCTTTGGGTCGCCCCGACCAGCCGCCGCACACCCCCCGTGCGCATCTCCTCTCCGGCAGCGGAAGATTCTCCCTACTTTCTGCCTGACGGAGAGCTCGTCTTCCGCGCAATAGAAGGCGGCTCGAACTATCTCTATCGCATGAAGACAGACGGCAGCGACCGCAAAAAAATCTCTCCGGAACGCATTCTGGATATCTACGATGTCTCCCCCGATGGCCGCTGGGTTGCCGCCGGAACGCCCGGCGCCGGCGACGAGGAACAGATCAATCTGGGCACGACCAAGGCATTTGCTGTGGATGAAACCGCGACGGTTTCGGTGTGTGCCGGGTATTGCATCGTTAGCTGGGACACGAGCGGAGGTTTCGCTTATCTCAGCTACCCGATGCGCTCCGAAATGAGTTATCCGTTGGCGGTGATGCGTGACTCGGGGCTGCCAAAGCTTCCACCCCTGGCAGCCACGCGGATCGAAGACTTTGGTAAGCCGAAAGAGAGCACGGCAATCCCCAGGCAAGTGGAGTCAGCCGTGAACCCTTCCGTTTACGCCTACACCCGCCAGAATACGCGCCGCAACCTCTACCGTATCCAGTTGCCGTGAGCCCCCGGCCCGCTTAATCACCAACCCGCCGCAAGGACCTGGTTTTGGGTGCCAGGTGTACGCGAGCACCCAGTTGGTTGCCTTGCAAATATCGATTGCCAATGCGCTAATCCAGCTTCACCTACTGCATGACGAGGCAGCCTGGGACAGAATAGTAACGGCAAACGCTGTTGTGACAGGTTTTCTTGGAATCCGCCCTTTATGGCCACCCTCCTGTCACACTGCCCTCCTTGTGTCCGGTTGAATCAGTGAAGCCAGCAGTACCGCAACAATCCCCACCAGAAATACCCCGTCAAACGTTCCCGCTCCGCCGATTGAAGCCACCGGGGCACCCAATCCCGGAATCTTCGCGAGATTCATCAAGTCTGCGCCGATGAGCGTCCCCACACTTCCTCCAATGTAGGCAAGCGGCCCCGCCTGTCGCCAAGAAAGCACTAAGGCGCAAATCGTGGCGACAATCAAGGAAATGAAGATCGGTAGCGTGATTCCTACGCCACGTACCGGATGCGCCAGATGGTGCGTAACTATCGCTACCACCGCTACTGCAATAGCGGCCTTCAGCAGCAAACGATTCTTGAGCGCCAGATAGATCGAAAGCAAGACCGGAATCAATGCCCCGCCCACGTTGATTGCCAGCACTGTTCCTGGCCACTGCCGCACTCTCGGCACTACATATCTCATTCCGTGGTGGTGTACTACCGTCCCTGAAATGACCTTCTCCGGTGAAAACTTCGCTATTGGAATGTTGATCGAGCTGCCCAGCAGTGTCAGCAACAGAATTGTCAATACATACTGCGACGGAATTCCCATCCTTTCGTACGCATAGCGCAGAATCCTCAATTGCACCAGCAAAACCAACAACGAGAGAAGAAGAAACAGAGCCAGCAAAAAGGGCCACTCAAATGGGAAATAGTGCATACCAGAAAACTGCATCGGGCGCTCCATCGTCTTCAACAGTAGAAGTAACGAAAGTATATACGTAGATCCACAAAGCGCCGCCGCTGCAATGTTTTCGGCGCGATCACTGAACTTGAGCGTCGCTAATCGGCGAGAGACCGCTCTTGTGCGCCACAAAAGAGATAGCAAAAGATACGACCGTAATGAACAATATGGAACATGAGGACAACTTCGATCTGATTCCCACGTGTCCCAGAGCGTCCGGTGGGGTAGCGCACGGTAGTGGACAGGCCGAAACGCCGCGCCGAGGATCAAATCGCTCGTTCTGTCTGTGTGGTCGCCCAACTGGACACGATCCTGGTTTGGGCCACCGGGCTCCCAGTTCGCGCCACGGCCGATGGCAGGTCATCCGCCCAATTAGGGTCTTTCCCACTCAGTTCGTCGCTCGGAGAGGATCAGCGAAGTGGAAATAGACGTGTCTCCGGCCTCAATCTGTTTTGGCAACGAGGCCGCAACTTGAGGAGCTGCACTTTGACCCAGTGTGGTAAGCCACTTCTTAGCTTCTATTACGCAACCCTTCGCCACGAAGCATTGAACCGATGCCGATCCGTCCGCTTTTGTCTCCTCAATGTCAGTGATGCCTTCCCTCGTGTCATCGGTTGTCACCCAAACCCCTCTGCCAACACTGCGGCCGGCTGGCCACTTGACATGTACATGAACGGTGCGGAGGCGCAGGCGGGGCGAAAGCTGTATGCGAATGTTTGAGAGCTTCTGGCCCGGCGCTAGATGAATTATTTGCGCTTGCCCGCGGTCCGAAACTCCCGGTGCATAAGTGCGCGCATACGGCGTATCAACATTCGGCTGGGAACTTAAGTTGATCCCGATGAGGTAGTTCCCGGCCGGCATTCCTTTATAGTGGAAGGCACCGCGTGCAGACGTTGTCTCATGATGAATGAATTCCTCCTCACTTCCGTGCAAACCCAAGAGGTCAAGTTCCAACCCAGCGACTGGCTTGCCACTTTCATCGACGACCGTTCCCGAGAGAGCCCCCGACGCAACCATGACGAGCCTCACATAGCCGCAAGAGTGCTCCAGAACCTCGACCGGCTGTTTCCATGGCAGATCATAGGTCGCAAGTGTTGCGTTCAAGACATATTTTCCGGGCTGAACTGGCTCAATCGTGAAGGCACCCGCTGCGTCGGCGGTAGCTTCCAGGTTTCCATTGCGGCCGATGGCGCTCACCTTTGCGCCTGATATCGGCCAATCAAGATCAGCTTGGACCAGTCCCTGAATACTGGTCGGCGCAAGGCCTTTCTTCCACAAACGAAGCCACTCGATGTCATCTGCAGCTGTGGTGGCGTCACGCGTGCCCGTGCATTCCGGCGCATAATATACCGGCATCTTTGGGTCGAACCCTGGGGGTAATGGTTTTTGCTTGCCGCCGGGTTTCGCAACTGTCATTGCAGCAGTATCGACGGGAATGAACTTCCCATCGGAAGCGAACACCAATAATCGCTTTCCTATTTCGTATTCGGCGTAACAACTTGTGAAGCTTCCCGGATCGATCCAAACCTCCTTCGTGCCTTCGGACAATCCTTTGAAGATTTCATCGACGGTGAACTTGTAGAGTGTCTGTTGGACAAATGTTCCCGAGCCGTCTTCGTTCGAGTAAACAGGCGTTCCGACGAAGACCACTGGCGCGGCAGAGATGTAGGCACAAGCAGCAGCTGGAGCACTGCACTCGCAGGCAAAGCCTGCAATATTGCAGGCCACAAGGAATGCAAAGACGGCAATCAATTTGGGTTGATTAGCGCACATATTGACAACTCTTGACCTTGTCGAAAGTATAGATCTGCCGGTTCCGAGTGTGTCGCCCTACCGGAAGTTAGCTTCTGGTCAACAGCTCCCTTGAATCAAGATGCAGGGGCGTTTTCGATTCGCGCAAAATCGCCGATGCACGTTTCCAGTGTCGCAGGCCATCGCCTCGAATGACATCAGTCATAGCAGACGATCACACCCGTCATATGCTGCAGACGCATGCGTTGGCGAATGCGGACTTCAGTCTGTGGTCATCCGGTTCCTCCGCGATCAAGTAAAAGGAACCAGGCGCAATTGAGGTTTTTCGGTTTAAGTCATCGGCTCAGCGGCTTGGTCCGGGATTTGGTCCAAACGGGCGCCGAAAGGGCTCCTTTTTGAGCACTGGAGTCCTCTATACTCCGTTGAAAACAAAGGCACTCAAGGTCTCAATCGTCGGCTGTTAACCGACAGGTTGCAGGTTCGATTCCTACCGTGTCCACCAATAAAATCAACCACTTACAGACACCTCCAAATCAGACTTCGCCGAACTTCGCCGAATTGCATTCGGACCCCGCGGCTTTCTTCCTT
>CAZGHZ010000129.1:0-9693 GCA_964525655.1 uncultured Occallatibacter sp.
GCGCGTATGCCTTGCAGTCCTTCGGGAAGATTGATATGTGGCATCGGTTGAATCAGCTTCCTTCATTGGGGATGGGCGCGCCGACTTCGCGCGCCGTTAGATATTGATGGAGCGGCAGGCCACAGAGAACAATGCAAACTCCCATCAGGGCCGGCAATGGGTTGTGCATCAGAATCAGAAGGCTGATGGCAATCGAAAGAGCAATGAAGACGATCGGCGCCGCAGGGAACCACCAAGCACGCACCGGCTCATTCATTCGGAATAACGTGGACGCCGCCAGCGCCAGAAACAGTACAGCCGAAAATATGATGTATGCAAGAACGCGGTCAAAGGCTCCAAGAAAGAGCACACCGAGCGATAAGAAGGTTTGCAGAAGAATGGCATTGGCGGGCGTGCCGAAACGGGGATGCATCCTTGCGAACGATGGAAAGAATGTGCCTGTTTGCGCCATTGCAAAAGTCACGCGCGGAGAGGCCATCGTCAATGCCGCCAAGCCACCAAAGACACAGATCAGCACGCAGATTGAGAGGACCTTTGCGCCTGCCGTTCCAAAGAGAGCATCGCCAAACTGCGCGACGAAAGCCGTGTTCGAAGTGAGGCGCTCAATCGGCAGGACCGCAAGAAACACCGCACTGATGAGCAGATAGATGAGCGTAACCAGTGTAACGCCGCCAAGAAATGCAAACGGCAACGTCCGGCTGGGATTGCGGACTTCACCGGCAATCTTGCTTGCCTCCCACCACCCGCCAAAACTGAAGAAGGCGCTGACAACGGCGCCAGCGACAGCAGGGACGATGGCTTCGGATCCAGGGCGCCTCTCCACGAGAGGCATCAGATTAGCGAGATGCGCATGTCCTGAGACAACAGCCCAACCCACCAACGCAAATAAGATCACCAACTTGAGGATGTTAACGATCGTCATCAATGAACCGCTCAATCGGGTTCCCACAAAGTTGATGACGCCGAATATGCAAAGGATCGTTGCCGGAACAAACAGCATAGCCCGTTGATCGAGTGGAAGCACCTGCGCCACGTAAGCTGTCGCGCCGACGGCCAATGCGGCAGCCACGCCGGGGTACATCACGATGGAACTCATCCAACCGTAAAGAAATGCGATGCGGTCTCCGTAACCAGCGCGCAGGTAGACATACTCTCCGCCGGACTCAGGAAAGCGAATGGCAAGCTCCGAATAGCACAACGCGCCGCACATCGCCATCACCGCCATTCCCAACCACACCAGCCCGAGCAGCAGAGGCGAGCCAAGCGACTTGGCCATGGTGGCGGGAGTAAGAAAAATGCCCAGCGCAATGGACTCACCCACAACGATGGCAATCGCTGCGGAAAGGCCAAACTGCCTGCGTTGAAGAGAAACCGGGGAAGGCATAACGCACACTCTATCAACAATAGAACACGACAACCCAGGAATGACAGCCTGATAAAGGTGGAGAAAACACTCCATCCTAGGATGGAGGACACAGCGCTCTTTCATCTGTAGCATTCGATACGGCCAGGCTTCCCCTTGTCCAATCACGATCATCACTTTCGCACGCCATTTCGACCGCTTCGCGCGGTCATTCCCGGAGGTTCCATCCATGCGCAAACTTGCGCCCGTCTTTTGTCTGCTCATGATCTGCATTGCCGCGGCGATGCAGGCGCAGACACCCATGTCAACAGTGTCCGGCATAGTAAAGGACTCACAGGGCGCCGTCATTCAAGACGCGACAGTGTCGCTCACGAGTGCTTCGCAAGGAACTTCGAACGACAGTGTAAGCAATTCAAGCGGCTCTTTTGCAATTCCGGATCTGACGCCCGGCACGTATATCGCCAGTGTGAGCGCGAAGGGCTTTACTACGGCAAAATATGACAGCGTCCTGTTGGAGGCTGGCCGAACCTTTACGCTGGATGCCAAGCTGACCCCCGCAACGCAAGTGACGACGGTAAATGTCACCGCTTCCACACAGACAGTCGATCTGGAGCAGTCGATGCTCCAGGGTCAGATCACGGAAAACACCATTGAGAATATTCCGCTGAACGGCCGCAATTTTCTTGAGTTGGCTTACCTCATTCCCGGAAATCGTCCAGCTCCCACCTTCGATCCGACCAAAACAAACACTCTTGAGATCAGCTCTGCCGGCGGTTTTGGCCGTGGCGGCAACCTCACCGTTGACGGCGGGGACAACAACGATGAAGTCGTGGGCGGGACGCTTGCGAACTTTCCTGAGGATTCAGTGCAGGAGTTCCAGATTGCCACGGGCCGGTTTACTGCTGAAGTAGGCCGCTCCGGCAACAGTATTGTAAATATCGTTACCAAGACCGGAACCAACCGCTACCACGGATCAATGTTCTTGTTCGAACGCAATCGCAATCTGCAAGCCTTGCCCGCCACCTTCAATCGCAGCCTTCCCACTCCGCCCTTTGATCGTGAGCAGTACGGCGCCTCTATTGGCGGCCCACTGAGCAAGGACAGGGCATGGTGGTTCACGTCGGTGGAATATCGAGACCAGAATGCCTCGATCCAGACAGGCACACGCGACTTTGCAACGGATGCGATCCTGAATTCAGCCGCGGCTGCTCCGCTGCGGGACGCGCTTTGGTCCACGCGTTTTGACACACAACTGAGCAAACATAACCGGCTGATGGCGCGCTACTCCTTTAATCGGTCAACGGACACAGCGGAGGCCACTCCGTCGCAAAACGCGCCAGCCTTTACATCAGCGGAGCGGCAGAATTCCCTCAATCGATTCAACTCTCTGGTGCTCAATCTGAACTCGGTTCTTTCTCCAACAAAGGTCAATGATCTCTCCTTCCACTACGACAATTTCTACAACGACATTCCCCCTTTCGGACAAAACGCACCGACAACAAATCCGTCTTCTTTAGGTCTGACGAACGAACTGATCTTCCCTGATCTTGCTGACGGCGAAAACTTCAACCTGCCTCAGATCACGCACCTCAATCGCAATCAGGTACGCGATACGCTCTCCTGGTCCCTTGGGAAACACACGCTCAAGCTCGGCGGGGAGTTTCAACATTACACGGCATCGGGCGAGATCAATGTATTTGGCACGGGCACGGTAATCCTGACTTCCGACTTTGGATTTGCGAACCTGAATGGAGAGAGCGGACCGCCCAATGATCTCGATATCCCCATTGCTGTGGCCCTGAAAAGCAGCGCCCCGGTATCCCCAGTGCCGATTCCATTTGTCTTTGACAGCTACCTTGCCGGCTATGCGCAGGATGATTGGCGAGTGTCTCCCCGCTTGACACTGAACCTTGGCATGCGCTGGGAGTATGACTCGAATCTTACAGGTAACTCCAGCGCGCATGATCCCTGCCCGAGCCTGACTGCGGCGCCAACTGCGCCATGCACATGGATGGCGAATGTTATTGACCTCAAGAAGGTTCCCGACAAGAAGGATTTCTCTCCGCGCCTCGGATTTATCTTCGATCCGATGGGCAAAGAAAAGACTGTAATTCGAGGCGGATACGGTATCTACTACGACCGCATTATTCTTGAAACGGGGGCAGAAGAGTTAGTGCAGAATGATCGTGCGCTAACAGTCACTCAATATGCCGGCTCAAGCTGCTCCAATCCCAACATTCCCGCTCCGCCGAGCCTTGGTCTCTGCTTTGCTCCTGGATCGAGTTTTGTCCATGGAACGCCCACTCTCGCCAATCCATTCAGCGGTCCGCATCAGACGGGCGGCGTAGGCATTTTGGCGATGGGACCAGATGCGCATCATCCGCTCTTCCAGCAGTTTTCACTGGGCGCGCAGCAGCAATTCGGAACCAACTGGCTTGTCTCCGCCGATGGACTCCATGTTTTTGCTAACCGCCAGATCATCAGCCACCTTCTCCGCAGCACCAGTTCAAATTCGCCGTATATAAGTTGCCCCGGAGACAACATCCCCTGCACCATCACCGACCCCTTGAGCGGCATTTCGGATAGCATCGCTCTGCTGCAATCACAAGGCAAGTCGTGGTACGACGGATTGATTGCCAGCGTGCAGCATCGTCCTGCCAAGTTGGGCCGCGTCGGTTACCAGTTCAACATCAGCTACACGCTCTCCAAGACCTTTGACTATTCCGATGACGATCAGCTTGCCAACAACAATTCGGACGAGCAGGTTGATCTGGTCGAAGGCATTAACAACCTGCGCATGGAAAAGGGCTACGCAGTCACAGATGAGCGTCATCGGTTGACGCTCTACGGTGAGACGCAGTTGCCGTGGAAGCTGTCGCTTGCGCCGATCTACACCTATGGTTCGGGCGTCGCGGCGGATACTTTCTTGCCGGGAACAGCCAACAACAGCGGAGCGAGCGGTTCGCGGTTGCCACTGCTGCCGCGTAACGCGATCGGGCGCGAGATCAAGAACAGCAATCAGCTAAACGCTGCAATCAATCGCTGGAATGCTCTGCCGGCGTGCCCAGCTGCGTTTCCGTGCAATGCCGGCGGCCAACTGCAGAATGTGCCGAGCGGCGTGAATTATTCCAGTCCCTTCAGCTCACTCGATTTGCGGTTGAAAAAGGAAATCACGCTAGGCGATCGTGGCAAGCTCAGCCTTATCGGCGAAGGCTTCAATTTGTTTAACGAAACAAACATTCGCGGATCAAGCAACGCCAATTATGCCGGGCGCAATATCTCCATCAGCCCCTATCAGCCGGCAGGAAACGGTCAACCCGCGCAGGCGGTGCAGACCAATTTCTACTCGCCTGTCAGCACAGCCGGAGGCTTCTTTGGTTCGGGCGGACCACGCGCCTTCCAATTCGCGGCAAGGCTCGACTTCTAGTGGGAGTCGGAATGGGCTTACCTGAGTACGAGATGGTCGCTGATGCTGTTCGAGTGCCTGTGCGCGTCGTGGCGACAAACCTGTCACCTGTCGAAGAGAGCGCGGCCAATGCGGAGGTGGCCGCACTCTACGATCACTTTCGCACACACTTCGGCAGGCCGGATGTGCCCGGGATTCTGAAGTGCTTCGCCACTCATCCGCCGCTACTCAAGCACATGATGGACTTGTCAGAGAGCCTGATCTTTGCAAATGGAGCCTTGATCCGAAGGCACAAGGAAATGATCGCGACGCTGGTTTCGGAGCAAAACCTCTGCCCCTACTGCGCGGACAGTCATGGCTATTTTCTTCGCATTCATGGAGCTTCCGCACAGGCTCTCTTGGCGATCCAGAGTAATAACCTGTGTTCATCGGCATTGTCTGCTCCCGAGCAGGCGCTTCTGAACTTCGCACGGAAGGTAAATGATAACTCACACGAAGTCAGTCGCGCCGATGTTTTGAAGCTTCAACAAGACGGCTGGAACGAGTTGCAGATTGCAGAGGCCATCCATGTTGCCGCGCTCTTCGCGACCTTCAACCGCGTGGCCAATGCATTTGGACTGAAGTCGCAGGAATTGCTGGCGCTCTATGACGAATGTAATGGGGCAAGCCACAGCGACGCGACAATCTCTCAAGGGAGCTCTCAATGAACATAGTCGGGTTAGATAAAACACAAGTTGCAGAAAGACGAGTGCCGGATTCAATGTTTCTCAGAGATGTTGAGAACAATCCCCAAGCCAGTCCGTATTCTGACCTAATTGCCGCCGCAAACTCTTCGGGGACAGAGTACTGGCGCATCTGGAACCTGCTGGCATTCCGGCCTCGAATTGCCGAGCATCTTTGTCGCTTGTCGCACGAAATCATGTTTGAAGAAGCTCCCATCAGTGCGGCTTTACGCGAGTTGATCGCGGCCTACACTTCGTCTCTCAATTGCTGCGAATTCTGTATGAAAGCTCACGCTGCGGTAGCGGCCCAACTCTACAACGATGAAGCGCTGGTGTGGAGTGCCATTCGTGATCTCGATGGTTCAGCTTTGCCGGAGAGAGACAAGCAGATCCTTCGTTTTGTGGGCAAGATAACGCTTGAATCTGGTTCCATCGACGAGCATGACATTGCCGCGCTTCATGCCTCCGGATGGGATGATACCTCAATCTTCTACGCGATTGCATCGTGCGCGCTTTTCAACTTCTACAACCGTTTCGTGTCCGCCAACGGGATAAGAACTGTATCCGATCAAGCGTTTCGCCGCCTCGGCGCTCGCATGGCTGAGAAAGGTTACATAAGAGAATGAGACGCTTCCCTGATAACTTCGGCCAGATGCTGAGGATCTCCACTAGGGTCACATTCAGCGCAATGCTGCTTGCATCTTCAGTTGCTTCTGAGGGAGCACATGCACAAGCCGCTGGCGCATCGCCTTCACATTTGTTCTTTCATGTCTCACTTGGCACGAACTTCAAGGACCCAGTTTCGGGGAGGCTGCTTCTTTTCATTGCTCCGCCCTCCGGTGATGGCTCTTCCGTTGACATGAACATGATGGCACCGACCGGCGTGACCATTGTTGCTAAGGAGCTTCGGAGCCTTTCACCCGGAGAGCAGATCGATGTTGATGCCGACGACCTTGTCTATCCGAGGCCGTTATCCCAGGCCGCGGCCGGGCCTTATCGTGTGCAAGCCATCCTCGATGTCCACCATAGTTATAACTACAACGGCCGTGCTCCCGGCGATTTGCTCAGCGTACCAACCTCCATCGATCTCCCACTCTCCGCATTTCCTTCGCTCACACTCTCACAAGTCGTCCCAGAGCCGCCCGATCCGCTCGCGCAGCGGCCCGATGTGGCAGCGGCACTCAAGCCGCTGGACTTTGTCAGTCCCGTGCTTACACGCTTTTGGGGCCGCGACATCCATATGCGAGGATGGGTTCTTTTGCCACCCGGCTATGGGAGCCATCCCAAAGACACCTATCCTGCCGTCTACTTCACGCATGGCTTCGGCGGCACACTGCAAGGGTTACGCGCACGTTTTGTGCCTGTTCTCTATGACCGCATGAAGCAGGGAAAAATGCCGGAGATGATCTGGGTATTGCTCGACGAAAGCAGCCCGACAGGCACGCACGAGTTTGCAGATTCTGCAAATAATGGACCGTGGGGCGAAGCGTTGACCACGGAGTTGATTCCCAAAATCGAAGCGGATTATCGCATGGATGCGCGCACCTCCGGGCGCTTTTTGCAAGGACATTCCTCTGGAGGTTGGGCAACGCTTTGGCTTCAGACTCATTATCCGAAAGTCTTTGGCGGAACATGGTCGACTTCACCCGACCCCAGCAATTTTCATTTCTTCAGCACCATCGATCTCTATACGCCTCATGCGAACTTCTTTCGGAGCCCGGATGGCACTCCAACTCCGATCCTCCGCGATCACGGAAAGCCACTCGCGTCTATGCAGCAACTTGCCGGCATGGAGTCAGTGCTGGGAGAATATGGCGGCCAAATTGGCTCCTTTGAATGGGTCTTCTCACCGCGTGGGGCCGACGGGCGGCCTCAGCCTCTTTTCAACCGCATCACCGGCGATATCGACCCAAATGTTGCTGCCTATTGGCGCAGTCACTACGACATCGCCGAATACCTGAACGCCAATTGGAAGACAATCGGCGCGGACCTTCGAGGCAAGATACACCTCGTCGTGGGCACAGACGACACCTTCTATTTGGATGGAGCAGCGCACAGCCTGGAGTCCACACTCAACCGGCTCGGCGGCGATCCACATTTCACATTCCTGCCGGACAGGTCTCATTTCAATGTCTACGCTGAAGGCGATGATCGCTGGGCGCTATTCGATCGGATCGCAGCCGAGATGTACAAGGTTGCCCGGCCTTCAGTGGAGGCCCGTTAAATTGAAATTGATCTGATCGAGTATCGCAACAACGCAATGCGGTTCGGACCGAACACGCGAGAGGCCATCTTGGAGACATTGGCAATGGGAACTCAGATTCGCGAGCAGGTGCCTATTCAGGCAGCAGAGACGCATTTGAACAATACTGTCTGAGTGTGTGGTTGAAAACTCGACCGATATCGGTCCCGCGAAGTCGGCTAGTGTTTGCCGATTCGCATCCGTTTGATCCTCGGTTGACGGTAACAGGCCAAGTTGCGATTCCATCCAAGATTCTGCCTGTGGCATGAAGCTGCACGTTGGGGATAGCTCCCCAGTTGAACTCAAACGCCGGTCCCACCGGATCATATTCCGCCGGAGTTCCATCTACCGTGCCGAAGATATACGCCTCATAGTGACCGAGGTCTACCGGTGTCGGGTCGTCTGTTTGGAATGGAGGGCCGGCCTGGGCAGACAGCCTGTAGGCATTCAGAAACAGCAGGAGGATTGCGCCGAAGCAGATCTTGATCATCCTCAGTGGCACTCCTCATTTCTCTCGAATATCATGGCACGCCCAAATATGTGCAAGCTTCAGCAACGCGGTTGCCGGTTCGATCGAATATGCGACTCGACGCTGCCAACGCCGCTCGAACCGTGCGATCCCCTAGAACAAGTCCCCTATAGGCGGAAATGTCAACAACAGACTGAGACCAAGCAGCACAAGCGCAATGGCGTTGATGCGCGGCAGAGAGACGTTTCGCCTTCGCCAGAGCCAATTCAAGATTGCCCATACCGCGAGCCAGAGAAGAATGGCCGCAGTGGTTTCGCCGGAAAGAGCTCCGGTTGGTTTGTAAAGGACAAATAGGTCTTTTACAAATGTTGATTTATCAGCCGCTATAGCAAAGAGTGCAACGGCAAACGATCCGATGCCAGCCGAGAGAATGGCGGCGGCGCCAGAGCCATTCGTTACGGCGGTCGTATTCTCCTGAGTAACTGCAACTTGTGTACTCATTCCTTTTCTCCTTGAACCAACTGAATGGTTTGGCCGCCATCGACGGGAGCATTCTTGTCGAGCATCGCACCGAAGAATCCGGCAATGCCCGCCGCGAGGAGCGAGATGACGACAAATCCATGGAGAGCATATCGTAACTGCGAATGATTTCTAAGATCACGGGCATATTTGATGGCAATGAACGCAGCCATGGTAATTGCGATTGGCACAAGCCACGCGACGTGCTCTTTCCATTCCATTCCTATCAGGTGCCACTGCTTCGTGGCAGGATGGGAAAGCAGGAGAGCACGAGGGTATGCGGCAAGATTTGTCGTTCCAGCGGGAGCGGCAGCTCGATACCACGGATAGATGATGTAGGTTCCAGAGAGAACGGTGAGCCAGGCAAGGGCGGCCATGACGGTGAGATAGATGCCGAAGAAGCGGTCTCCGCCTGGTTCAGATTGCGATGGAGCATTGGTTGAATACTGTCGATAAAGCGCGACAATAGCTCCAGAGCCGGCAAGCAAATAGAGCGCGCCGAAGCCCATGCCATGGATCAAAGTCCAAAGGCTGCGCGTGGTGATTTCCATGTGTGAAGGCCTCCGTTGGGGATGTGCGGAAAGTGTTGTGCGGGGATGGCACTTTTCGTTATTTAAGTGACTGGCGGCGGTCGATGTTATGAACGCCGCCAGGGTGGCTAGAAGGTGATCTTCGCGGCAAACTGAATCTGACGTTCGGTCCGTTGAAAGGTTGATTCAGACGCTGCCGAGGAGATGGTTCCAAAGCCATTGCTCCACTTTCCGGTTGTCGAGTTGTAGGTTCCCACGGTTGCGGCAGGATTATTAAACTGCGGCGTGTTGGCGAGGTTGAAGGCCTCGGCGCGCAGTTGCAGAACCTTCGATTCGGTCAGGTGAGTATCCTTGAAGAGCGAGAAATCCACGGTCTTTGTGCCCGGACCCTGAAGAATATTGCGGCCCGAGTTTCCATACGTCCCCGCGGCGGGAACCGCGA
>CAZGHZ010000130.1:0-9508 GCA_964525655.1 uncultured Occallatibacter sp.
TGCGCTATCACGAGCGGATGGTGATGCTGAGCGTGATCGACGGGCTGTGGAAGGACCACCTGCTTTCGATGGACCATCTGAAGGAGGGGATCAATCTGCGCGGCTATGCGCAGCGCGATCCACTGGTCGAATACAAGCGCGAGTCCTTCGACATGTTCGAAGCGATGATGCTCAAGTTCCAGGAAGACACGGTCCGCTTCCTCTTCAGAATGCAGATCCTGGGCCAGGACGGGCAGCCGGTCGATGGCCCGCCCCAGCCACGGCGCGAGGTTCCCAAGGCTCCGCCGGTAGCGAGCGCCTCGCAGCCGATCACTCTCGATGCAGCGCCGAGAGAGATTGGGATCTCCACGCGCCAGCCCTCGACGACCATCGACGCGCTGGAGAAGGAGTTCCAGCGAAAGAAGCAGCGTGAGTTGCAAGCGGCCAGCATGGCCGGCGCCGGTGACGCGAGTCAGCCCAAGCAGCGCCGTACCGGCGAAAAGGTAGGCCGCAACGATCCCTGCCCCTGCGGCAGCGGGAAGAAGTACAAGAAGTGCCACGGCGCGGAGAAGTAGGTTCTTTGCGATAGTCCTGCGGGCAAAAGCGAGACAACGGAGCCCCCTCCTACGTGGAAATGCTGGATACTTACCGCTGCTTAGGTTTGTATCGCACTCGATTGTGTTCCCAGCATGGCCAACTGAGACCGAGGTACTGACCGGGATTCTGAATACCAAAGCAGTAATCGGAAAACCAGATGCCTTTTTTATCTGAAAATTCAAAACGCATCAAATAATAGAGAGCTTTCCGCCTCGCCTTTATGTCAACGATATCGGCCTCCGACAGCGGCGTTGTATTCATCTCGCTAACACCATCTTGTCCGGGGCTAAAAAGGCTCGTCGGTTTCATTTCTCTGGTTCTCCAGTCATCCTCGAACTTCTCCTCTATCGTTTTTTGAGCGGCTTTATCTATAGGCTTCGCGACGTAGGTTTTTCCGAAAAATGATCGAAGAGTAGCCGTATCGTTTCCGGCATTATTCAACAAAACCCACAGATGATATGAGCGGTCGGGCACAAAGGGTAGCGGGGGAGCTTTGGGATTCGGGCCCTCGCCCTCACCAGGAAGCAAATTCTTATATTGGAGATCTGCATGAGGGCCGGTCTGATCAACCGTCGTCTGAAGAGACTTTTCCTCTTTCCTGAGCCGTGATGTCGTCTCCTTGAACTGCACCTGACCATCTTTAATCACTGTTTCTGTATTGGATAGAATTGACGCGGCCTGATCTCTCAATTCCTGGGTCTGGCGCCTCAAGGTCTGATAGTTCCTATTCTGAACCAATCTGTCGTTCTGGATCTCTGCATCATTCTTTCGTATTGCCGCAATCTCGGCAACAAGCAGAATGGTGATGACTGCGATATAGCCGGCCTTTTCAAGGGGGCGCATGTCTGTCCTGGTGGTCATAAGCGCCGCAACCCCACCAAGGATCGCAACCGATGTGCCCGGAGACGGAATTGTGTAAATAGCCCACAAAGCGAGTGCCGCACAAGCCGCTAAGAGTCCAAATGCTATCGCCCTGCTATTCCATGCCCCTCCAGCGGCTTTGCGGATCTGTAATCTCTGCGAAAGGCACATTCGAAGACGAGAAACACTGACAAGGCCTTGCATTCCCGAGATGGTCTCATTGGGCAACGCCCTGCGTCAAGGCGAGAACATTCCAAAAAGCATGAGAGGTGCATTGGGGAGAAGGGTAAGGGGCAAAATATGACCCGTGGAGCGATCATATGAAAAGCGACCGTCGCAAAAAACGGGTTTGGCTCTGGTCCTTGGGGCGACTATTGAAAGGTGTACAAACTAAGGGCGCATTTATACCTTTCATGCGAGATCTACCCTTCCGCGGCTTCGGCTGGCTCGCGGGCTGGCTTGGAAGAAGACCAGAACTCCTTGCGGAAGAGGAAGAAGCCCTTCTTCTCAGGGTTGGCAGGCAGGCCGCAGGCCGTTCTGGCCATCCGGCGGATGACCTTCGAAATCGGCGAGTCCTCAAGCGCAACCGGCTTGGCCGTGTTTTGCGTGCGCCGGGCCGCGGCATAGTCGTCGGGAATCTTCCAATGGGCGGGCCGGGTAAGGGCTTTGGCGATCTGTTTCTCATCGAAGACCAGAGCCTGAGGCGTATACCGGTTGAGCACGATCTGGAGCTTGCGATTGCGCGCGCAGAAGAACTGGGTGATCAGCCGATTGGAGTTGCGCAACTCCGAGACGCCGACCTGCGTGATCAGGTAGACGTTGGCCGAATCGTCGAAGAGGGACGTGCCTCTCAAATCGATTCGCGATCCCGCATCGACGACCACATAGTCGAAGGATTGCCGCGCCACAGTCAGCAGCTTGTCGATTGCTTCGTTGGAGGGCTGCGCAGGCGAGAACTCGCCGGGAGCCGCGAGCACGCACAACCCCGAGCTGTGCTTGGCCAGCAGCGAGCGCAGGAAATTCGGATCCAGCCGGCTGGAATCGTGAAAAGCGTTGGCGGTCGAGTATTCAGAGACCATCCCCAGATTGATCGCCGCGTCTCCTAGCGGGAGCCCGAAGTCGATCAGCAGAGTTCTCTGGCCAGACTCCTGCGCCAGAGCGACGGCGAAATTGGCGGCGATGGTGGTGACTCCGCAGCCGCCTTTTGAGCCGAGAAAGACGAAGAGCCTTCTGCCGCCTCTCTTGCCATGGCAGCCCGCCGAACGCCGGATTGAGGCACGCGCCAGTGCGCCAACCATGTCGGCGCGCAGCAGAGGCACAGTTAGGAACTCGCGGGCGCCCGCGCGCATGAAGCGGATGGCCAGTTCCAATTGGGTTTGCACCGAGTACACCATCACCGCAGTCGAGTTGTGAGCGCAGATGCTCTCGACCACATCGAAGGCGTATTCCGGGTCGCTGTCGATGCCAATGAGGACGACATCGTAGCGCTTTTCCAGCATCTGAGGCAGATCGTCGAGGTCGGCAGGAAACGATGAGTACTCCCGCACCGTTGTGCCCTGGAAGCCTGCAAGCGCGACGGCAACCTCCTTGCGGCATTGATCGTCCGGGTCAATCACTGCAATGGAGAGCACCACGGCGCCAGCTGCGTCGGAGATCTGGTCGTGAACCGGTATTGCATCGACTGCTTCCATTTGCCCGCTTTGCCGCCGGGTTCAACCTTTGAGGGGTAGAACCGAGGAGGCGCTTCCCTAATAAACAAAACAAGTGGTTCTCGATGTGAGCAGCTTCCGCCTTCGGGGAACGGTCGAAGAACGGCGCATAAGGCGCGATCGAGACGCGGCGGCTTGCTGGATCATCTCGCACAACATCCGCAGCTCAAGCTACTGCGAAAGAGTGAAGTTGAGCGTCACTTCCACCGTTGCAGTATCGACGCCGGGCTCAAATCTCCATTTGCGCACTGCGTCCTCGGCGGCGGCCGAGAGCATGGTGTTTCCGCTGAGCTTTTTGACATCGGTTACCTTGCCTTCGGGGTCCACGGTAACCTCGAGGCGGACCTCGCCGGAGATCTTCATGCGCTTGGCGATCTCGGGGTAGACAGGCGCGACTCGCGTCTTGATAGAGCGATTCTCCACCGCGCCGGAGGGAACTGCCATGGCCACCGCCAATGCCAACGCGGCCACCTTCACCAGCCGTCCCCCTGCCCATCCCAAACCGTTGGAACGAAACGTGAAATGGATTCTGTCCATTGGAAGCCTCTGAGCCTTAAGAGCCGCTCACTTGGGTCATCGGCGGCGAGTGAGCCATCATGAGTGCGATCTCAGCTTCTGATTACTGAGGGAATAAGGTGAGATGCATTCTTTAGCCTTTTGGCTCTGATCGCCAATATCCGCGCGGCCCTCAGCCACGTGAGACGAGTTGCGGAGAAGTCGCTGGCGGCGGACAGATGCAAGCCCCTGCTCGACTAAATCGTGGCCAGGATCACACCCCATCGTCCCCGAAAACACTTTGAAACTGGCGCATCTCTGCTAGACAACTGCTTTTTTAGGACAACACGCTCCAGGCGATCGGGGAGAGACCAATCAAGAGTCGCGCCTTCCGCGGAGCCGAGCCCGAACAGCCACAAAGCTCAGCAGGCCACTCCCAAGCAGGATCAGGCTGCTAGGCTCAGGCGCGTGCGGCACATCGGGTCCGTCCTGGAAATCTGCGTATCCCAAGAAATCCTGGGGTACATCTTTTCCCGCGGGCCATCCCGATTGCGGAACGTAGATAATGTACTGCTGGTAGAAAGACTCCGGTTCCGCACCCAGGGCTACAGCGGACTCCGCGGCGGTCAATTGGGTTGCCGCGCCCGCGTCGGGCGGGGTAGCATTTTGCGCATTGACGGAGAAGATCTCCCAGGCTGCCCACTGATCGTCGATCGCCTGAGCGTCGTTCCCAGCCAGAATAGAGAGGTTCGCGTCGTTGAAAAGCCAGGCGGCTTCTTGTTGAAGCGAACCAGTGACCGCAGTGACTTCCGCGATCCAGCTCTCGCCTTGATCGATTTCATTATCGTAGCTGATGCACATTCCCTCAAGTTGATTTGAACTACCGTCAACGCTGAGATAGTAGGGATAGGTCGCATCGCTCCCGTAACTCAATTTCCCCGTGCCCGTAAGCTCCAAGTTGACAATCGTTCCGATCGGATCCGCAAGGACCTTCAGTGGACTGAAAAGTGACAATACGCTCAGCAAAGAGATAGATAGAATCGGGAAAACTCGAAACATCTTTATCTTATTTAGTTTCCCTTGGCCTTCCACAGCATCTTCTGAATGCTGTAGCGGCGCGGTCAGTTCCCTTGAACAGATTCCGGCTTTACGCGTGCCCATCACAGCCTCACTTCACAAATATCAGAGTTTTGGATTCTGCCAAGAATCCTAGTTTGGGTGGGATTATTGCACAAGATTACGGGCACGGGAATGCGCGTAACTCAGCTTCCCGTTAGGAAGTTACTTTTCGCCGCTTGCGTAGATTTGCTTGAGTTACCTAATCTCGTTTCTTCTAATGAACAATCGAAGTCTAGTATCGCGGGGAGGAGCTAAGACTCCTCTCTATTTTGTATCCTTGCCTCGTTTCAGCCTCGTGCAGGTACTTCCGTACCTGGCCATGACCGCGCGACTTCGCACTTTGGGGTCGGTTGTATAAACTATCGGAGCCGATTGAAGAACATCCCTCGGGGGTTAAAGCCCCGCTGTTCATGCTTCTCCTCTGGCCCGGCAAAAGCCGTGCCCTTTCCAAGCCGATCTTGTGCAACCAGTTCTACGGCCGGTCGTAGAAACGGAAGAAGAGCGAGGGCTTCGAGACCGGCTCGGCGCGGGCAACTAAGCTGGCTGCCTGGTTGTCGCTCAGCGGCGTGAAATCGCGGGCCAGTTGCACATTCTCTTCGAGCTGGGCGATTGAGTCGCAGCCGATGATGACCGTGCTCACCGGGCGCGAGAGGGTGTAGTACATGGCCTCGCGCATGGTGATGGTGCCAGGTGTCGGCGCAAGGACCATTCCCTCCCAGGAGTGCTTCTGTTGCTCGATGGGCGGCGGCGTCCATGTCGAAAGGATTCTTCCGCGGGCCGGCACTTTCATTCCAATGATGCCCATCTGGCGCTCGACGGCCAGCGGCAGCAGCTCCTGATTGAAGCTAAAGTGATGCGGATCGGCGGCGTTCATAGCCATCAAGACCGTGTCGAAGGGATGGCGCTTGATGCACTCCATCAGCGCCTCGGGGCGGTAGTGGCCGGTGATGCCGAGATAGCGCACTACCTTCTGCTGCTGCATCTCGACGAGCGCCTCCAATGCGCCGCTCTTGGCAAAGACGGCATCGACATCGGTCATGGTTCCGATGTCATGCAACTGCCAAAGGTCCACATGATCGGTCTGGAGCAGTTGCAGAGATTTGTCGATCATGCGCATCGAGGCTTCGCGGGTGCGCTCTTTGGTTTTTGTCGCGATGAAGGCCTCGCTGCGACGATGCTCCATCACTTTGCCGACGTACTGCTCGCTCCAGCGATCGGGCCCGCCGTAGATCGACGAGGTATCGATGTAATTCACGCCGAGGTCGAGAGCGCATTCGATGATCGGCACGGCGGCTTCGAAGTTGTTGGGGTGTTCGAGGGCTGCCTGTCCGCCCAGCGAAAAGATGCCCACGCGATAGCCGGTCTTTCCCAGGTTGCGCGTAGGCATGGCGGCCAGTGTCTTGGGGTTCGACGGAAGATTTGGGAGGGCTTTGGGTGCGTCGGCCAGCGCAGCCGATGGCGCAAGCAACGCGGCGGTGATCGCTCCGCCTGCCTTAAGGAATTCGCGGCGGCCCTGGTTGCGCGCCGAAACGGGTTGATCCTTGCTCATGATGACCTCCGAGGGACTGCGCGTCCGGCAGGACCGCGCTTCGCGCGAATCATTGCGTGGGATGGGCTCGTAGTCTTGACAATGCGACGCGATTCCCTTGAGGCTCCATCATAAACCTGCGCATGACAAGTGGAAACAGGACCGAGCGCGAAGCTCTGAAGTCCTTACGTGCCATAGTCGTGTGCGCTCCGGCGAGTACGGCGCTACCCTGTTCATTAGCGGACATCTTCGGGCGATAATGGACACACCCGGCGGTTGGAGCCTACCCGTCAGATCGATCGATATGCTTTTTTATCATTGGCTTGCAAGTTTTTGGCTTTGGTTCTTGAAATGCTCTAACCCCTCACAGGCAGACCCGCCGCCCGGAGATGGACATTGACCAATCTGCTAAAAGACCTGCAAGTCGCCCTGCGCCAGTTGCGCCGTTCGCCCAGCTTCACAATCACAGCCGTATTGACGCTGGCTCTGGCCATCGGAGCAAACGCGGTGGTCTTCGGATTGATGGATGCTCTGATTCTGCGCCCCCTGAATGTGCCCCAGGCAGAGAACCTCTATGGAACGACGTACGGAGACGGTTCCGGGTTCCAGGCCTATCCAAACTATCTCGATCTGCGGGATCGCAACCGGAGCTTCGAGGATCTTGCGGCCTTCAACTTCGCCTTCGTGGGACTGGATACGGGCAACGATCCATCGTTGTCCACCGGCTTTGCGGTAACGGGAAACTATTTTGACGTGCTCAAGGTTCAACCATATCTTGGCCGGTTCTTTCATAGTTCCGATGTGCGCGGGCCAGACAGCGCTCCTTTTGTCGTGCTGACCTACCCGTATTGGCACACGCGGTTTCACGATGACCGCAAC
This sequence comes from uncultured Occallatibacter sp., assembly GCA_964525655.1. GTDB lineage: Bacteria > Acidobacteriota > Terriglobia > Terriglobales > Acidobacteriaceae > Telmatobacter. The sequence continues at coordinate 7,168 of CAZGHZ010000130.1, forward strand.
GTGGTGGGCCGCGCGATTCAGATCGACAAGCATCCTTTCACGGTGATCGGCGTGGCGCCGCCCGGCTTCCAGGGTACGCTGATGTTTGTCTCTCCCGATTTTATGGCTCCGATTGTCAACATTGAATCGGCGGCTGGGTTGCAGGGGCGTGAGAACACGTGGGGGCTTTTTGAGGCCTTCGGCCATCTGAAGCCGGGAGTCAGTCAGGCTCAGGCTTCCGCCGACGTGAATGCTATAGGCGCATTGCTGGAGAAGAGTTATCCCAAACAGGTGGTACACAAAAACTCTCCGCTGAATCGTCAGGGGCTCACTCTCTTTGGTGGAGCGGTAAAGGCCTTCGTCGCGGGATTGACGCTGCTGGCCGGCTTGGTCCTACTTGCCGCGTGCGCCAATCTGGGCAGCCTGTTTGCGGCTCACGCTGCCGATCACTCCAAGGAGATCGCCTTGCGGCTCGCGCTTGGTTCGAGTCGGACGCGCATTCTGAGGCACCTGCTGAGCGAGGCGCTGTTGATCTCTCTTGCCGGCGGCGCGATTGGGCTGGAGGTCAGTATGGTTCTGTTGCGAAAGCTGGCTACATGGCAGCCGTCTGCCGGTGCTCCAGTCCATTTGCCTGTAACTCCCGATGCAAAACTATACCTGGCTGCATTGGTTTTGGTGTTGGTGAGCGGCCTGCTCTTCTCGATTGTTCCAGTGCGCCAGGTCTTCAGGGCCAATCCATATGAGATTGTGAAAGCGGGATCGGCAGGCAGGATGGGGCGGAGGATTACGATGCGCGACGCGCTGCTTGTGGTCCAGATTGCGCTTTGCGCCGTTCTCGTGACTTCTTCGATGGTCGCCGTTCGCGGGCTGGAGCGCTCACTGCACAGCAACTTCGGCTTTGAACCGGACAACACGATGCTCGCGAGCGCGAACCTGGCGACTATTGGCTACAGCGGCAACGAGGTGCTGCCAATGCAGAAGCGGTTGATCGAAGCCATGGGGACGATTCCCGGCGTCGAGCATGTGGGCCTGGTGAATGGCTATCCGCCATTGGTCTACGCTTCGGGCGCGAGGGTGAATATCTTCAAGGATGAGACCAGGGACTTGATCAAAGCAAATATTGCAGGCGAGCCCTACAAATATGAGGTATCTCCGGGATATTTTGGTGCGGCCGGCACGTCGCTGCTGGCAGGGCGAGACTTCGCCTGGAACGATACCAAGGACGCATCGGCCGTAGCGGTGGTGAATCGAGAGTTTGCCCGGCAGATCTTCGGATCGGTGACCGGCGCGGTCGGCGGGTTTTGCAGGATGCAGGATGGAAAGCGCCTTCAGGTTGTGGGCGTCGTCGAAGATGGAAAGTATCTGAGCCTGAATGAAGATCAACAGCCGGCGATCTTTCTCTCGTCTCTGCAATCGCCCGAGACCCAGGCGTACATAGTGGTGCGCTCGCATCGCGATCCGCGGGAACTTGCAGCACTGATGAGGAATAAAGTTCGCGAAGTGGAACCGGCGCTGCCCACGAGCATCGAGACGTGGAACTCACTGCTGGGCACGGTGCTGTTTCCGTCCAGGATGGCCACCCTGGCGCTTGGCGTGCTGGGCGCGTTGGGCGCGGTGCTGTCAATCACTGGAATCTTTGGCATGGCTGCGTACTCGGTGAGCAAGAGGCTGCGGGAGCTGGGAATCCGCATCGCCCTCGGCGCGCAGAAGCGAGAGGTGCTGCGGACGGCGCTGGGACGGGCGGTTAAACTGCTGGCTATCGGCTCAGCGGCGGGTTTGCTGCTGGGAGTGTTGGCTACGCGTGTGCTTGCCTTCATCGTCTATCAGGCGACGCCGCGCGATCCGGTGGTGCTCGGCGGAGTGGTCGTTGCGATGGCCTTGCTGGGCCTGGTGGCGACGTGGATTCCGGCCCAGCGCGCGCTGTCGGTGGATCCTCTGATCCTGCTGCGGGAGGAGTGAGGGTTCAAATCGCTCTGAGGTTCGTGGTATCCCAGATCCGAAAGTCCGGACCTGGGGCACCCGGCTCATCTGACCTCCGCGCACTAAGTCAGCTACTCGTCTTCATCGGGATCGTAGTCTTCGCATGAATCACGCCGATTGCAGCTTGCGCAATCGGCGGGTTCGCAGATTTCCTTTTCCGGGGCCAGTTCGTCGCCTTCGCCGGTGACGGTCATGGAGTGGACGGTTTCGGAATCCTCAAGGGAGGACGCGCGATCGATATTCTGCGAGGCGATCTGGAGGGCGTAGAGGAGGAGGCCAGTGCGGCGCGCATCGAGGCGGTTGCTGAGAGAGGCAGCCACGATCTGGGAGATTGCGATCTGGATTGAGGCGGAATCCTCCAGCAGGGGAAGCTTGACGTCAT
>CAZGHZ010000131.1:0-9250 GCA_964525655.1 uncultured Occallatibacter sp.
GGAGTAAGTAGTTGGTCTGCGCGTTGGCGAAGCGGTCGTTGGCCTCGTGAATGTCAGTGCGCTTGCCAAAGAGCGAGTCGGCCTCGTCGAAGAGCAGCAGCACTTCATTCTGCTCGGCGCGAGCAAGCAACTGGCTGAGATTCTTCTCGGTTTCTCCGATGTATTTTGAGGTGACGGCCGAGAGATCGACGCGAAAGAGCGGAAGGCCCAATCGTGTGGCGAGCCATGCCACGGCGAGCGTCTTTCCAGTGCCCGAAGGGCCTACAAAGAGCGCGCGCACCGAAGGGCGATAGCGCGCTTGAAGTGAAGGTCCGAGCGAGCGGGAAAAGTCTTCGCGCAGTTGGCAGCGCGTGACGAGCGATTCCAATTCGTGGCGTAAAGTGGCGTTTGCGACTAAGGCTTCGTCGCCAACTTCATCGGGGATCAATTCAGCGAAAGCGCCCAACCCCACCGCGTCACCGCGGCGCGAGACAGCGCGGATGTGCGAAAAGGTGAGTGTCGAGCCATCGCCGCTGGTTGCAAGGGCAGCGCACTCCTCCTTCGCCTTCGCGGCGAGAGTCGCGATGCGTCCGGCTGCGTGGCGATGCGCAAGGGCCAGACGGCTGGCCAGCGCACGGTCGCTGATCGCTTCGACCCAGAGTTGGGTGCGCTCGGCTGCGGAGGGAATCTCAAGCCGCCAGTCGAGAACGTTGCGATCGTCGGATTCAAATTCGCCCTCGGGGCCGGTCAGCATGATGAGAGGCCCGATGAATCCGGGAATGACCGGAACCGTCTTATGTTCGCCCGACACGAGCCATTGCGCAAAGACCGGAATGAGGCCGTTGAGAACGAGCCATGGAGCCATGCCCAACCGTTGATCGGCGTGGATGAGAACCGCTCGCATACCGCAGTGGGATGCGACCACGGAGGCAGCGGAGCGTGCCTCCAGGGCGTCGCCGCAGCGGATCACGAGCGAAGGGCTTGCGCCTTCCGATGTGTGCAGACGGCGGGCCAACTCGGCGGCGCGGGCTTGGGAGGTCGCGCCCAACGGAACCGGAACCTGATCGAATGTAATGGGCGCGGCTCCGGGCCATGCGCTCTCCATTCTCTGCAAAGCGAGAGCGGTGGGCAGCGGAGTGCGCATTTGGCGCTCAGGCAGCGGAAGATCGTCGCCGCAGAACTGCAACAGGCCGCAACGGACGGCATTGCCTTGGCCCAAGAGGTGCATTGCCTGGTGCAGATCGTCGGCTGCATAAGCCTGCGCGACTAGGCCGACGGTGGGGCGGCTGAGCGCGAGGGGTTGTTGCAGATGCGAGAGGAGGTGGCCGATCAGCAGATCCTGTTCGGCGGCAATCGCCAGGCGAATGGCAAGAACCTCGACTGTCTGCAACCTGAAATGACGGGCCGCTTCAACCAGCGCCGAATCACCTTCGCCGGGATCGCGCAGGTATTCCTGAAAGGCCGAGAGCAGGCTTCTGCGGCCGTCGATGCGGCGGGCGGCAATGGCTCGCATGCGCTCCTGGATGCTCTCGTCGAGCGTCTCACAGGAGTTGGCCAGGCGCGCGAGGCCGGTGAGGACGAAGGCGAAGGAGTCCAGTTGACCTTCGATAACTGCGCTTTCGCCGCGATGGATCATGCAGGCCCCTCCGGTTCGCGATCGCGGTAGTGGAAGCGCACGACTCGGCCCCATTCGCCAAACCACGGCAGCCAGCCGGGGTCAATGTCGAGACCGATGCGGCGGATGCGCAGGTCGGCTGCGGCGAGCGGAAATGTGACGTCGATGTCAGTGCGCGTGCGCCAGACGCGGCCATCGCGATTGACCACTTGGCGGAGTGTGAGTCGTCCCATGCGCCAGAGCCATCTTCTTGTTGCGAGTATCCACACGCGGAGAAAACAATCGCTGTCGAATCCGGCGCGGCGCGAGGCGAAAAGTCCCTTTGGCCAGACTTCAGATTGCGACGGGAGATTTGCAATGATCTCTTCGGGTAGTGCGAATTCCGGTTGCTGCGGGCTAAGGCAGAGCAGGATCGGATCGTCTTCAGGGACGTCGGCTTCAGCTGCGAGTTGACGCAGAACGTGGACCGCAAGATTGGATTCAGCAAGCGCAGGGGAGGCTTCGAGTGCGCGAACGATGCCGAGCGAGTGAAGGACGTTAATCAGAAAGAACAAGCCTGCGGCTTGCGTGGCCTCGCCCATGATGGGCTGTTTTGCAGTGAGTAATTCCGGCGGTTTGACGGCCAACGGCGCGGTAACGGCGGCTGACTCATTCAGAGTTGATGCCTGCTCGGGTGAGTGCACTTCAATGACTGGCGCGCTCATGCGAGGGAATTTCACCTCGTCGTGCGGCGCTGGATTGGTCGATCCGTCCCCGAGTGAGCGTTGCTGTGGCGCGCCGCTCTCGTCGTCGTCGAATACGAATTGAGAGGTGGAGGGGTCGTGCAGTTTGGCGGTTCGATTCTGTGGCTCGCGGAGTTGCTCGTTTTCGAGAATTCGCAGAGTGGCGCGGGCGCGCTTGACCACTGTGCCGGAGATCCACCCGCCAGGCAATAGCTTGAGCACGGCCTGCGCGGCGAGCCAAACTGTGGGGGGATCCTTCCATCCAAAGTGAGAGGCTGCCCGTTGGAGCGCGGTCTTCACTTCGCCGGGCAATTGCAGAGGCGGCGTGGAGGCGAAGAGGCTCGTTGGTGAGTCGAGTTCGCGAAGCCATTCGCGGATCGACGCGATTGGAATCGCCGTTAGGAGAGGTGCGGGATCGGCATCGCCCAGAGCCGCAAACAGAATGGCCGCAGCCGCGCCAGGAGCCATCGACGGCGGACGGAGGCGCTCGACGATCGCCGGGATCTGCGCGGCGTAGCTGGTCCCCGGCTCGACGCCGAGGGCAGAGTTCGCGAACCACTCCGGAGTGTTCCAGCGAGTGCCGCCGGTGGCGCGCACGGCTTTTCGCAGCAGTGTCTCCAAGGCTTCTTCGATGTTGTTGAAGTAGACCGCATTGGCTGAGGCCGCACTTGGATTGCTTGCATGTACTGCTTCCGCTGCTAATGCGCCCAGTACCTGCTGGACCTGTTCCATCCAGGCGCGGCGATTCGCCTCGGCCGGGATTCCAGAGAGCGAGACGCGGCGGAGGCAATAGATGCGGCCCTCTTCCTCGCCTGGGAGGATTGCGAGGCGCAGCGCCTCTTCAATTGAGTAGGCGATGCGATGGCGGGATACGCCTTCGCTGACGCGCAGCACGCTTCGCCGCACATGGCGGTCAAGTCTCCCGGTCTGGCGAGCGAAGGTGGATGCCATCGATTGAGATCCTCATGGAAAAAACCGATTGGGAATCTTGGTTTCCCACCAATTCGCCGAAGAAACGCGAATGGATGTGGCACGGAGCATTTTTGTGACCACTAGCAAAGCCGATTGAAGTTCTTGGTATCACAGGTCCCCAAATGCGAGGGACCTGGGGCACCCGGCACCCGGGGTTACATGAACAACGGCCGTAGCGCGACTGCCTGCGGCGTCAGGGTTGTGAAGTGAGCAGTATCCGAGGTCTCCAGATAGGTGCCCGGTGAAAATACGTCGGTCACGGTTGCGCTCACTGAGCTGTTATCGAGATCGCTGACTACGGCGCGTGCCGCCAGATTAGCGCCGGAGTAGAGATTCACGTACATTCCCGAGGAGACTCGATCCGAGGGCAGGTTGAGCGAAACGATACCGCCCAACCTGGGCTGCACGCGCGCGATAACATTGCCGGTAATGATGTTGTCGATGGGCACGTCGCTGGCCACCAGAATTGCCGTGCGCACCACATCGCTCATAAAGGCCATGGCGGCTGAGTTGGTGTTGTCGATCTGCAGAAAGAGCCAGTCGACCAGCATCTGCATCTGCTGGCGGTCGGTATAAGAGAGCTGATTCCAACTCGGCAGAATTCCTAGGCTCTGTAACTGCACTGAGAGGCCTGCGCCGCGCAGGTATTCGGCCCACGCGAGACGATCGATGGGCAGAGCAATACTGACCCGCGTGTAGAGGCATGTGGCGACGCTGGAGATTTGCTGGATGAGCCGCGCGACCGCATTGCTGATCTCGTTGTGCACGGATTCAGCGGAGATGAGGTCGTTGACCGCAACGAAGTTTTGTATGCTTGCGACCTGGCTGCTCCAACTGAGGTTGATCATCGTGGCTGGCTGGAAGGAAGCCCGCTGCATCTCAAATCCGCGGAAGACTTGTTGATTGGCGCTGTAAACGCCGGAGATTGTGGAGGCATAAACTCCGCTGTCGCCGGCCGATGACGATGGCAATAGCGGAAGCTGCAACAGTTGCGTGGCGCGCGATTGCGCGCTGACGGCGAGCTGTTGAAGAAGGATCGGACGCTCAAGATTGCCGACCTGCGATGAAACGGAAGGCAGCCAGTTGACAGGCGCCTCGCGAAGTTGGCCGACGATCTCGCGTATCTCGGGCGGAATCGCCACCGATTGTTGCAGGCAGGCGGGCACGGGATTCGTGACGTTGGCGGGAACCAATTGGCGGCTGGGTGCGGTGTCTGTCGCTTCAAGCGTCCGCGAGCGCGTGTAGGCAACCAACTGAACGGAAGTCGCGAGCACCTGCTGGCGTTGCGCGTTCACGCCCTGCACCCGCTGGCTTTCGTCGCTCAGCAATGCGCTGGTGAAGGCTACATTCTGGCGGTCTTGCTGCAGATTATTCGTGAGTTGAGTGGTATAGGTCTGCGCCTGCTGAATGTTGTTCTGAATGTTATTGAGCGCATTGGTGCAGAGCGTGACAAAGTCGGAGTATTGCTGGACGCGGGCCTCAAGAGCGCGCAGCAGCATCGTGTGCTGCTCAGACACTCGCACGCCGATTGAGAAGAGAGTGGCTTCGGAAGAATCCGAAATCATGTAAGGTGACTGTATCTGCTCCTGAATGACTGCCTGGTTGTTCGGATAGGCGAGGCCATGCGGATTGGTCGACCCGAGCCACTCGGAAAATGTTGGCAGCGGCGAGCGAAGAGCGGTGGGAGTTGGCAGGGAAGGCAGCGGAGTCGTTGGCGGCGGAGCAGGCAGCGTTGGCTGCAAATCGACAAGAATCGGCAGATCGTCGGCCACCAGATTGAGATCGTTCTCGATGGTTTGCAGGGTCTGGAGGAAGCTCAAGCGGTTGCTGATCGAATAGAACATCGCCTCCTGCGAGGGCGATTGCTGCAAGCGTTCGGCGATGGTCAGCGTGCGCAGATTCAACTGTGCCCCGGCCAGCGGCGATTGGCCGGTAATGTCGTTGGGAACGGCATTGACATTGACTCCCGGATTGATGATCTGTGCCGGTCCTGCCTGCACGCCGATCTGCGTGAAGTTCAGACCATCCGCGAATTTCAGCGCACCTGAGCCGGCTACGAGATTCGTGTCGCTGATCTTGAAGGTGCTGGCAGTGACTCCCGAGGATGCCTGTTGCTGGCCCGCCAGATTGGTCGGATTGAGATGGATGGACCCGAGGCCGGGATCGATGGTGATTTGCTTGATGCCGCCCAGGGCCGCCATAACTGCGCGACTGCGCAAAGACTGCGGCTTGGCGGCAAAATTGAGAACAGGAGCCTTGAACAGGATAGGCGTGTTGGCCAGCACCACCGGATTCTGGATCGGATGGAAGACGGGCGGCGTGTAAACGGGCGGCGGCGGTTGGTAGCCCGTGGTGGGGTTTGGCGGCGGCTTGATCGTGTCGATATAGCCTTGCAGATTCTCCGCAGTGGCCGAGGCGGTCTCGCCGGTCGCGATATTCGCAAGGATAGGAGACGTGGCAAGAGCGCTTGCGGCCGTGGCCCCGAGAACATTTTGCCGGTAGCGATAGATGTCGGTCTGCACGGTAAGAAATGCCGTATCGAGCAGATCGTTGGCTTGCGAGATTCTGGCGTTGAGGCTGGTGATCAGCGCTTGCAGGCCGTTGGTTGAGAGATTAGTCAGGTCGGCGGTGCTGAGCAGGGAGATGGTGTAAGAGTTATTCGATGAGTCGGTGAAGGTGATGGTGTAAGGCGCCTGGCTGACCACCGCCTTGAGTTGCAGCAGGTCCGACGAGTAGTAGGCGAGGTAGGTCCAGGTGATGTTGTTGTCGGTGGTGGTCCCTGTTGGAGTTGTGTTCCACGCGGGAACAGTGGCCCCCGATGTTCCGGTTGCTGCGGAGGTCTGAAGGACTCCGGCAGCGCTCATCACAGCGGCGATCTGAAGATTGTTGTTGGAGTCGAGAACGATCTGCCCGGCGGCGTAGCTCGTGCCTGGCTGCCAAGCCAGAGAGCCCTTGTTGGTCCAGATCACAGCTGCGTCCATCGTCGTCGCATTCGCGCCTTCGGTCCAGGAGGGCTGTGTGGCGCCGGATGTGCCGCCAATCGTCGCGATCTGAATATTCCCGCTCGTATCTAGAATCGCCTGGCCGGTGGTGTAACTCGTGCCCGGCTGCCACAGGGAGTGGCCGAGGTTCTGCCAGGTTACTCCGCTATCTTGCGTGGTCTGCCCCAGATTCGGGTTCCATGGGGGAACAGAGTCGCCGGAGATGCCGCCGGTCTGCACGATCTGCACGTTGTCGTTGGCGTCGAGAATCAATTGGCCGGTGTTGTAAAGGAAGTCCGGCTGCCAGAGCGCCTTTCCAGCGGATTGCCAGATGATTCCGTCCTGCGTTGTCTCACCGGCAGCCTCGGGCTGAAACCAGTTTGGAGGCGTTGCGGTCGTGGCGCCGTTATTGGTCGCTGTCTGAATGCTGCCGGTGGAGTCGACGATGGCCTGGCCGGGCGAGTAGTTCGTGTTGGGCTGCCATGTGGCGTGGCCGAGGTTGCTCCAGACCACTCCGCCAGTCTGCTCTTGTGTGAGCTGGCCTGGATTTGGATCCCAGATGGGCACCGTCGGGCCGGAGGTTCCGGCGGTCTGAACAATTTCGATATTGTTGTTGCCATCCAGAATCAATTGACCGGAAGTGTATGCATGATTTGGCTGCCAGAAGGCTTTGCCGCCGGCCTGCCAGATCACCGCGCCGTCTTGCCGGGTCGTGCCCACGGCTTCGGGCTGAAGCCATGCGGGCGGCGACGAAGCTGAAGTGCCGGCGGTTGAAACTGCCTGAATGAAGCCGCCCGCGTCAACGACAAACTGGCCGGCCACGTAGGCCGTATTCGGCTGCCAGGCCCAGGGACCGTTGTTCATCCATGTGACGGCTCCGTCGGCGGTCGTTCCGGCAACGGTCGTGCTCCATGTGGGAGCGGTCGCCGCCGATGTGCCGGCAGTTTGGACGACCTGAATCGCCCCGTTGCTGTCGATAACGATCTGGCCGGCGGAGTACGCAGTCGTGGCCTGCCATGTAGATTGAAGAACTGTTGCGAAGTTCTCCGCTGCCGTCGGAGTGTAAGGCGGAGCGGTGTTGCGTCCGGCAAGCTCGTCCGGAGTCAAGCCGGCATTGGGGCTGACGAAGTTGGGATTGGTGGGCTGATTGGGACCTTCCGCGGCAAAGAGAGTGTTGATCTCCTGTTGCACCGTGTTCAGTTGTTGCAGCGTGAGATTGCGCGCCTGAGTCGCCTGGGCGACTTCCTGATAGAAGACCGGAGCGACTTTCTCCTGAACAAGAATGTCGGGATCGTAAAGCGCATCGGGCAGCGGAACGAGGACCTCGACCGGTTCAAGCAGCGCAGCGTCTTCCGGAGCGGAGGTCTCGGCGGCGATCAGGTCCAGCGTCATGCCGGTTTCGAGCACGGTTTCAAGCTCCTCCAGTCGAACCGGAGCCGCAGTGACGGACCAGTTGGGCGGAAGCCACGGAGCGCGCTGCTGAGGGAAGTTCAGCGCATCGGCGGGAAGGATTCCGCTGGGAGGTAGCGTGGGAAAGATGTCGGCCAGGGTATTGAAGGGCTGTCGCTGGACCATGACCTGGCTGAGTTGCTCGGAGAGCTGATTGATTCTAGCCTGGGCCAGCGCGGGCTGGATGATCGGCGGATTTCCCGAGCCATTGTTGATCCAGGTGACGGTTCCGTCGGCGGTGGGTAGATAGACGCCATTCCAAACCGGCGCGGAGCTGCCTGAGACGCCGGCAGTGAGAACGTGCTGCATGTTGCCGTTCGAGTCGAAGACGAATTGACCGGCTGCGAAGGCCGCATTGGGCTGCCAGCTTGACGGGCCGTTCTCGATCCAGACGACCGTTCCATCGGTCGTGGTTTTGCCGAAGGCGGTTGGCCAGTTCGGCGGTGGTCCTCCGGATGTGCCGCCGGTTTGCACGAGCTGCACATTTTGATTGCCGTCGATGATGAACTCGCCCGCCGCGAAGTCTGTGTTCGATTGCCATTGCATGAGCGGCAGGGGCTGCGAGGGAAGCACGTAACGGCGGCGCGGCAAACCTCCGGCGCGCACAACTGCGGAGCAATCGACGAAGAGCGGCTCCCAGGCCAAGCCGATGTTGGTCCAGATTGCGCTGCCATCTTTTGTTGTGCCGCCGTATACGGTGCTCCATGAGGCCGGCTGCGTAGCGCCAGAGGTTCCCGCAGTCGTTACTTGCTGGATGTTGCTGTTGGGATCGGTGATGGTCTGGCCGGCGGTGTACGCGGTGTTCGCGGCCCAGGCTACGCCGGGATCGAAGGCGATGAGCCCAACTGGGAGGCCGAGCATCGCCCAGGGCAGTTGGCCGTCGGGACCGAGCAGCGATTCGGCTTCAAAGATGGCGTAGGCGAGGCGGTTTCTCCACGTCGCCGCTGGAGTCGAGGCAGGCAGCGGCAGAGCGGGAACGCCCTTGGGCCAGGGGAGATAGACCAGGCGGACGGCGTCGGCGATCTGCCAATCTTCAAAAGCGTATTCGCTTGGGTCTTGATCGCAGGATGCGCCGAGATTTCCGCTGACCTCGATAGGCGGCGTTCCGGTGTCGAGCATCTGCCCGCTGACCTGCGCGATCACCGGCTGTAAGAGCAGAATGCCGGCGTAGGTCGAGTTGGTTGGGTCGCCGACAGATTGATGAAAGTCATACATCTCCGCACCCGTGACGGCGTCGATCACCGCGAGAGTGCTCAGATGCGCCTTGAGCGTGCTGTTGAGCACCACGTCCTGGCCGCTGGCGGTGATGCCGTAACCGGGAGTGACAACCAGGAGCGGGTCGGCTCCGCTCTGGTCCAGAGTGAGGGCGAGGCCGCTGACGGTGCCTGGAGTGACGTACTGGCCCATTGTCGCAAGCAGTCCGCCGCGATAGTCCTGTTCGCTGTCGAGGGCAGAGACGCTGAGCGTGCGTCCGGTATAGAGATTGAGCCGTTGACGCCACCAGCCGGGATCGACCTGCTGCTGAAGCTGCG
>CAZGHZ010000132.1:0-9150 GCA_964525655.1 uncultured Occallatibacter sp.
TCGCTGCGGTCGCCGGTGCCCACCTGCTGCTTGCGCTCCTTGGCCAGCTCCGCATTCTGCTTTTCCATTTCCATTTCGTAGAGCCGCGAACGCAGCACGCGCATTCCCTTCTCACGATTCTTGATCTGCGACTTTTCGTCCTGGCAACTGACCACAGTGCCCGTGGGAATGTGGGTGATGCGGACTGCGGAATACGTCGTGTTGACCGACTGGCCGCCGGGACCCGACGAACAGAATGTGTCGATGCGGATGTCCTTGGCCTCGATCTTCACATCCACGTCCTCGGCCTCGGGCAGCACGGCCACGGTGATCGCCGAGGTGTGCACGCGGCCCTGCGTCTCGGTCTCGGGAACTCGCTGCACGCGATGCACGCCGCTCTCCCACTTGAGTTGAGAGTAGACGCGATCGCCCTCGACGATGGCGATCACTTCCTTGTAGCCGCCGACGCCGGACTCGGACATGGAAAGCAGCTCGATCTTCCAACGGTGCTGTTCGGCAAAGCGCTGATACATGCGAAAGATCTCGGCGGCAAAGAGCGAGGCCTCGTCGCCGCCGGTGCCAGCGCGGATCTCGAGGATGACGTTCTTCTCGTCGTTGGGGTCCTTGGGGAGGAGCAGCACCTTGATCTCCTCTTCGAGGGCGGGCTCGCGAGGGGCGAGTTGTGCGATCTCCTCTTCGGCCATGGCGCGCAGATCGGGATCGATCTCGGCCAGCATGGCTCGGGCTTCGGCAAGGCCCTGGCGCACGATCTTCAGTTCGCGGAACTTCATCACCGGAGTTTCGAGGTCGCTGAGTGCCTTGCCGGCCTTCTGATACTTTTCGCGGTCGTTAAGCACCTCGGGCAGCGAAAGCTGCGTGGAGAGCTCCTCGTAGCGCTGCTCCATCTGTTCCAAACGGTCGATCATGAGAGAACCTCCAAAACGTGCGGTGGCGCAACCGAGTTAGGAATTGGATAGGAAGATGGGCGGAGAACAAGTGTTGGCGGCGGACGCCGCTAGAGGAGGGCCGGGATGGGCTGATGAAGACTCATACTTCTAATCCTATTCTAGCGCCAAATCTGTGTCTTGGCCGGAACCAAGTGGCCAGGGCGGGGCAATTGCATCAACGGGAACAGGCAGGTAAGGCGGTTTCGTCCCGGCTCTAAGGGGCGTGAACTGTCCCATTGCTTCCAGCCGGAGTGCGATCGTCCCGTAGAATAGGGAGTCGGAGCAAACGAGGTAATGAAACCGATGGAAGTAAAAGCAAAATCCTCGATCTCCCGGCGTGAGGTTCTACGCAGAAGTTCTGCATTTGCCCTGGTTTCAGGGATTAGCAAGCTCGAATCCTTCAAAACAGAGGATGCAGTCGCTCCAGGCGCCAAGCGCGGCGCATTTCCTGCCGGGTTCTTGTGGGGATGCGCGACCTCTGCCCACCAGGTTGAAGGCAACAACACAAGCAGCGACTTGTGGATGCTTGAACACCTGCCCAAAAGCATCTTCGATGAGCCTTCCGGCGATGCCTGCGATCACTATCACCTTTACCCGCAGGATATCGAGATGCTCGCCTCGCTGGGCTTCAACACCTACCGCTTCTCGCTGGAGTGGGCGCGGATCGAGCCGGAAGAGGGCTTTTTCTCCAGGGCGCAACTGGAGCACTATCGCCGCATGCTGGCCGCCTGCCGCGAGCACAACCTGACGCCCATGCTCACCTATTCCCACTTGTCTCTTCCCCGATGGTTTGCGATGCAAGGCGGATGGGAACAGAAGGCCGCCGCCGATCGCTTTGCGCGTTTTTGCGAGCGGGCCACGCGGCACCTGGGGGACCTGACCGGTTATGCCGCCACTCTCAACGAGCCGAATACCCCGCAGATGTTGAAGTGGCTCTACCTGCCGCCGTCGAAATTGCCCGCGGGAATCAGCCTGCCCATGGCTTTGCGGTTTGCCAGGGCGCGCATACGCTCGCAGGTTGATGCGCCGGATTTTTCCAGCTTTTTGCTCGGCAATGCGAAGAAGACACGCGAGGGATTGATGGCAGCGCACCAAAAGGGCAAGGATGCGATCAAGGCGGTCCGGCCCGATCTTCCGACAGGATTCACCCTTACGATCTCCGACGATCAGCCGGCCGATGGCGAGAGCCGCATCGCGCAAAAACGGGCTGAGGTCTATGGTCCGTGGCTGGAGGCGGCGCGCCAATGCGATTATCTGGGTGTGCAGCCGTATTCGCGCACGGTCGTGGGCAAGAAAGATCTGGCTCCGCCGAAAGACGTCGAGGTAACGCAGACAGGCATGGAGTTTTATCCTCAGTGCGTTGGAGAAGTGGTGCGCTACGCGGCCAAGCAGGCTGGCGTTCCGATTATCGTCACCGAGAACGGAATCGCCACCGAGGATGATTCGCGCCGCGTGGAGTATACGCGCCACGCGCTGGCGGGGCTCAAGTCGGCCATTGATGACGGGGCAGATGTTCGCGGTTACATGGCGTGGTCGCTCATCGACAACTTCGAATGGAATCAGGGTTACACTCCCAAATTCGGACTCATCGCGGTTGACTTCAAGACACAACAGAGGACGATCAAGCCCAGCGCACGAATGCTCGGTGAGATCGCGCGCCGGAACTCCTTGTGAGTTCGAAGCGGTTTCCAGCACTCGCATCGATTAAGTTCGTCAGCGGTCTCTGTTTCAGGGCAGAATGCTAAAATTTGTGTTGCCAGCTACCACAGCGTTCTTCATCTCAATTCCAAACGCCACCGAGACTCTCCGGTTACCGCCGGGCGAATAAGCCAGACTCTCCAGTTACCGCTGGAAGAGAGAATGGGGCAGACGATGAGCACAACAAGGCTCAGCACAAAATCGCAGCCGGTGATCATCTCCGGCTTTAGCAGCCAGGATCTGTCAGAAGAGATTGCCGAGGCGCTTGGTTCCAGGGTCGTCACCGTTGTCAGGAAGCAATTCAACGACAAAGAGATTCAGACGACCATCATGGAAAACGTGCGGGCACAGGAGGTCATCGTGATTGCCTCCGCCTCCGGCGATCCCAACAAGCAGGAGAAAGAGGCGCGGCTGCTCATGCGCGCTGTCAATCGCTCTGGCGCCCGGAAAGTTACCCTCGTCCTGCCCTATATGTGGTATGGCCGCTCAGACGATAGCTGGGATGAACGCAACGCGCCGGCGCTTGTCGATACCGTTGAATCGCTGCGCGCCCACTGCGACAGTGTCGTGATTGTCGATCCGCACAACGCCATCCTGACCAGGGAGAAGTTTCTCGACACGGGAAGCAAGGTAAGAGATTGCACCATTGTGCATTTTGCCTTTCCGGCAGCCATACAACTGAAGAGCATGATCGAGGCCGGCATCGTCGGCAAGGAGACGCTGCTTTTCTCGCATGCCGACGCGGGCTCGACCAAGCGCATCGGCGTCAGTTTCAGGGCCTGCCTCTATAACGTGCTGGAGATGACGCGCAATCCCAATGAGGACGATTGGGCGCAAGGGCTGAAGGATCGAGAGAAGAGCTCCGGAGCAAGCAAGATCAAGGGATTCAGCATGGCTGTCGAAGGCAGAGACGTCGTGATCTTCGAGGACCTGATCAGTTCCGGCGGAACGGCCTGCGATCTTGCTGCATTGCTGAAGAGAATGGGCGCACGCTCCGTCATACTCTTCGCGACGACGGGCTTGTTTACAACCGACCCCAGGAAGGGACAAACGGCGGCAGCATCGGTCGAGCGCATCGACCGGAGCAGCCTGGATGCGGTCTTTATTGCCGACACTTACAACCATCGCCTGACCGATTCACAGATTCATGAGGCAATCGAACGAAGCCCCATCGTTCACACGATGAAAACCGCGCCCTATCTGGCCGCGATCCTGCGCGCTTTGCATATTGAGGTTGTGGAAGATACGGGAATGGATGAAAACTCCATCTCCGCCATAGCGAAGGGCGTTCATCCCGATCAATTGGGTGAAGCTCAAAAGATCGCGTGGCCCGTTCGTCTGAAAGCGGACAATCCGTTGCTGACCATCAAGGTGGGATAATCCGGCCGGAGATCAGGTCTTCCGTATCGGGTTTCAAAAGCGCTGCCGGAAATCTCCTCTGATCACTTTGGTCTCAGGCTCTTGGCGAGAAATATCCGAGGATAGCACCGCGATTCAACAAGGGCACTTCGTCCCATTTCCGGCGATTTCCTTTGAAACGATGCAGATGTCTCCGCGCTGCTCCCAGCCTTCCGACTTCCAGAAGCTCAGCCCGCTTTCATTCTTGTTGAAGATAAAGAGATGACACTTCTGCATCCCGGCATCTTTCAAGGCAGCGAGGGATGCCTCGACCAGTCGGCCACCAATGCCCTGCCGGCGAGCGGAAGCGTCCACCGCCAAATGATGAAGATAACCCCTGCGGCCATCGTGCCCGGCCAGAACCGCACCCATCAAACTGCTTTTGGACCGGGCGACAAAGCTCATGCCGGGGTTGCGCTCCAGATAGCGCTCAATGTTCGTCCGCGAGTCGGCGTCACTGAGCCCGACTCCCTCCGAGCGCTGCCATAGCGCCAACACCTCGTCATAGTCTGCATCCGTGAATTCAAGGATTTCAACGCTCATTGCAGCTTGCCCTCTCGTGCGGTTTACCACCCTTCTTCCAAAAGGAGGCGAAATGATGCACCCAGCGAAGTTGTGCGCTTCACAGGAATGGATTAATGATCCTCACTCCGTCGAACTCCTGACCATGCTGCATGTCCTCTGAGAGCAAAATACGGCAGCCCGTCTGCTTTGCCATGCGCAGAACCAGAGCATCCCAGAAAGAGAATCGGTGAAGACGGTGGATGTCGATGGCCGCGAGAATGTCTCCGACGGTGGGCTCGGCGACATGGAATCTCGCAAAAACCTCAACCCTTTGCCGGGCCAATTCCGAATCGAGTTTGAGTTTTCCTACGGCCGAGACGAAGTACTCCTGGAGCACTTGAAGCGAGACCGCTCCGCTCCGTGAGCGGAGGTGGTTCTGTATCAAGTCGAGCGCCGTTGCTCGTTTGGCCGGGTCTCTGGGATCGTCGGAATAAACAAGGACATTGGTGTCGAGGAATGTTCGCGGAACTCTGCCTCCGACGCTCATTTCCGGGGCCATTTGAGCCGGTCCTCGTAAATCTCATCCCGATTCCATTTCCAACCCGTCTCGGGTCTTCCCATGCCACTGGTCCTTACGAAGAACTCGATATCGCGCTCCAGGTCGTCGTCGCCAACAATATGCTCAAAGTGTTCGCGAATCTCCTGGTTGACGGTCTTGCCCACGGCCCTGAGCTTCTCCCGGGCGCGCTCGACAAGCCGCTCGTCGATGGAGAGAGTAATGTTCATTAACACAGTATATGTGCACACATAACCTGTGTCAACCCTCTCCTGCCCTCAAAAGCACGTGGCCGGATCGCAGGCGTTCATCAGCGGAAGCTGCAAAGTCGAATCGTGGCCGGGGCCGGAGTAGATGGTGATCGTCGCCGGTTTGTAGTCCCTGGGTTTGGCCGTCATGATGTTGGTCACGAAGCTCTGCGGGTTGCGGTCATAGAGCGGGAACCATGTGCTCTGAATCTCGACCATCACGGTGTGGCCGGCCTTGAAGACGTGGTCCACGTCGTGGAGCGAGAACTTGTACTCGCGGATCGAGCCAGCCTTGAGCGGCGTTGGCTTTTCAAAACTGTCCAAATAGCGGCCGCGAAAGATTTCGGCATTGGTCATGAGTTGGTAGGCACGCATCTTCTTGTCGGGATCGTCGGACGGATACTCGTCGATGAGTTTGACGACTAGGTCGGTGTCGGTGCCGGTGGTGGCGCCGTAGATGTCGGCGATGACCTCGCCGGTCAGCACCAGATCCTGCTTGAGGGCGGGCAACTTCCAGACAGCCACATCCTTGCGGCCAGTGACGAAGCGCTGATCTTCAGTGAGCCAGTTGTACCACTGCGAGCCGTCGCTATAGGTCGGCTGGATGGGCCGATGACGATACGGGATCGGGTCCGCAGGATCGCTCAGGTAGCTGGTTTGGGACTTGGCGGTCGAACTGCTCCAACTGAGCAGGCCTGCGCCGTCAATATGTAGGCTCGTGGGCCGGGACTCGGCGGGCGGAAAGTGGGCGTAGCGCTTCCAGGTGTTCGAGCCGCTCTGAAAGCTGGCAGTGTCCTGAAGGTCGAAGCCGGATTCGTCCTTTAAATAGTGGGCGAAAAACTTCGCTTCGATCTGCGCGCGAAACTCCTTGCCGATGGGCTCGCCGTAGTCGAGGTTGCCGAGGTGGCGCGCGGACTGAGACCAGGAACCATGTCGCCAGGGACCGAGGACGAGGAAGTTTTGGTGGTTCTGGTCGTGCGGTTCGAGGGTCGAATACTCGATCTGCGGGCCGAACATGTCTTCCTGGTCGTAATATCCGCCGACGGTGAGTGTGGGCAAAGCAACTGCGGAGAGCGAGTGCTCGACTCCGCGCGGGGACCAGTCCTTGTCGTATGCCGGATGCGAGAGGAAGAGCTTCCACGTTGGCAGCGTCCTTGAGCCTGATTTCTTCACATCCTGTGCGAAGCTCCCACGTTCCAAGAAAAAGTCATAGCCGTCGCGGGGCTTGCCGTTCTTGTCTTTGCCGTAGCTGACCTCGGTCTCTTCCTTACTCGACTCCAGGCCGAGGACATAGTCGTAGCCGTAGCTCTGCCGGAATGCGCCGTTGTGAAAAAAGTCGTCGCCCATCCAGACATCGATCATCGGCGCCTGCGGCGAGATGGCCTTGACCGCAGGGTGAGGATCGATACCGGCCATCATGGCCAGGAAACCCGGATAGCTGGTGCCAACTAAACCGGCGCGGCCGTTGTTGCCTGCGACATTCTGGAGCAACCAGGCGACGGTGTCGTAAGCATCAGTGCTTTCGTCGATTGCTTTGGGTTTGCGATGGTCGGCGATCGGGCGGCTCATGATGAACGTGCCCTCGCTCTTGTATCGGCCGCGAATATCTTCGGCGACGTATATGTAACCATCGCGGGCCAGCTCGGGACGGTTGTAGGAGAAGGAGACCCGGTTGACTCCGTCAACCCCATAGGGCGTGCGCTGAATGAGGAAAGGAAGCGGCGCGGCGAAGTCGGCGGGCTTGAGAATTACCGCGTGCAGCTTGACCCCGTCGCGCATGGGAATCATCGCTTCAGTGCGTTTGTAGTCGTGGAAGAGGTGATGAACGGGCGGGCCGGTGCGGCGGAAGACCAACTCGGGCTCGGTGGAGTGAACCATGCTGATGCCACGGCCGGCGTCGTCGAGCGTGAAGCGGTAGGTGCTGTTCGTTTCAGCGAGAAGGAATTCGACGGCGGAGAGGGATTTGAGCTCGACCGGAGGGTTGCGCTCGGTCTCGACGACGAGCTTGCCGCTGTCCGTGTAGAAGCTGATCGGTGTGTCCGGTTCGCTGGGGTCGGTGTATTCGCCGGCGAGGGCCTCAAGCTGGGACGTTGTGGGCGTGGGGGCTTGGGAACAAAGCGGAGCGGCAGAGGGCAACGCAAAGCACAATACAACAAGTAAAAGACGAAGGCGATTCAACGAGCGAGTCTCCTGAAGGGGATTCAATGCGCGTGCCCATGGCGGCGCTCGCGGCCCTGGCTGCCGGTCATCTCATCGAGTGGGACGACGCAGCCCTCCAGCTCTTCGCAGCACAGGTGCTCAAACTGGATGGTGGTGTGGGGGATGTGAAAGTGCTCCTTGAGCAGGTGGTTGAGCTTGACCAGGATGCAGGCGCTCTCCGACGGAGGAATGTCGGCGATGGTCACGTGGCAGGCCAGGGCGCTGGAGTTGGAGCCGAGACTCCAGACATGCAGATCGTGAACGTTGATGACGCCCTCGACCTCTTCCATTCCGGCGCGAATCGCGGTGAGCGAGACGCCGCGGGGCGTGCCCTCAAGAAGGATGTTGAGACTCTCGCGGACGATACCGAGGCTGGTCCAGAGGATGAGCGTGGCAATGATCAGCGATAGAACCGGGTCGATCCAGTTTTGGCCGGTGAGCAGGATGCCCGCGCCGCCGGCGATCACCGCTGCGGTCGAGAACGTGTCGCCGGCCATGTGGAGGAAGGCCGAACGGAGATTCACGTCGTGCGCCACCCGCCAAAGCAGGGCAGCAATCACGCCATTCATCACCACGCCGGCGGCGGCCACGATCATCATGAGGCGGGGCTGCACGACGACCGGCGCAGAGAGCCGGTGGACTGCTTCGATGCCGATCCAAATGGAAATGACAATGAGCGTCGCCGCATTGATGAAGGCGGCCAGCACTCCGGCCCGCTGATAGCCGAAGGTCCGGGAGTCGTCGGCGGGGCGGGACTGAAAGTAGACGGCGGCGAAGCTGAGCAGCAGGGCCAGGAAGTCCGAGGCGTTGTGACCCGACTCAGAGAGCAAAGCCAGCGAATGGGCGCGCAGGCCAGCCACAAAGGTGACCACGACGTAAGCGAGCGTTGCCACCAGCGAGAAGCGCAGAACGGATTGAGTTCTATTTGCGCTTGAGCCGGTGGGCGCCGCGTGAAGATGCATAGTGAGAGTCTAATGGCGGCGGGCATTGGAAGCCAATTGTGCCGAACTCCAGCGAGCGTCTGGCCGAACCGCAGGTGCTTACTGGTTGGCCTCGATGCGGCGGCCGTGCGCATCCTGCAAGCCGCGAGTATTCATCTTGTAGAGGGCGGCGAAGGCGCGGACCTGGTCGCGGCTCAGGGTCAACTCATCTTCCAGGACAAACCAGCGCACTCCCTCGGTGCAGGGCGGCGCGGTCAGCGAACCCTCGTAGGTCCAGTAACCGCGATCGGCGGGCAAGAGGCCGCCTGCGTTCACCATCTCCGCGACCTTGTCGGTGGCCCCAGTGGTCTTCGGAAGATGCGGCCAGAGCGCGGCCAGCACGGCGTTGGGCGCGTCCAGGTCCTGGCGCAGCCGCACGGCGACAACGGCTAACTTCCCTTCGGCGCTCTTGTGTACCAGATGCACCTCCATGTCGGTCAGCTTGCCGCGAACGGCGGCTTCGCCTGGATGGTGGAAGTGGAATTGCACCAGGTCAAAGCGCACGCCGGCGGCGACGATGTAGCTGCCGGGATCGACACGCACCTCGACGGTGTGGCCCGTGTTGACGAGCGTCACCGGGCCCCCAATGTAGTGGAATTCGATCGGCTGTAGCGCCTTGTTCAGACGCGCGTTGCGAATGT
>CAZGHZ010000133.1:0-9102 GCA_964525655.1 uncultured Occallatibacter sp.
CTCGTATTGTGGGATCTCTTAACATTTCCTGCGATGCGTTCTCCGAATTCTCGTTGCCCCTACCTAAACCCTTGAGGCTTAACCAGATGAAGACGGGTGGGCGAAGTTGGGGTTCTCGGAGGAAGATGGGATGCGGTTCAATATGACAAGACGGCAGACCCATGGAAGAACGGATTGTTGCTGACCCTCAGAAGTATGAGATTGGACTTAACGCGGCCCGCATTGAGCGACCGGGTCCAGCGCCGATTCCGTTTCTAATCCGTCAGCATTGGGTTCTGCTGATTGGCTTTCTCTGTTGGTTATGCTCAATTGAAGCTTGGGGTAAGTTCTGAGGGCTAACGGCAGTTTCCACAGAAGTATTTGCGAAATCCACAAAGCTTGCCCTGAACAACGCAAACACTGAGCGCTCTGCCACCAATTCATCAGCATGACATTGGCATCACTTGCGATTTCGGGATAAGTATAGTCATGTAATTCGGACTATCAGAGACACCGCTAGATTACCGCCCTCAGGTTGTTCTCTCCTCTCGAGCCTTCATCGATCTTTCACAAGAGATTCGCATGAACCAACCCGGCAGTAGTGCCGGGTAAGAGGATGACGGCCAGTTCCTGTGAATTCAGCTTCATCAGGGGATTGAAGTCCGTAATATGACTGAAACCAGCGAGCGCCGAGGTTCATCTAACGGTCTGTCAACGCAAAGGGCATGAAAGGGTCGCCCGCAATGCCATTATGTAATTCCGCGAAACGCATTGTTAGGAAAGATCCATGGCAAAGCCCGTTCTTCTGACAGTCGACGACGACCCCGAGGTGTTGCGCGCCGTTGAGCGCGACCTGCGGCGGCGCTACGCTGAGCGCTACCGGGTTCTACGCGCGGACTCCGGCGCCACGGCGCTGGAGGCGCTGCGCGGGCTCAAGCGGCGCGGCGATTCCGTTGCGCTTCTGCTCGTGGATCAGCGGATGCCGGAGATGAACGGCGTCGAGTTCCTCGGCCAGGCAATGGAGATCTTCCCCGATGCCAAGCGCGTGCTTCTCACCGCCTATGCCGACACGGACGCGGCGATTCGCGCCATCAACGACGCCAGAATCCACTACTACCTGCTTAAACCCTGGGACCCGCCCGAGGACAACCTCTACCCGGTGCTCGACGACCTGTTGGACGATTGGATGGGTTCGTACCGGCCTCCCATGGAGGGGGTTCGTGTTCTTGGCACGCGCTGGTCTCCGCGCTCGTATGCGATTCGAGACTTCTTGACGCGCAACCAGACGCCATACCAATGGATCGACGTGGAGACGGCGGGACAGGTCGCGGAGGTGCGCCGCCTGGTGGAGGCGGCCGGCGCGGAGGCCTCAAGCCTGCCGAAGGTGCTCTTTCCGGATGGTACTTCGCTGGACGATCCGACCGTGGGTGAATTGGCCGAAAGGCTCGGGCTCCGCATTCGGCCTGAGGTCGCTTTCTATGATCTGGTCATCGTCGGCGGCGGTCCCGCCGGCCTGGCGGCAGCCGTTTATGGCGCCTCCGAAGGCCTCAGCACAGTGCTGATCGAGATGGAAGCGCCGGGCGGCCAGGCGGGAATGAGTTCCCGCATTGAGAACTATCTCGGCTTCCCCTCCGGGCTAAGCGGCGGAGATCTGGCGCGGCGCGCCGTGGCCCAGGCCAGACGGTTTGGGGTGGAGATTCTCAGTCCGCAGCAGGTGACCGGCGTCAGCGTGGAAGGTCCCTCGAAGATCGTCAAACTGGCAACGGGCTCCGATATTGGCTGCAAGGTGCTGCTGATCGCTACCGGCGTTGCCTACCGCAAGCTGAACGTGCCCGGAGCCGATCGGTTGCAAGGCTGTGGTGTCTACTATGGCTCCTCCATGACCGAGGCGAAATCCTGTGAAGGCGAGGATATTTACATCGTCGGAGGCGCGAACTCAGCCGGGCAGGCGGCAATGTTCTTCTCCAAGTACGCGCGCAAGGTGGTCATGCTGGTGCGGGGTCCGTCCCTCTCCGCGACCATGTCGCAGTACCTGATCGACCAGATCAATAAGACACCGAACATCAAGGTTGAAACTCGCTGCCAGGTCACTGAAGTTCACGGAGATACGCACCTCGAAGCCGTCTCCATTCATTGTGCCGAGACCGGCTTTACCACGACGGCGCCCACCAACCTGCTGTCGGTTTTTATCGGCGCGGAACCCAACACAGATTGGCTCTCCGGCGTTGTGGAGCGTGACGAGCGCGGGTTCATCCTGACAGGAGCTGATCTAGTGCGCGACGGAAAGAAGCCCAAGGGCTGGCAGTTGGAGCGCAATCCGTACTGGGTCGAATCAAGCGTGCCCGGAGTCTTTGCCGCGGGAGACGTTCGCCACGGTTCGGTGAAAAGGGTTGCATCGGGCGTGGGCGAGGGCTCGATTGCCGTGCAATTCACTCATCAATATCTCAGCGAGGTGTAACTTGACGCAGAACCTGGCGAGTGCAACGGAAGCAACTCGGAGTGCGACGGGCAAGGTCTCAACCGACGATCTGCGGAAGATCGAGGTCTTTAGGGACTTGCCCAGCGAGCAACTCGACTGGCTGGTGGAACATCTCGATGAGATGCGCTTCCAGCCGGGAGAGATCATGGGCCGGGAGGGTGAACCTCTCGACCACCTAACGGTGATCCTCGATGGAGAGATTCGGTTCCAGCGCGGAACTGGCGCCGATGAGATGACCTTCAGAGGTTTTGCCGGGCAAGTTACCGGCCTGCTCCCGTACTCGCGGCTGACGCAATCCTCCGGCACCACCAGAGCCGTGCTTCCCACTCGAATAGCCACCCTCCACAGAAGCCTCTTTCCGGAGATGCTCCAGCGGGTTCCCCTGCTAGGCCAGCGGTTGGTCTCGATTATGGCCGACCGCATCCGCGAGACCGCGCGGATCGAAACCCAGCGGGACAAATTGGTGGCGCTGGGCAAGCTCTCCGCGGGTTTGGCTCATGAACTGAACAATCCCGCCGCTGCCGCCCAGCGAGCCGCCGGTAGCCTCCGCGAGGCGCTTGAAACCGTGCGCGAGGCCAGCATCCGGCTGGCGCGTCACGCGCTTCCCGCTGAAAAGCGCGAGATCATCACTCGATTCGAGCGGGAGGCGCAGCGCGCCCCTGGCTCCTCGGCTGATCCTCTTGCTTCAAGCGATCGCGAGGAGCGCATTGACGCGTGGCTTGAAGCGCATCAAGTGCCCGATGCTTGGAAAATCGCGCCGACCATCGCCGACGCAGGTGTGGAGACCGCCAAGCTGGAGTGTCTCGCGGGGCAAGTGGGCGCTGAGGTGTTGTCGGATGTTCTCACTCGCATCGCGTCGCTGCTCACCATCGCCAGATTGATTGACGAGATTCAAATCAGCACCAAGCGGATCAGTTATCTGGTCCAGGCCGTCAAGGAATACTCGTATATGGATCAGGCTGCGATGAAGGAGGTCGACCTTCATCAGGGGCTTGAGAATACACTCACGATTCTGAATTACCAGCTCAAAAACGGAATCACGGTGGTTCGCGAATACGACAAGACTTTGCCTCGAGTCTGCGCCTTTGGCGGCGAACTCAACCAAATTTGGACGAACCTGATGTCCAACGCCATCGAGGCCATGCACGGAAAAGGTGAACTGCGGGTGCGGACCGCTCGTGAACTCGACCGCGTGCTCGTGGAGATTCGCGACAACGGACCTGGAATCCCGCCCGAGGTCCTGCCCCATATCTATGAGCCATTCTTCACAACAAAGGGAGTTGGCGAAGGAACCGGCCTGGGCCTCGATACGGTCGGCCGCATCATCCGGAATCATCATGGCGAGATTCGCGTTGTTTCGCATCCCGGCGACACGCGCTTCCAGGTCTTCTTGCCGTTAACCCAGCCCAAAAGCACTGCCGTTGGCGCAGCAGTGGAGGAAAACGATGCAGCAACCTTGCTCACACCTGGGCCAGATACAAAACCCATCCCCTAACACTGATGGGTGCGAGGAGTGTCTGCGCATGGGTGATTCATGGGTCCATCTGCGTCTTTGCGAGATTTGCGGCCACGTCGGTTGCTGCGATTCCTCAAAGAACAGGCACGCGACAAAACATTTTAAGACGGCAAAACATCCCATCGTGCGTTCTCTTGAACCGGGCGAAAACTGGGGATGGTGTTACATCGACGAAGTCATGCTTGAGCCCTTTCCGGGGAGGCGAGCCGGGAAGTCAAAAGGAATAGGCCATCTATGAATGCTTCCCCAACCCAACTGACAAACCTCGACCTGCTTTTGTCGCGTCTGGCTGAGTCGCGCCTGAAAACCGATGAGCTGTTCCGGATTGTGCGCACGGAGTTTCTATGTGACCGGCCTATTGCTGAGAGACATCGGATTGTCTTTTACCTCGGTCATCTCGAGGCTTTCGATTGGAACTTGATCGCAGGCCAGGCCCTTGGCATGGGGCCCCTGCACAGAGAATTCGATCGCCTCTTTGCCTTCGGCATCGATCCAGTGAGCGGCGGCCTTCCGCAGGACAAGCCTTCCGACTGGCCCAGCCTTGCCGAGATCGACGCCTATAACCTCCGCGTCCGCGAGAAACTCGATAACATTCTCGAGAGCCATTCGCCGGGATCGGCACGTGATTGGCAATACCCCAGGGAAGTTATCCTGAACGCTGCGGTCGAGCATCGCCTGATGCACGCAGAGACCCTGGCTTACATGCTGCATCAACTAACTCCGCAGAAGAAGCTTTCGCCGCGCGATTCTCGACCAGTAACCTCCGCTCGGCCCAGGGTGCAGCTTGTTTCCCGAATGATCGACATCCCCGCAGGAACGGCAACGCAGGGAATCCCGCGCGGTGGAGAGTCATTTGGGTGGGACAACGAGTTTGAGGAGCATTCCGTCGAGGTCCCTGCCTTTGCGATTGACTCCCACAAAGTCACCAACGAAGAGTTCTTCAAATTCGTGCGCGAGGGAGGATACGAGGATCGACGCTTCTGGGGCGACGCAGACTGGTCCTGGATCAAGATGCACGGCATCAACCATCCGTGCTTTTGGTTCATGCGCCAGGGCCAGTGGTTCTATCGGGCTATGTTTGAAGAGCTGCCGTTGCCGGCTGATTGGCCGGTCTATGTCAGCCATGCGGAAGCCGCGGCCTATGCGCGTTTCGTCGGCAAGTCCCTTCCCACTGAAGCCCAGTTTCATCGCGCGGTTTACGGAACGCCTGAGGGTACTGAGAGAACTTATCCGTGGGGAAATGAAACTCCCAGCGCCGCTCATGGTAACTTCAACTTCCAGCATTGGGACCCGGTCGCGGTGGGGAGTTACCCCGCCGGCCGGAGCGCCTTCGGATTGGAGGATGCGCTCGGCAACGGCTGGGAGTGGACTTCGTCTACCTTTGCGCCATTGCCAGGCTTCGAGCCGTTTCCCTTTTACCGCGGTTACTCGGCGGACTTCTTCGATCAAAACCATTACGTCGTAAAGGGCGGCTCGCCGCGGACCGCGGCTTGTATGTTTCGGCGCTCCTTCCGCAACTGGTTCCAGCCGCACTATCCATATGTGTACGCCTCTTTCCGCTGCGCGAGATTCTGAAGGGAGAAGGTATGCTGATTCGTGATTGCGTAACCGAGACTGCTGACTCGTTCGCCGAAGACGTGCGGACTGGGTTGGGAAGAGCCGGACAAAAAGAGTTGCCGTCGAAGTATCTCTATGACGATGTCGGCTCCGCCTTATTCGAAGTAATAACCAGGCTTCCGGAGTATGGGCTGACGCGGGCAGAGGAGCGGATTCTGCTGAAGCATTCGAGGGACATCGCCAGTCACCTCGATGCGCATGGCATGGTGATCGAACTCGGCAGCGGCAGCGGACGAAAGACGCGTCAGATACTCGAGGCTCTTGCACATCATGAGTCGATGACTTACTGCCCAATCGAGATCTCTTCAACAGCTTTGGTGAGTTGCGAGCGCGAACTCGACGATCTGGCGCACGTCAGCATCCTCGGCTTCGAGAGCGAGTACCTGGAGGGCTTGAGCCGGGCTGTGGCTCGCCGCCAGGCCGGAGATGCGGTCGTCGTGCTATTTCTTGGCAGTTCGATTGGTAACTTCGATCGCAGGCCCGCGGATGAGTTTCTCCACAAGATCCGGCAGACTCTGGTTCCGGGCGATTCACTGCTGCTCGGCACGGATCTTGAAAAGCCCATGGCGCAACTCATTCCCGCCTACGATGACTCTCTCGGTGTGACCGAGGCATTCAATCGCAACCTGTTAGCCCGCATCAACCGCGAACTGGGAGGGAATTTCGACCTCTCCCGCTTTGAGCACGTCGCTCACTACAACGCCAGGGAACGCCGGATCGAGATGCATCTTCGCTCGGTTGAGACCCAGAACATCACCATCGAAGGGACTACTTTTACGCTGAGAAGCGACGAAACCATCTGGACGGAGAGCTGTCACAAGTACACGAAAGACGAACCTGCGAAGATGGCCCGGCGCACCGGTTTCGAATGTGTTCAGCAATGGGTCGACGCCGAATGGGGCTTCGCGGAAAACCTGCTTATCGCGATATGACATCGACGATCCACTCCGAGAACGGCGGATATGCAGCATCGGCAGCTACTCGACTTGAAGTCTTATGTCTTGTTGATCAGTGGCAAGTTACCCAGTTTCGACAGAGAACCCGAGCTTTGCCGCAGTTGACCCAATGCCAGCAGAATGCCATGGAGCAGCGCCTCCGGGCGAGGCGGGCATCCGGGAATGTAGACGTCAACGGGAATAACCGTATCCACTCCGCCCAGCGAAGCATAATTAGCGCCAAAGATGCCCCCGCTGATGCCGCAGGCACCCACAGCGACGACAACCTTCGGGTCAGGTGTTGCAGCATAGGTCTTGCGCAGCGCTAACTCCATGTTGCGAGTTACCGGGCCGGTGACCAGCAGCATGTCGGCATGGCGCGGCGAGGCTACGAAGTGAATGCCGAAACGCTCGATGTCGTGAATCGGGTTGTTCAGCGCGACGATCTCCTGCTCGCACCCGTTGCATGAGCCGGCATCCACTTCGCGAATCGCCAGCGACCGGCCAAGCAAATTCCGGATTGCTTCTGCAATCCTCTTGCCCGGCTCCTCGGCAACCGGACCACTGGCAGATGCCTTGAGTGTTGCATGCGTGCCGTTGGGATGAAGCGCGTATTCGGCCTTGAGAATTAGATCGCGGCGATCTGTGGCGGCGAGCTCGAAGCTCCGCGTCATGCGCACTGCTCCATCTGCAGTGGCCGACTCGCATTCACCGCAAAAGATGCAGCGGCCATAATCAACGGTGACCTGGCGTATGCCGTTTGAGTCGCGAAGGGCGATCGCTCCAGTGGGGCAGGCCTCGGAAGCGGGACGCGCATCGCTCCAGGCCTCGAAGTCAAACTCAGGGCATCCGCGAAACTGCTCGGCAAGGCGCGGCGCAATGCTCGGATAATCGGCCGTCGCCGTGCCGACATTGAACGATTTGTGGAGAATCTTGAACATCGATTTACCGATCGGTCCCCGAGTAGGACATATTGAAACTCTTGTTGATCACCGGAAAATCCGCAATGATATTCCCTTCAACAGCTTCTACAATGGCCGGCCAGTTGTTGATCGACGGATCTTTTATTTTGCATCGTTCGATACGATTGCCTTCCCCGGTTCGAACCCAGTGAAGGATCTCGCCGCGCCAGCCCTCGACCGCACTGAGCGCGCAACAGTCCGGCGGTATCGGCTGAATTGGCGCGCGATGCGGTCCTTCAGGCAAGAGCGCAACTGCCGCGCGGATCAACTGGAGCGACTCAGTAACTTCATCGATGCGCACTAGCATGCGATGGCGCACATCCCCCTCCTGATAAACCGGGACCTTGAAGGAGAGTTGGCCGTAGGCCTCATAAGGATGGTCGCGGCGGATATCGCGATCGATGCCGGATGCGCGCCCCGCCACCCCGACGATTCCCAGCGTCAATGCCTTATCCGGGCGCAGAATTCCGGTGTGTTCAAGGCGGTCGCGGGTGGAGTCGGATGACTGAATGATCGCCACCAGATCGCGGAACTCTCGCTCTACGACCCAGAGCATTTTTTCAATGGCCACGACCTGGCCTGTATTCCAGTCTCTGCGCACGCCGCCGATAGCGACCATGCCTCGCAGCACGCGGCTTCCTGTGAGGGTTTCGCCCAGACCCAGCACAAGCTCGCGCACACGTCCCGCATGGGCGTTGGCAATCGCGAAGCCGACATCTGTGGAGATAGCTCCGACATCGGCAATGTGATTTGCAATGCGCTCCAATTCCAGAAGAACGGTCCGCATGAACCGCGCACGCTGTGGAACCTCAATCTCCGCTGCCCGCTCGACTGCTTGACAAAATGCGGCGCCGTGAGAGAAAGCTGAATCGCCGGAGATGCTTTCGGCCAGAAATACCGCGCGGTGAATGGGAAGATTCTCGAACAGCTTCTCGGTTCCCTTGTGTGTGTAGAACATGCGAAGTTGCAGATAGAGAATCGGCTCGCCAGCAACGGCAAAGTTGAAGTGGCCGGGCTCAATGATGCCTGCATGAACCGGGCCGACTGGAATCTGAAAGACTCCCTCTCCGTACGTGGGCCGATAGACGTGCTGCTCACCTTCAAACGCGGGTAGCGCGGTTTCGAGGGGAAAGTCCTTGCGGAGCGGGTGCACGTCAGGCCAGTTATCGTGCAGCGCGACGCGGCGCGGATTGGGATGGCCTACGGCTTCGAGGCCAAACCAATCCTGAATCTCGCGCTCTTGCCAGTTGACGGCCGGCAACTCCGCCGCCAGCGAGGGGAAGGAAGGATTTCGCTCGGGAATAGGAACTTTCAAGATCACCCAGCTTGGTTCGCCGGGCCGGTCGAAAACGTAGTAGTTATAGAAGACGCCTTCCGCACTTACTCGATCCTCGGCAAAGACGGACACAATTCTTGCCTGATGTTCAGCGATGAAATACTGGGTGATTTCTCCGACATCGGGGCCATTCAACAGAACAACGACCTGATCGGAGACAGGCTCGTCCACTGAGCGGACCAGATCCGGGAAGCGATCGTGAAGTTCGTCAAAGAAGGTTGTCATTGTCCGCTCACCACCTTTGCCGCACCGCGAATCAGTTCGAGCAGTGGAGCCGG
>CAZGHZ010000134.1:0-9053 GCA_964525655.1 uncultured Occallatibacter sp.
GTCATCAAGATGCGCTTCGGCCTCGAAGACGGCTCGGAGCACACGCTGGAAGAGGTAGGCCAGAGTTTCCAGGTTACCCGCGAACGCATCCGCCAGATCGAAGCCAAGGCCCTGCGCAAGCTCCGCCATCCCAGCCGCTCGCGCAAGCTAAAAGCTTTTGTAGAAGGCGCAAAAGAGATGTAGCTTCGGGCGGGTTCTCAGTCGCCTCGCTGTTCCAGTTCGGAGCCGCAGCCATGGAAGGGGGCTGCGGCTCTTTTGTTTCCGGTATGCGTTTCCGAACAGAGTTATGCACCCCAATATCAGGCCTCTCTTCAGCGAAGGCCTGCACGGCTTGTGGAAGAATGCGTTTGCACAAGGCCTGGCTGGACACGGAGCCGAGGCAAAGTGCAGCCCAATGCTGCTCGCCTTACCCATACGGCCGACAACAAATATCCCCGCTATTCACGTCCTCAACTCAACACCGCCGCAATGCAGTGGTTGGGAGAGATGAAGACTCGTTAATCTGCCCTACAAACCGCCGGACAAGTTATGGGCCGATCTTGGAAACGCGCTCTCTAGAGCCCTTTTGGGGGAATTGTGTAGACCGAGATTCTGTAGGTATCCCACCCATTCCGCAGAAAAACGCGGAATGGATGGGGCACGGAAGTCTACGGTAAATCTGAAAATGCTCTAATCTTTGCTCACGGCGCCGAAGGCACCGGCGGATGTGATGAAGAGTCTCTCGGCCTGGCCGCGGAGGATTCGATAGAGGGCGAATTGGCGTTGGGTTGCGCCGCGCAGTTCAAAGAGCAACTCGCCGCGGTTATCGGCCATGGCATCGACGGCGTCCACCAGCCTCATGCGCGGTGATTCGTCGAGATGCGCGCCGTCGGTGACGCTCTTGAGCAGCACGCGGACGTCTCCGTAGAGGTCCGGCTGAGCGATGAGAGCGACAAACCTCTGCTGTGCGAGCGGGCCGTCGGTACGCGCTGTCAGAACCAGGGTTGCGCCGGAGTTGTAGGCCAGTTCAAAGATGCGGAAGCGCTCGTCAAAAAGCGGCGGAGGCTCGGGCGGAGACAGTGGCTTGGCAATCTTATGTGTCGCCTTCTGAGCCGTGGTGTGCTTGGGGGCCGGCGCCGGTGGATTGAGGCCCAGGGCGTTGCGGGCAATCTCTTCCAATGCCGACTTCATTTTGGCCTCATCGTCGGGATTGGGCCAAATGTAAGTCCATTGGTGCTCGGGTCGGCTCTTCATGTCAGAGACGGCTATTGTCTGCTGCATCTCGGCCGGCATTCCCATCAGGGTCGGCAGCACGTCGAGGCCTTTGCCGGTAACCTGGCCGCGCTGGAGCCGGGGGCGGTCGGGATCGGTGACATCGGGCAGCGAATCCACATGGCCGATGTCTTCCGGCGGCTTTTTCCTGTCTTTCTTCAGAACAGGACGGTCAGGATCATCGGGCGGACCGGAACTGCTGGCGCCCGAACTGCTAGCCGAGGGGCCGCTGGACGAAGTGCCCTGCGAACTGGTGTCTTTCTTGTGCAGAGTGGGGCGGTCGGGGTCGGGGGATGGCGCCGGTTCGGTCGAGCCGGAGTTTCCGCCGCCGGACTGCGTTCCGCCATCATCGCTGTGGTGCTTGCGATGAAGCGTCGGGCGGTCGCTGTCCTGCTCGTCGTTTTGCGTGCGCGCCAATTCGTCCATCGACGGCTTGGGTTTGGGAGCGGGAAGCGCCTTCCATGCGCCATAGCCCACCCACGAGCCTTGCTCCTGGCCGGAGTTTTTTATGTCGAAGAGGCCCACCGGTTTGCCGCTTTCCTGAAGCTCGTACTCGACCTCGCCGGCCAGGGCCAGCGGTTCGGGACGAGCCATGTAAACCCCGCCATCCTGAAGTTGGTCGCCCTCAACCTGTCTCTGGTCGAGCACCGCGATGGGAACCAGACGGCTGGTCTTGGGGCTGCCCGCCTCGCCTGTCCACTCGAGGACAGCGATAGAGCGCAACTCGGGCGCGGTCTTACTGGACTTTGTTACCTGGCCGGGGTATTGGGGCCGGACCGGAAGCGTGAACAGGAGAGCAAGCACAAGGAGAATGCTGGATCGTGAGTTCCCACCCTTGCCGCAAAAACGCGACAAGAATGGGGCACCCGAGTTCTTTGGCAAAATAACTTTCCCGTGCAATGACATTTGCCGCCCGTCTCGGAAATAATCGAAGCTGATGGCCACCAACGGCCCTCCAATCAAGATGCGAGGTGCTTCCCCATGGAACTGAACCAGAAAGTCGCCGACTTCACTTTGCAAACCGACGAAGATAAAACAGCCAGCCTCTCAGACTACTCCGGCAAGCCGGTCATCCTCTTCTTTTACCCCAGAGCCGACACCCCTGGCTGCACCATCGAGGCCTGCGGCTTCCGCGATACCTTTAAAAAGCTCCAGGCTGCCGGGGCAGTCGTGCTGGGCATCAGCCGCGATACCCCAAAAGCTCAGGCCAAGTTTCGCGCCAAGTACGAACTACCCTACACACTCCTTGCTGATGTAGACGAGAAAGTCTGCAATCAGTTTGGCGTGCTGAAAGAAAAGAACATGTATGGCAAGAAGGTTTGGGGCATCGAGCGGACAACTTTTTTGATCGGCCCGGACCAGACCCTGCTGCACATCTTCCCCAAGGTTACGCCCGAGGGCCACGCCGAAGAGGTGCTCGCGCTGCTGAAGGAATGGAACAAAGCGCATAAATAGTATGAATCCCAGGTCCCAAAAGCGGGACCTGGGGCACCCAGTTCTCGGACTTCCAGGAAGAGATCGAACCGAGGATGCTCCAGGTCCATCATTCGGCCATGTGCCATGGCGCGCGTTTTTTGAGGCGCCGCCGGAGCAGTTGGCCCCGCGGCTGCTGGGCAAGGTGCTGGCACTCTTCTCAAAGGCGGGGGTGTTGGCCGGGAGGATCGTCGAAACTGAGGCATATCTTGGCCCGCACAACAATCCGCCCGACCCGGCCGCCCATGCCTATCGCGGCCCAACCCCGCGCAACCGGGTGATCTTCGGCCCAGCCGGCCACGCTTATGTCTATTCGATCTACGGCCGCTACTTCTGCATGAACATCACCTGCGAAGTTGAAGGCAGGGCGGGTTGCGTACTGCTCCGCGCGCTGGAACCGCTGGCCGGGTCTGACGGAATGACGCGGAATCGCGGGCTGGCGGAGGGTGCGACTCTGCGAGAGCTCACCTCAGGACCGAGTCGGCTCTGCCAGGCTTTGGGGCTTACCCGCGCTGCTCATAACGGCCTCGACCTGCTCGATCCCGATTCGCCGCTTCAAGTGCGGGATGATGGTTTCAAGATCGCCGAGGCGCTGGTCACGCCGCGCATCGGGGTGAATGTGGCCGTGGACTGGCCGCTGCGCTTTGCACTGCCGGGGCACAACTGCGTCTCCGGTCCGAGGAATTTAACAGGGAGACGCATCTATCTTCGATAGAATCGCGTCCATTGGTATAAGTGACTCTAAATTGCGAGGAACCCTTCCGCTTGAAGACGCCATCCCTGCTTCCCTCTCTTGCCGCGGTCGCATTGTCTTTCGTGGCTCTGTTCGCCGCCGCCGTAGCCCAGGCGCCGCAAGCCACTCCAACGCCCACTGCCGCTGGCGCACCCCAGGGAGCACACCGGCCGCCGCATCCAGCGCCGACCAATCTCAAGGTCTTGCCCAAAACTCTGACCGGGGACCAGGTGGACGAGATCATGGACGGTTGGGCGGCGGCTCTTGGGACACATTGCGACAACTGCCACACCGTCGACCCGAAAAACATTGGCCCCAACGGCCGCCCGCGCCTCAACTTTGCCGACGATTCAAAGCCGGAGAAGTCCACCGCGCGGCTGATGTACAAAATGACCCTGGACATCAACGAGAACTACGTCTCGATGGTCGATAGCTCCGGTGCGCCAGTGACCTGCGGCACCTGCCATCGCGGCCATTTGGGGCCGGAACCCTTTGTCGCGCCCAAGGAAAAGCATGACGGCCCGCGACCGCCGCAAGGCCCGCCGCCTCACGACGACGACAAGCCTGAAAAGCCGCGGTAGCAGGTAGCATCAAGAACGAATCCGTTCTCTTGAGAAATCGCCGCTCTTGCCGCCGGATTTCGTTTCGAGCTGAATGTTGCGGATCACGATGGCCTTGTCGAGAGCCTTGGTCATGTCGTAGACAGTCAGGGCGGCAACGGCGGCGGCGGTGAGAGCTTCCATTTCAACGCCGGTCGGTCCGACAGTCGCGGCCGTGGCCGTGATTCGCACGCCACCGGCAACGATCGCCGCCCGCACGTCGATGTGAGCGAGCGGTAGCGGATGGCACATCGGGATCAGTTCCGCGGTGCGCTTGGCTGCCTGGATGCCGGCAAAGCGGGCGACCTCGAGCGGGTTGCCCTTGGGGTTGTCGGGGAGGACCGCGAGGACGGCTGCGGAGAGTTCAACAAAGGCCGATGCTTTGGCGGTGCGGCGTGTTGGCTGCTTGTCGCTGACATCGACCATCGAGGCTTGGCCCGATGCGTCAAAGTGCGAAAGCCTGGAATTCAAGGGTTTGGGCATACAGTTCCTCAGGGAATCAGAATGCGGACGTGTGAGCCCGGCTTCAGGCTCTTGACGTCTTCCGGCACGACGATGAAACAGTTGGAGTGGGCAAGAGCCGTCAGGTCTCCCGAGCCGTGCCAGGGAACGAATGCGACCTCTGGCGGCTTTCCGGCTGCCGATCCAACGTCGCAGAATGCCGGCAAAAATCGCGTGAGGCCGGTTTTGGCATTTTGGTTCACCGGTGGGGCCAGCCGCGCCAGGGCGAAGCGCGGATACGACCCCCGGCTGCGGGAGAGAGCGGCGAGCACTGGCCCGGCAAAGAGCAAGAACGTGACGGCAGAGGCGACTGGATTGCCCGGCAGGCCGAAGAAGGGCAATGTTCTTGAGCGCGAGTCGTTCTTTTTACTGCGCGGCAATTTGCCGAAGACGGTAGGCTTGCCTGGCTGAATGAGAACGCCGGTGAAGTGAAAGCGTGCTCCCAGGCGATCCAGGGCTGGTTCGACAAGGTCAAATTTGCCTGCCGAGACGCCGCCGGAGATGAGAAGCAGGTCGGCTTTGATCGCCAAGGCCAGTGCCGCGTCGAGTGCGTTTGCGTTGTCAGCCGCGGTGGGCAAGACCCAAGGCTCGCCGCCCGCACTGGCGACCATCGCGGCCAGCATCGGCGCGTTGGAGTTGCGAATCTGGCCGGGAGCGGGTGTTGCGTCGACAGGAACAAGCTCGTCGCCCGTGGAGAGAATGGCGACTCGGGGCCTGAGAAAAACCTCTGCTGCGGAGTAGCCGCAGGCTGCGGCAAGGGCGATCTGTCCTGAGCGAAGAACGCTTCCGATGGGAAGCAACTCGTCTCCCGCGCGACCCTGCGCGCCTTGCGCGACAATGTTCTCGCCCGGCTTGAGGTCGCGAGCCGGAAGCAGTCTTGCTTTGCGAGCTTTCTTGCTGCCACTCGTTTCGACGTGTTCGAACATCATGACCGCATCGGCTCCCTCGGGAACCGGCGCGCCGGTCATGATCTCCCAAGCTGCTGCGGATGGGAGCAAGCCGGCTGGAGGATCGCCTGCGCGAGAGGCGCCGGCGACGGCAAGCGGCAGATGAGCAGAAGCCTCCGCAGCGCGGCAAGCGTAGCCGTCGCGAGTGGAGCGGGCAAAGGGAGGTTGATCGCGATCGGCCAGTAGCGGCTGGGCGAGAACGCGTCCCGAGGCAAGGTCCAGCTCTACTCGCTCCGTGCCGGGCGCCGCCGAGCGCCGCCGGGCCAGTTTCGCGGCCTGGGCGGCCACCAGCGCCGCAGCTTCGGCGTAGCTGAGCAAAGCGGAGCTGGGCGCGGCGGGAATCATGGAATGGATTGTAGAAGGTTCCGCTCGGCCCAGAGTAAAGCTTGAACAAAGAAGCGAAGGGCGCACCCGGTATCCGGATGCGCCCTTCGTGAAGATCGCTTCGATTCCTGTTACTTCTTCTTGGTGGACTTGACGGGGCCGGCAGTTGGAAGTGTCGCTTGCAGGCTGGTCAAAATGCTTTTTACGTCGCCGGCATACTGGCCAGTCGGAGCCAATTCGAGATACTTCTTATAGGCCTCCTCGCAGCCATCGGGTGCAACCAGCCTATTGGTCTTCGGGTCGACGGTTGCCTTACCGACGAGGCCGTTGCCTTTGAGGTAGTAGGCGAGCGCGTTATTCGGATCGGCCTTGATCACCTCGTCCGCGACAGCAACCTGGGCGTCCGCATTGCTTTCCTGGAAGAAGATCACCATCTCGTTCTTCAGATAGAAGACCGCCTGTATCGGATTGATCTTGGCGGCTGCATCAAAGGCCGCATTTGCCTCGGGAACCTTGCCCGTGCGCGCATAGACCTCGCCGAGACCGGCTTCGGCTGCGCCTTGTGTCGAGGGATTAGGCTTTTTCGATGCGGCCTCAAGCTCGATAACTTTTTTGAAAGCAGCTTCCGCAGCGTCGTATTTTTTGGGGTCCCTTTGTGCCCTTCCCAGGCCGAGCTCTGCTTGCCCAAGCTGAGCCCAGAGAACGGAAGCATCCGCCTTGGCAGCGGTATCCTTGAGCATCATGGTTTCAACATCGGTATACTTCGCGGTCCTGATCTCAGTTTCCTTGGCATCGACATCGGGCTTGGCAGCGGTGGCTCCGAGGGCCGCGACTGCCGCGTCGTGCGCACCATCGGCGTCCTTGAAGTCCTGGGTTGCGGTCTTGAGATCGGCATTGAGATTCCTGATCACCTCGTTTGCCTTGATGGCTTCGGAGTTCTTCTTTCTAATCTCCTCCAACTGCTTCTTCTCATCGGGGGACAACCTGTCGATGTACTCCTTGCGGGACATATCGAAATCCTGCACCGTATCCTGGCCAGCAAAGACCTTGACGCCCTCGAACTTGTCTGTAACCTGGTCAGCCGGCGTATTGGGGCTGCGATAGATGAGGTCGTAGTTACCGGGAGAAACTTCACCCGAATAGTCGCCGTTTGCATCCACCGGGAGGGTTCCCTTATCAGTGGTCTTGGCGCTCAATCCGGGGCCAAGGGCCACACCGACGGCGACCACGCTTACGGTGCCGCCGGACTGCGGAGCGCCAGTCGGATTGCTTACATGGCCGTGGATCTTGCCGGTAGCCCCCTTGGGCGCGGGTGTTTGGGCAAGAGCGGGCAAAAGGGCGAAAGCCAGCAGGCCCAGCCAAAGCGAAATCGTGCGTTTCATCTGCTTCTCCTTGGGAGCTCGGCGAACCAGAGAGCCGCCAGCTCAAAAAAAGTAGTATCACTGACCACCGAAAACCCATCTCTTACAACCGCTGCAAGCCACCCGCCGCGCAAATGACCGGTGCGCGAACCGTATTTCCGAGCAAGAATCAAGGTAAATCCCACCGGCGACCGAGCACAAGTGTGGGAGTCCATGCGCGAGGCTCCCTATTCCACGGACAAGGCCGCGGCGATCCAATGGCATTTCGAGCTATCCACGGTGTGCTTTCGCACGCCGTAGAGGTGCTTCACGCAGCTTCGCTCAGCACTCTCAACAGTCTATGGTAGTCCGCCCGGCAAGCGGCTGCGTGTGGCGTGTATCACACACTAGAATAGAATCATGGCAACGACGATTCGCCCCGCAACCCGCGGAGACATTCCTGAGATTCTGGCCTTCATTCGCGCGCTGGCGGCCTATGAGCGCAAGCTTGACACCGTTACGGCGACCGAAGCGGACCTGCTTCGCGACGGATTTGGCGCTAACCCCTTCTTTTCCTGCCTGATCGCCGAGCACAATGGCCGGACAGCCGGATTTGCACTCTATTTTTTCAGCTACTCCACCTTTCTGGGGCGCCCAGGGCTCTACCTTGAAGACATCTTCGTCGAGCCGGAGCTGCGCGGGCATGGGATCGGCAAGGCTCTGCTCGAACGGGTGGCGGCCATCGCGGTGGAAATGCGCAGTCCGCGGCTGCAATGGGAGGTTCTAGACTGGAACACTCCGGCCATCGAGTTCTACCGGGCGATGGGAGCGGAGTTTCTGGATGAGTGGCGGAATGTGCGCGTGACTGGTGAAGCTCTGAGAAGGCTTGCCGGGATTCCTGGCCTGCCCGAGGTGGACCCAAGCGTTGCGAACCAGGAAACGGATGTCGCGGAATGAGAATTCGCGTCATCGGCGGAGGACTGGCTGGGCCGGAGGCGGCGTTGACGGCGGCGCACCTTGGCTGCGAAGTGGATCTCTACGAAATGCGCGCGACGGTGGACGGAAAACCGCGGCTGACTCCGGCCCACCAGACAATTGAGTTCGGTGAACTGGTCTGCTCCAATTCGCTGAAGAGCGAATCGCCCAACACTGCGCCCTGGCTACTCAAGCAGGAGATGCGCCGCGCGGGCTCGACGCTTCTGCGGATTGCCGATGAGACGGCCGTGCCGGCAGGCCATGCGCTGGCCGTGGATCGCGTCGAGTTTTC
Source organism: uncultured Occallatibacter sp. (assembly GCA_964525655.1). GTDB lineage: Bacteria > Acidobacteriota > Terriglobia > Terriglobales > Acidobacteriaceae > Telmatobacter. Next base: position 8,436 of record CAZGHZ010000134.1, read on the forward strand.
ACGGCGCATTGCCGAGGCGATTGCCGCCGAGCCGCACATTCGAGTGATCCGCGAAGAGGTGACAACTCTGGACGAGGACGGTACGAAGTGCACGATTGTGGCCACGGGGCCGCTGACTTCAGACGCCTTGAGCGCGGAGATCGAGCGCATCACCGGCTCTGGCCATCTGGCTTTCTATGACTCGATCTCGCCGATCGTCGAGGCCGACTCGATCGACATGGATAAGGTGTATTTTGCCGCGCGCTGGGACAAGGGAACGGCCGACTACATCAACTGCCCGATGGATCGCGCGGAGTATGAGCGCTTTCTGGATGCATTGCTCGGAGCCGAAGCAGCGGAACAGAAAGAGTGGGAGAAACTCGAGTACTTTGAGGGCTGCCTGCCTATTGAAGAACTGGCCCGTCGAGGCCGCGATACGTTGAGATTCGGCCCGATGAAGCCGGTAGGCCTGCGCGATCCGCGCACCGGCCTGAGGCCCTGGGCCGTGGTTCAACTGCGCAAGGAGAATCTGCGCGCCGACAGCTACAACCTGGTCGGCTTTCAGAATCACTTGAAGTTTGGCGAGCAGGCGCGCGTGCTGCGGCTAATTCCGGGCCTGGAGAATGCGCGCTTCCTGCG
>CAZGHZ010000135.1:0-9041 GCA_964525655.1 uncultured Occallatibacter sp.
AAGTCCTCACCCCCGCCGACGAGGCCCATCACATCGACAAGCACGCCTTCACCACTCCCTTCGTCTGCGGAGCGCGCAACCTGGGCGAGGCCCTGCGCCGCATCGCCGAGGGTGCAGCCATGATTCGGACTAAAGGAGAAGCGGGCACAGGCGACGTCGTCCATGCGGTACAGCACATGCGCCAGATCACGCGCGAGATGCGCGCCCTGACCGTGCTTTCAGAACAAGAGCTCTATGCCGCGGCCAAGGATCATCAGGCACCTTACGAGCTGATCCGCATGGTCGCGCAGACCGGCAAGCTGCCCGTGCCGAACTTCTCCGCCGGCGGTATCGCGACACCCGCTGATGCGTCTCTCATGATGCAACTGGGCGCCGAGGCTATCTTCGTCGGCTCGGGAATTTTTATGAAGGAGCGCGCCACGCCGCTGGACGTCGAAAACGACCCCAAAGAACGCGAAGAGGCCGTCAGCCGCGCGAAAGCCATCGTGCAGGCGACGACCCACTTCAACGACCCCAAGCTGCTGGCTGAAGTCAGCGAACAGGTCACCGGTACGATGAAGGGTCTAGCCGCCGCAGGCTTAGATGAGTCTCAGTTGTTGCAAACAAGAGGCTGGTAACCACCTGCGCCACCCGCGGTGGGGCCAGCCGCTCGCAATATCGTCCTTATTTTTTCTCCTGCGCTATAAAGAAGCAGAAGAACGGATTGCTGATTTATTTTTTCACTTCAGCCGCGTGGGTGGGCTCATCCTTGACTTTCCTCGGATCTGGGAACCAGGAGAACCTGCGTTCTAGGTGTTGAGCAAAGCCGTGAATGAATACCGACGGGAGGACCCACAGCACGAGGACGAGAGACAAGAGCGAATCGATTTGTGGAATATGACAAGCAACGTGGTCATCTAATGGGCACGGATCTCCAAATACGACACATAATATCGGGCATAATGCTAACTCGAGTAATACAATCATTGCTGTGTTTCCGTGTTCACGGAGGTGTCTATAAGTCTCGACTATTTCTTTTTCGGTCTCCTTTGTCATTTGCTCATTATCGTTGTTTGCAAGCGTCCCGGAATTGCCCCGTCTATCTGCCAAGAATCTGAGATAAGCATATGCCAGGCTGGCCTCACTTTTCGCATTAACACCCTCCATCAAACCGAAATCGCCGATTTTATGCCACACATACAAAATTCTCCCAATTTGTAAGCACGCAAAAAGAAACACAACTATAAGCGATTCTTGTATCGACCTGAGTTGATAGCATCCCCATCCCGCAACCGCAAACAATATGCAAGTGAAATATGGATTGATAGCTATCCAAATACCTAAGCGCATTCGTCCGCATTTGTCAGGAAAATCCAAGATTCTTGTCGCGTGAAAGACCAGTGCTGGATAGGAAGCAATATAACAATAGAGGCTACCAATCAAAAGCCAGAGCACAAGATAAGAAGCGTTGAAATCCTTCCAGTCACGGATCGAAATGTTAGTTATATAGCGATTAAGACCAGTGTTCTGTTGAAGCCAAGCCACAATCAACATCCCAACAATGGACGGCAAGAAATACCTTACAAGATAATTCTCCCACCAGCGGTTTGAAGCCGATTCTTCTGCCATACTTTCTCCGAACTTGCGCGGAGCGCGGCTTCGCGCATAGCGCCAATATACTCCTTTAGAACGATTGGCGGGTGCCCTATCCTTCGCTTTTTTCTGGCGCGGGTGGGAAGCGAAGAACCTCATGCGAGCGAAGAGCGAGCGGCTGCCGCACCGCAGGCGCTTGACATGTACGGTGGTACCGTACACGATGGATACGTGAGGCGCCATGCAGTTGGTCCGGTTTCGCCACAAGCGCCTGGGGCAGTTCTACGAAAACGGAAGCGCCCGTTCTTTGCCCGCTGCAATGGCTGACAAGTTGGGCAAGCTGCTTTTTGCCATCGAAACCGCCGGTTCGCTGGAGCAACTCGGCAAGTTTCCCGGCTGGAAGCTGCATCCACTCAAAGGCGACCTGAAAGGATTCTGGAGCCTGACTGTTACCGGAAACTGGCGATTGATCTTTCGCTACGACGAAGATGCAAATACGGCAGCCGATATTGATTTGATCGATTGCCACTGAGGAGGCCGAAATGCCAATGAAGAACCCGCCCCACCCAGGCAGCCTGATTAAGACTGAAGTCATCGAAGCTCTCGGCCTCAGCGTCTCGAAGGCGGCAGCGATCTTGCAGGTGCGCCGCGCCACTCTCTCCGATCTCCTCCACGGCAAGGCCGCGCTGACACCCGACATGGCGCTGCGCATCGAAAAGGCCTTTGGCCCGGAGATGGACCACCTTCTGCGCATGCAACTCGCCTATGATGTCTCCAAGACTAGGGAACACGAAAAGAACATATCGATTGAGCGGTACGTGTCGCCTTAGCGGCTAATCGCTTCCGCCACCGCCGTCTCCGCCACCGCCGTCTCCGCCGCCACTATCGCCGCCTCCGCTGTCGCCACTGTCGCCGGCTGAATCGCCGCCGCTGTCAGACGACGAATCCATGCTGTCGGCTTCGCTTTCAGTTGTCGATTCCGAGATCTCTTCGTTGCTGGGTTCAGCGGACTCTTCTTCGAACTCGCTGGTCGGTCTGCCGCCCTCTTCTTCGACAACCTTGGAGGTCGCCGTCATACCCGAGGGAGCGGATGAGACTCGCGACCAGCTCCCGCCGCTGAATGAGCCTGAGCTGTCGCCTCCACCGGAATCGGTGTACTCCCAGTCGGAGAAGCCGCTGCGGTCGTGGCTGCGCGTGTAGTAGTGCCCATCCTCCGAGCGGTAGATCTTGCCGAATTCCTTTTTGGGCTGATGTGCTTTAGAGGAAGTCGGTCCCGAACTCCGAGCTATCAAAATGAAGATCAAAACTACAAAGCACAGCATGAAAACGATAACGAATTTGCTCTTTCCTTGTTCCGACATGGCTCTCCTCGCCTCAATACGCGATGAATGCAGGAAACCTGCGCCTGCCACCAACCAATCTACCATCGGAGTTTGAGTTCGGCCGGGTGCCCATCCCAGGGCAGTCGCATGAACGGTATCTGGATGGCAACCTGGCCGTTTGCGCCGCCCCTCCAGGGCTGAGAGGCTCATGCTAACCCACTTCCCCACGCTGAAGCGCGGGGCTAATGACCATTGCGCCTCCGGCGCGATAGAAATCGGACCCATGATGGTCAACAAAACGGATTCATGCGATTGCCCGGACGCCCATCCTTTGCGTTCTTCCTGCGAAGGGTGGAAAGCGGGATTTTCCGGCGATTTTTTCGGCTCATCTGCCTGAATTTGAAAGAAGAATGCCTTTGGGGGGTGGGGTAGGGGTGGGGCGCCGAGAGTATCAGGAGGCTGCCGGTTTAGAGGGTGTGGGCTGACGCCGCACTGTGGTGAGCGCGATCTGGGCGGCATAAAGGAGCTTGGTGCCTTTATCATCCGCAATCGCGCCGATGAGCATGGCGTTGGCGACGCAGGCGATGAAATCGCGGATGTTCTCGTATCCGGAGAGTGGAGGCATGGTGTCGCGATAGGCCTTCTCTGCAACTTGGGAGGCCTCGAAGTTGCTTTTGTGTTTTGCTCTTTCAGCTTTGTAAGCACCCGCCCACGCGCTCAGGCAGCGGGCGACGGCATGGTTTGAAGAGACCGGAGCGGGCACCTCCGCATCGCTCGGGGCGGGAAGAGTTTGCGTTGTTTCAGTCATGCCGGTTTCTCCCTTGGCGGCAAAGCTCCAGCCGCAGTTTTCAATTGTGCACTGCGGGGGGGGAATTATCTGCAATCCGCTCTGCGCCGCGTGGAGAGGCAGGGAGCGCCTTCGACGAAACTGAATTCGAGTCCTCGCGTCTCAATGGGTACTTGATCTGGTCAGATGACTAGTGATATGACTATATGAGAGGTTTCCGATGGTCTGGCAGGTTTACGACGCGAAAGCACGGTTCAGCGAGTTCCTTGACGCCACCTTAAAAGAGGGCCCGCAGATCCTTACCCGGCGCGGCGTGGAGACGGCAGTGCTCGTCCCGATCGACGAGTGGAGGCATCTGAACGATCAGGCGAGACACTCCATCCCCGACCCATTGCTCGACCCGAATGGTCCGCACGACCTCTACATTCCTCCGCGTAGGCGGCTTAAGCTGCGCCCATTCTCCTTTGACGACGGCAAGCAGGAATGACCTTCCTTCTCGATAACAACATTGTCTCCGAACTACGCAAGCCTCGACCTTATGGCGGGGTTGTTGCTTGGAGGCGATCTGTTCCGCTCCACCAGCTCGCCATACCCGGAATTGTGATTGCCGAGATCCAGAACGGCATTGAGATCACGCGAATGCAAGATCCGGCCAAGGCCAAAGAACTTGAGAACTGGCTCGACGGCTTGATGAGCTACTATACGATTCTTCCCGCGGACGGAACGATCTTCCGAGAATGGGCGCGCTTAATGCATGGCAAATCGGACAATCTGAGCGCAGACGCCATGATTGCGGCTACCGCCCGGGTGCACCAGCTCATTGTTGCTACTCGAAACGTCAGAGATTTCGAACCGTTCAAAGTGGAAGTATTCAATCCATTCAATTATTCGCGAGAGGAAGGAAATTGACACAGGTAACAAAGCCCACCATCGGCGTTTTAGCCATCCAGGGCAACTTCGCCAGCCACGCGAACGCTCTCACCGAGGCCGGCGCCGACCCCGTCGAGATTCGCAAGCCGGGGCAGTTGGCGGGGCTCGATGGCCTCGTGCTGCCTGGCGGCGAATCGACCACCATGCTGCGCTTCCTTGAGAAGCACCGCTTCTTTGAAGTTCTACAGGAGTTCTGCTCCAGCAAGCCGATCTTCGGCACCTGCGCGGGAGCGATCCTGCTGGCGCGAGAGGTCCTTAACCCGGCGCAGCGCAGCCTTGGAGTGCTCGACGCGGTCGTTGAGCGCAATGCCTACGGCCGCCAGATTGACTCGGCCATCGTGACCGCCCAGACCACGCTCGCCGGAGGGCCGCTGGAGATGGTCTTCATTCGCGCCCCGCGAATCGTTGAGACTGGCCCAGGGGTAGAGGTTCTGGCACGGCGCGAGAGCTACCCCACGCTGGTTCGCCAGGGCCGCATCCTCGCGGCCACCTTCCATCCTGAGCTTTCGCGCGACAGGCGGGTGCACCGGCTCTTTGTCGAGACCGTCACTGGCGCGCCGTTACCGGGTTGAAGATTTCCTTGAATTTCTGGATGCGTCTAACCCAAAGTGAGAGTAATCTCTACCTCACAGGGGTTCCCCATGCCCGCAACATTTACCCACAGACCGCCGAAGAGGAAGCGCAGAGACCCGGGCGCCGGCGGCCTGCCGCCTGTCAAACGGCGGCCAACGGGCGGCGACGGCGATGGCGGCGACGGCGGAGGTGACAATTGGAGGAACGGCCGCGGCGGACCAAGGGAGCTGCTGCTGCGCGTCCGCTCCGGTGTCTTTATAGTCCTCGCGGCCGACGTAGTCTTCTTTGCCGTCGTGGTGTCGGTCTTTTTTGCGAGTCATGGGGCCTCACATATGGACCCGCACACCCACTTTCAAGTCGTCGACTGGCATCCGGTAACGCTGCCGCGCATCCTCTTCCTCAACACAGTGGCGCTGCTCTTGAGCGGAGTGACTATGGAGATTGCCCGGCGCCATATTTTTCGAGAAATTGACGTGTTGGAAGAGTGGCTCGGTCTGGGCCGTCCGGCGCTTCATCGCGCGCTGCCCTGGCTGGGGGCTACGCTGGCGCTCGGTTCGCTCTTTCTCGCGGGACAGTGGATGGCTTGGCAACAGTTGACTGCTCAGGGCTTTGCCTGGGACCGGCATTGGACTCCGGCCAGCTACTTCTTTTATCTCATTACCGGCATGCACGCGGCTCACCTGCTGCTCGGCATCGCGGCGCTCGCGGTGTGCCTCTGCGCGCTGGGATGGCTCAAGCGCGTCGAATTCCGCCAGATCGCCGTGGACTCGACCGCGTGGTACTGGCACACGATGAGCCTCGTCTGGCTGTTGCTGCTGGGCGTGCTCGCGCTTGGACAGTAAAAAGGCCGGAAACGCACCGAAAGCACAGTCTCTAATCTCTTCCACCTCATTACTAAAGAATGCGAAAAAACGAAGAATCTGCCGAGATGCCATCTCTTCGCTTCAATTCATTCAAATCCACAACCCGTTGGGAAGCAAGGTCTTATTCCGGATCCTCGCCAGAATGCCATCTCAGTGGTCATTCACCGCAATGAAAATCAGATTGTGTTCAACTCCACAAGATGGGACGGCAGGTTCCAGTCGATCAAAGGTTCCTCATGAGATGCCGATAACACTACTTCGGCCTTAGTGAGCGAAAGGGGGAAACACTGAGTGCTTCCGGCTGTGGACGACCCCGGATGGACCGAGATCGCGCACCAGTTGTTGAATCAGACGATGGTGCGGCTTTACCTGCGCGATGTTGGGTAGTCTGCTCTCCGAGTTTGAACTCTCAATCCGGCTCGATCAACATGAAGGCTGGCGCCTCCTTTTAGGGCGCCAGCTTTTTTATTGGCCGAGGGACAAGTCGCTCAATGTGCAGGATTGAACAGTAGGCGCGGTCGGGCAGTGCGAAACTAGTTGGGAATGTGCGGAGTGCATGCCATGAAATTGACAATAGCCGTGATTGCGTCCATCTTGACCGCGCTCCCGATCTTGCCGGCAGACAAAAGTGCTCAAGCGCCCAAAAAGGGCTCCATCCTCACCATCGCAGGTTACCCTGGCGAAGCGCAGCTTCTCGAGATCAATGGAAAGTCGTACGTCGAAGTTCAGACACTTGCGCTGATGACCAAGGGCACCCTGTCGTTCAAAGACAATCAGACGATCCTCACGCTTCACGCCTCGAATGCGGAGGTTCAAACCTCCATGCCCACACCCGCGCCAGCGCCCCCGCTCCCGGCAAAGCCGGCGCTCTCACGAGCCTTCATCCAGGCTTGCGTCGAGGAGATAAGCGTGATCCGGGAGTGGCGATCCGACATTGTTAACGCGGTCGCATCCAACACTCCGCTCGGCGAAGACTGGATAGCGTCACACCACGGACTGGCGGAGAAGAATCTTGCCCTGGCTTCCGCAGCCGTATCTACCGACGACGATCGCAGCGCATATCCGCTGCTCTCGGCAGAGTTCAACAACATGCATAAGCTGAGTGACGCCTACCTCGACCTGCGCAATCAGAGCAAGTTCATATCTCCGGAGCTCTTCGGCAACGATGCGCTTGAGGAACAGATTCTGAGTTGCGCACAGGGCTTTTCGTCCATGACCGAGAATCACGAGTTCCAGGATCAGGCGGCTTGCCGCTAAGATCCGCTCAAGCGAACCCCGCCACCCGGGTTATGCTGCTTTATCGAGCGGCGCAATCTTCGGGATCTTCTTTCGCATCGCCTGCGCGAATTCATACGAGGATTGCATATCAAACCAGAAGCTGGGATGCGTTCCAAGCGCTGCCGAGAGGCGCAGCGACATCTCCGCGGAAATGCCCGCGCGGCAATTGAGAATCTTGGAAAGAGTCACCCGCGAGACGTGAAGATGCTTCGCCAAGTGGGTAATGTTCATCCCTTCCAGGTACTCCTGAAGCACCTGGCCTGGGTGCGCCGGATTGTACATTTCAGTGGGCATATCGTCTCCTCAGTGGTAATCCCGATAATCAACCAGAATTGCGTCTTCGCCCTCGAAGGTGAAGGTCAATCGATAGTTTCCATTGACCCGGATCGACCAATGCCTCTCTGCGCCTTGCAGCCGATGCAGCCCCCACGACAGAGGCTTGGCCATATCGGACGGCCCTTTTGCCTGGTTGCGCGGTCAATTGCCGCCTCAATTTATGAGCATGATCGGGTTGAATCCCGGCCTTGCTATCGGTCTTGAAGAATTTCTCAAGCCCGGCATGGCGGAAGGACTTAATAACCTATTAAGTATAACGCTATAGTTTACGGACGGTAAGTTGATTGAAATGGCCCCTCAGTTCCGAGAATCCGGTCCAGGTGAACCCGATTGCTTTGAGTTGGATCATTCGCGAGTTTTCTCTACTCCATCGCGTGGGGGTCTGGGGCGGTCTTCATCATCTTGAAGTGGCGGACGTCGTCGCCCTGGACCCAGAAGATCACATCTTCTGCAATGTTGGTGGCGTGGTCGGCTACGCGCTCCAGGGCGCGGGCGATCATCAGCGCGTTGAGCGCTTGTGGCGCAAGGTGGCCCTGCTCCTCCATCACTTTGGTCAGCGCCTTGTAGGCCGCGCGGTTCATGCCATCCACGGCGTCGTCCATGGTAAGCACGGTGCGCGCCATCTCGGCGTCGGCTTCGATGAAAGACTGTAGGCTCTTGCGCACCATCTCGGCGGCCAGGGCGGCCATGCGCGGAATGTCCACCGGCAGCTCGACCTGGGCCATCCGTTCAATGGCTCGCACGCGGTCGCTGATGGCCTTGGCGCCGTCGCCTACGCGTTCCAGATCGGCGTTGATCTTGATGACGCTGAGGATGAAGCGCAAATCGATGGCCATGGGCTGCTCCATCGCCAGCAGGTCGAGGGCGGCCTGGTCGATCTCGCGCTCCAGGCGATTGATGGCAATCTCGCTGCGGTTCACCAAATCACAAATCGACAGGTCGCGCACGCGATACGCCTCAATGGCGCGCTGAATGGCTTGCTCGGCGAGGCCTGCCATCACCAGCAACTGCTCCTTGAGGTCTTCCAGGCTTTGTTGAAAGCGTATGCGCGTCATCCGAACCTGCCCGTGATGTAATCCTCAGTGCGCTTGTCGCTGGGATTGGTAAAGATCTTATGGGTCGTGTCGTACTCGACCATCCGGCCGTTGAGGAAGAACCCGGTATTCTCGGCGACGCGGGCTGCCTGCTGCATGTTGTGGGTCACAATCACAATAGTGTACTGCGTCTTCAACTGGAAGATGAGGTCTTCAATCTTGGATGTGGAAACCGGATCGAGCGCCGAGGCCGGCTCGTCCATCAGCAACACCTCGGGATCTACAGCCAGGGCGCGCGCGATGCACAACCGCTGCTGCTGGCCGCCGGAGAGGCTGGCGCCGGATT
>CAZGHZ010000136.1:0-8805 GCA_964525655.1 uncultured Occallatibacter sp.
CTGATGCAGATGGTGAGCGTGCTGGCGCTCAACAAGCTCGAGCTGAAGGAGATGATCGATGCCGAGATGGTGGAGAATCCCGTCCTGGAGGAGATTGACGAGACGGTTCCGATGCTGGATGAGGTCGCGGGCCGCCAGGAGTTGCTGGAGCGAGGCATCACGGAGCGTCCGGAGGTTGGAGCGGAGGAGCCCGCGGCGACACCCAAAGACTCTTTTAACGAGGTCGATTTCGGATCGTATTTTCAGGAGTACCTTGACCCTGGCTATCGCACACAGCCGGAATATGAAGAGAGTGACAAGCCCTCGTTTGAAAACTTTCTCTCTCAGCCGACGACTCTCTCCGATCATCTGGCGTGGCAGTTGGCAGGTTTGAGCTTCGAAACTGGCGTGCGCGCGGCGGTCGAGTTTGTCATCGGCAATCTGGACGGGGACGGGTATCTGGCCGGCAGCGAAGAGGAATTGGCCGCGTCATTCGGCAAATCCCAGGAGCTTCCGGAGCCGAAGGCTGAGTCAGCGCTCGAGCTGTTGCGCCTGGGCCTTGAGCTGGTGCAGCATCTCGACCCCGCCGGCGTGGGCGCTCGGGACCTGCGCGAGTGCCTTCTGATCCAGATCGCGGCGCAACAGCGCGAGTTTGGCCATCTCTTTGTCCAGCCCGCCCCCGAGCCGGCAGAGGATCCGCACGGCAGCTTCCGGGCCGAGGCCGAGGCGCATATCGAGGAGCGCCGGCGCAGCATGGAGGTCGCGGCGCTGATCGTTGACCGGTACTTGCCGCTGCTGCAAAAACGGGATGTGAAGGAGCTGGCAAAGGCGGCCCAGATTACCCCCGCTGAAGCAAATGCCGGGATTGGGTTCATTCGCACCCTCGATCCGCGGCCCGGGCGGTTGTATAACCGGGAGCAGGCGCGCCTGATTGAGCCGGACGTGGTATTCATCAAGCGCGGCGATACCTGGGTGGTCTCGATGAACGAGGAAGACATGCCCAGCCTGCGGCTCAGCCGCCACTACCGGCGGATGCTGTCTACCGATGGCGTCGACAAAGAGGTCAAGGACTACGTCAAGGAGCGTTTCCGCTCTGCACTGCAACTGATGCGCAACATCGCTCAGCGCAAGAGCACGATTCTGCGCACCTGCGAGGTGATCGTGCGCCGCCAGCAGGATTTCCTTGAGCGGGGCGTGGAGGCCATGCGCCCAATGATGATCAAGGAGGTGGCCGAAGAGATCGGTGTTCATCCCTCGACCATCAGCCGAGCTGTGGCCAACAAGTATGCCCACACTCCCCAAGGGGTCATCGAGTTGCGCTTCTTCTTCTCCGAGGGTTCGAACGGCCCCGAGGGCGCCGACACCCCCCTGCCGGTGCTCAAGCGCAAGGTTCGCAAGCTGATCGAAGATGAAGACGCGCGCCATCCGCTGACCGACGACCAACTGGCCGCCATGCTCCAGGCTCAGGGCATCCAGCTCACCCGCCGCACTGTGGCCAAGTACCGCGAAGACATGAACATTCCCTCGACCCATCGGCGCCGCCGCCGCGAAGAATGAGGTGAGTGGACAGTTTTCGGCGATCAGCAGAACCGCTTGAGCGATTGACTGATTGATCATTCCACACTTTCAAATTGAAAAGACGGACGAACCGACCGCCGAAAACTGACAACTGGCCGCTGTTGGTATAGAATCCGAAGTTCTCCAGCCGATAAAGATGCTGCGAGAAAGAGCAGCAAACAAAACCAAAAGCGGAGGCTGACCATGGAAGTGGAGTTCACCGCACGACAAGTAAAGATCTCCAAGGCGCTTAAGGCGCAGGCCGAGGAGGGATTGGAACGGATTGCCCGTATTCTGGGCAAAAACGCGCGCGCAAGCGTTGTCTTTAGCGCGTTGAAACGTTTGCAGGTTGCCGAGCTGACGATTCAGGCGCGGATGCAGACCATTGCAGCTTCGGGTGAGGCCGATACACTCGACGGGGCGTTGCGCAAAGCCCTCGATCACGCCGAGAACCAGGCCCGCCGCCATCGCGACCGTCGCATCGGGAGCAAACGGCTGCCCAAGGGAGAGAAAGTGCTCAGCGCGCCTCCGGTGGCAAGACCCAGGGCCCGCGCGGCACAGCCTGAGGATGGCGCTGCAGAGGGGATTCCAACCCGCGGCGGCAGAAAGGCTAGCGCTGAGATCGCCGTGCATTCCTTCCCTGCCCGAAAGACGGTTGTCGAGCCGCACGTCGTCACCAACGGCGAGGCGATAGCCCTGAAGGCCATGACCATTGAGGAGGCGGTTAAGGATGCCGAGTTCCGCGACCGCGACCTGCTGATCTTCCGCAATCCGTCGGGTGAGACGTTTGTGCTCCATCGCCGCCGCGACGGGCAGATGGAACTCGTGGAGCTTCCTTAAAATCGACAAGAGAATCGGTCGAGACAAATCTTTGGCAGATCCTGCGTTTTATCACTGCGCCATGAAGCGCATTGGCTGGCTTTCGGTGTAGCATGAGCCCATGACGCCTTCAAAGCCTGCATCTCGCAAGACTCCAGCGCGCGCGGCTGCTATCCCTGCCCTAGGAGAGGAGAAGCCGCGCAAGGAACTGGTCATCGTCACGGGAATTTCTGGAGCGGGAAAAGCCTCGGCCCTCAGAGCTTTTGAAGATCTCGGTTTTCATGCCGTGGATAACCTGCCTCTGGAACTGCTGCCCGATTTTGCCAAGCTGGTGGAAAAATCCGCCGAAGTTCAAAGCGCTGTCATTGTCGTGGACGTTCGCGAAGGTCAAACCCTCGACCGTCTTCCGCAGATCCTCAAGGGGGTCAAGAGGCGTCTGCATACGCGCGTCGTCTTTCTGGATGCGCAGGACGCGGTGCTGGTAAGGCGTTACTCCGAGACCCGGCGGCCGCATCCGCTGGGGCGTCAGGAGACCGTTTCGCGCTCCATCGTCGAAGAGAGGCAGTTGCTGGATCCCATCCGCAACGTCGCCGACACGCTGATCGACACTTCGAGCTTCAACGTACACGAACTGCGCGCCCACATCCAAACTCGGTTTTGCCACAATTGCGAGAGCACTCCGCTGCTGGTCTCCTGCCTGAGCTTTGGCTTCAAAAACGGCGTGCCGCTGGATGCGGACATGGTCTTCGATGTGCGTTTCCTGCCCAATCCCCACTTTGTTCCGGAGTTTCGCAAGTTAACCGGACTGGACCCCAAGGTGGCGGCCTATGTACGTGGTTTTCCGCAAACGGTTGAGTTTCTTGACAAGGTCAAGGAACTGCTGCTGTACCTGCTGCCGCATTACGTGGACGAAGGCAAGAGTTATCTGACGGTTGCCTTCGGCTGCACCGGCGGCCAGCACCGAAGCGTGATGATGGTCGAGGAGATTGCCGCGTCGCTCAAAGAGGCCGGCTACCAGGTGAAGGCGCTGCATCGGGATACGCCGCGGTGACCGACAACCTCATCCTGATCACGCTGCTGGTGAAGCTGGGCGTGGTTGCATCGGTTGCCAGCGTGCTGGCGCGCGTCAGCACGTTTCGCCGGCTCTTTTTTGCCGAGCAGCGCCGTCCCCGGCAGACCCTGGCGCTGCTGGCCTTCTTTCTGGTCCCGCTGACGCTGGGTGTGTGGGTGCGAATCGCAGTGCCCAACTTTCTGGCTGCCGACATCTCCTTTGAGACGGTCATTTTGCTCGGCCTGCTGCTGGGACCGGAATGGGCGATGCTGGGCGGCGTGGTGCTCTCAGGGCCGGCACTCTACCACCACGAGTACCTTGCCCTCCCATTCAACGCCGCACTGGGCGTCGCGGCGGGGCTGCTGGGCCGCTTTGTCGAGAGGGAAGAGATTTGGTCGTTCACGCCTTTCATCGACCTGAGCCTCTATCGCTGGGTGCGCCGAAACCTGCGCAAGCCGCGCATCGATCGCCAGTTTCTCATGCTTTTTCTCATCGTGGCCGCCGAGGCCTGCCGCGACTGGATTGCCTATTCGTATCCGCACCGGCTTTTTGCGCTGCTCGCCGGCCACTGGTGGTTGCAGGCGTTGGTGGGTCTCTCGGCGCCTATCGTGGTCGGCATCGCGATCAAGGTGTGGAACGCGCTGCGCATCGAACTCAAGCTCGAAGAGCAGAAGCGGCTTTTGCTTGAAGCGCGGCTCGACGCATTGCAACGGCAGATCAATCCCCACTTCCTCTTTAATACCCTCAACTCGATTGCCTCGCTGGTGCGCTTGAAGCCCGAGCTGGCGCGCGAGATGACTGTCAAGCTGGCCAACATTCTTCGTGCGCTGCTCAAGGATCACGACACATACGTTCCGCTCAGTGAGGAACTGAAGTTCACCGACGACTACCTGGACATCGAGGTGGTTCGCTTCGGTGCCGAGAAACTGCGCGTGGAAAAGGAGATTGATCCGCGAACATTGGCGGTACTCGTCCCCAGCATTCTGCTGCAGCCGCTGATCGAGAACAGCATCAAGCACGGTCTGGAGCCGCGCATCAACGGCGGCACGGTCACGCTGCGCAGCCGGCTCAATGGAGATCGCGTGTCGATCGAGGTAGCCGACGATGGCGTCGGGATGGGCAACCGGCCGGCCTCGGCTCTCAGCCGCAACGGCGCGGGCATCGGTATGAAAAACGTGCAAGAGCGGCTGGAGGTTCTTTACGGCAATCAGGCGCGCTTCAGCGTGGTCAGCAATCCGGGGCGCGGCACTCTGGTTTCGATTGAAATTCCGGCCGACCTGCCTGGAATGCCTTAAATATTCTGGAAAATCATTGCTTCGTGGGAGCCACCTTGGCCCTCGCTCGCGCTAAGAGCCACTGCTTGTATTCGTCTTGAACGGACATTCCCGGCTTCCGCGGAGGACGGCCGGGCTGGGCGAGATACTTGAGCCATTCTTCGTAGTCATCGACAGTGACGGTGGCGGCGACGGCATTGGCTACAGTGGCGGCCTTCTCCGCGGCTTTCTGCTTTGAAATCGGGGCTGGTTTATTCGTGTTCGTTTTGTGCCCCTTGAACAGCCAGTTGCGCTCAAAGAGGGCAATAGCGGGAACACAGAATCGAATAAACCCGAAGAATGGGATGTAACGACCGAATCCGATGGCAACAACGAGCACGAGACAAGCCAAGTGGGTTGAAATCGTTGAAATGATGGGCAAGGAGAAGCCCGTGTCGTGCTTGGCAGTTATCACAAGCCACGCAAGGAAGAGGTGAAAAGAGATAAGGATTGAAGCAAAGAAGGACAAGGTGAAATTTGGCAAAAAGTATATTCCCGCCACGAATCCAATTAGGTTAGAAACAACGAATGCGAATAGATCAATACCTTCCAATCCCAACAGTGCAAACAATCCTCCCATTGCTGCTTCCTCCTTGCTCCCGGCTGTTCGGACGATTGTAGGATGATACTTCCACTGCCGCCTAGTCTGTCAAGCAAACCTCCACGACCATTTGTTCTGCGGTGCCGATCTCGATGGGCATTTCAACTGTCTGTGTATCTCAGGTGAGTATACTAGCGGCGCTATTCGTCGAACAGGCGGGGCTGGACGAATGGCAGAGTATTTACGAGGTGCCGAGCCTTATTTGTTCATCAACGCCTCGGGTGAGCTGCGAGTCGATTTTTTGCCCGTGCCACGAGCCACTGCTTGTATTCCTCCTCAACGGTCATTCCCGGTCTCCGGGGCGGGCGGTCCGGCCTAGCTAGATAGCGAAGCCACTCCTGGTAGTCATCGATCGTGGCGGCGGCTGCGACAGCAGCGGCGATGCGTGCGGCATTCTCGGATGAGACCTCGACCTCTTTCATCTTCTTCGTGCTGCGAAGAATCCACTTGACCTCTAAGAAGGCCAGCACGGGAATGAAATAGCGAATCCAGACGAAAAATGGAATGTGGCGGCCGACGGTTCCGAGGCAGACGACGAGGGCAAGAAAGACCAAATGGGTCAGGATAGTTGGACCGATGGGCAAGGGAAGGCCCGTCTCGTGTTCCTTGGTCATTACCAGCCATCCAAAGAAGAGGTGGCAGGTGATCAGCATGTAGGCAGAGGTGAACCAAGCGCCTTCTGGAAGAAAAGATGCAATGATCGTTCCGAGCAAGGCGCAGAATACAAATGCAACTGCATTTCTGCCGACTTGCAAGAGGTCCATGACCATCCTCCATAATCCCGGATTGATCAATAGTTGTTGGAAGACGATTCTACCGCCGTCCGGCATGTCAAGCCAACTAGGGAGGTTAAGTCCCAGCCTTCTTCACGGGTTCGTCTTGCACAGATCTTCGCTGTATCCTCAACTCATGGTGCGTTTCACGGTGCTGGCGTCAGGTTCTAAGGGCAACAGCACGGTTGTCTCTGGCGGGCGAACTCGAATTCTGGTCGATTGCGGACTGAGTTGCCGCGAACTCTTCCGGCGCATGAAACTGGTGGGCGAGGAGCCGGAGACGCTGGATGCCATTCTCATCACTCACGAGCACACCGACCACGTGAACGGGGTTGCAGTGACAGCGCGCAAGCTGGGAATTCCTGCCTACTTCACCGAAGGCACGCACCGTGCCTGGATGCGCTGGCTGACGCCACGACGCCAGATGACCTATGCGCAGTGGCTTGAGCAGTGCCGGAAACAGGCCGCCGAGCGCCAGGCTGAGACAGAACAGGAGGCGACCGGGGAAGGCGAGCCGGACGAGAGCGATCTTACGGAAGCCCCGGAAGCGACACTCGAGCCGGACGAGCCCGCCGAGGTCAAGGACCCGGCCTGGCTTCCGGCGGTCGAGCACTTCCGGGCGGGCGAGCCCTTTGAGATCGGCGATATCGCCGTGAGCCCCTTCACGATTCCCCACGACGCGGCCGACCCGGTGGGCTTTGTCTTTAAGACTGAAGGCGTGAGAATGGCCTCAGCCACCGACCTGGGCTACATTTCACCCAATGTGCGGGCTCAGCTTAAGGGTGTGGATCTTCTGCTGCTCGAATCGAACCACGATCTGGAGATGCTGCGCGACGGCCCCTATCCCTGGGCGGTGAAGCAGCGGGTGCTTTCCCGTGTTGGACACTTGTCGAATGAGGCGGCGGCGGGGTTTCTCGAGGACGGCTACGATGGCCAGGCGGCCTATGTGATTCTCGCGCATCTTTCTGAAAGTAATAATCTTCCAGAGCTTGCAAGGGTGACCGCCGAGCGTGCCTTGAGTGGCAAGGCGAGCCTATTATCCAATCGCCTTCTTCTGGCGATGCAACACGAGCCACTTTCCTCTATTTACTTTTAGATGACTTAAGTTACAATGATATGAGACGGGTATTACTCTGAAGCAGGTGGATTGGCGGGGAACGAGCCGGGCAACTTGCCGCGGCGCGGCGGAATCGAACAAAGCGTTGTTCAGTAGAATTGAAGACGAGCCGCCGAAGATTGAACTATTTCGTTGCCACGTGAGCCGCGCAGAACCATCGCGGTTGAAAAGATCCTTTGCAAAGTGAGTCTGAAAATCTATGGCAAGAACCCGATGCACAGACGGAGTTGTTGGCGGCATTCTGGCCAGCTGGCGGTATGACATCTCCAATATTTCTCCGGAGATGCGCAAGGATTACGAGCAGCACTTCGCCGAATGCCCCCACTGTAGTGCGCGGCAGAGATTTCACCGCGGTCTGGATGTATCTTTGGCCGTATTGACCTCGTTGGCGGTTTTTTTCTTCCTTTTCGCGCTGGCGGTGCTCAAGCACATCAAACCTCTCGAACATTTCGCTTTCAATGTCTTTGGCTTGGATGTCGCCGACACCTACCATATGCTGGTATC
The DNA here is from genome assembly GCA_964525655.1 of uncultured Occallatibacter sp. Taxonomy (GTDB): domain Bacteria; phylum Acidobacteriota; class Terriglobia; order Terriglobales; family Acidobacteriaceae; genus Telmatobacter. The sequence goes on from CAZGHZ010000136.1 coordinate 7,715, forward strand.
GGCTGGCATTGCGGGGCTCGTCTTCTCAGTGGTTGCGCTTCTTCTGGTGCTCACGACCACCCCCGCTCCGTCTTATCTGGGCGGCATCGCAGCCGAGCGGGCCAGGTTGATCGAGCAGCGGCTTCCCGCGGCCATCAAGGCATTTCGCTCGCGCTAGGGTCAATCGGCGCTAATAGCCTCAGGGCCTCCCCCAACGGGAGGCCCCTCTAGTTTGTGGGATTGAAGGTACGGTTCGCGCAGAATGAAGATTCTCTCTCGATGACAACCGGAAAGAATGCAGGGCGACGGCTGTTGCCAGGACTCAAGGTTGGTGAGGGGTTTACCCGTCACCCATTCGACGTGCAATTTGGCGTCCGCACCAGCGGTCTGGTCGCCGGACGATACCTCAAAAGCGGGCACCCACATGACCGCCACGCGACAGCCTACTATGGCATAGCGCCGTCGGTCTTCGATGCGCTGCTACGGCGTTGGCAAAGGAGCCGGCTCGTGTGGCCGCTCGAGCAAACCGCCTTTGTCGATCTTGGCGCCGGAATGGGGCGGGCGGTGCTGCTGGCTTCGCAGATGCCATTCCGTCAAGTTGCAGGTGTGGAACTCAACCCCATTTTGGTGCGGATCGCGAGAAAAAACCTCGCTGCATGGCGATCCGCGGGACGTGCAATGGCCCCGACGAAGGTGATCTGCGGCGATGCGGTGGAGTTTCCGCTGCCGGCAGGACCCTGTCTGGTGTTTCTCTTCAATCCCTTTGGCGCGCCGGTGATGCGGCGGCTGCTGAGGGCATGGAGCACGAGGCTCAGGGAGCAGGCCAGACAACTTGATCTCATCTACGTGAACAACGAGCAGGAGCATGTGTTGGAAAGCGCACTGAGCCGCCGGCCAGGCGCCGAGCGGCTCTTCTTGGGCGAGATCCGGCGGTCAAAGGCGGATGCGATTGCGGATCACTTGATTCTTGCCAATCAGCCGGAAGGCGAGTATGCTTCTTCGAACTTCGAGGACTGCTCGATCTGGCGCTGGAAGGGGTAAAGCAGCGGGCAGGGAATAGGGAATAACGAACAGAGAATCAAGACGAAAAACGGATGAGCCGGTTGACGAAC
>CAZGHZ010000137.1:0-6931 GCA_964525655.1 uncultured Occallatibacter sp.
CTCCTACGCCTTGCGGCGGTTGTGCTTGTGTTCCAACGCGCTCACGTACCGCGCTGGCAGTTTGCGGAAACCGAGTGCGCCGACTACCGTAGCGGTCAATGGCCGCGAACCGGCAAGAATTGCCTGAATATACGGGACCGATATGCCCAGTTTGGCCGCGATCTGCGTCTGTGTCTGCGTCTCGCCCTGGCGGGGCGTGAACCGCTCCCGCAATACTTTAAGGATTTCGCCTTCGGTGTAATTCTTCATAAAAAGGACGGTAGCACAATACAAATCAGATTGCAACAAAAAAGTATTGACATTCTTTGCGGGCGGGTGTAGGCTCTCGTAACAGAAGGAGGAAAAAAGATGGAACGATTATTCATTGTGGTCTATCGGAATGCAGCGAGCAAGCGTTGGACGGCGATAAGCGAAGGGGAGTTACCGGAGCGGCGCATGGCTGAGAACTTCATCGAATGCAAGAAAGCGGCGGGGTGGAGTTCCTACGAGTTTGGGATCGTCGAAGGCCCGATAGTCAACCCGGAACAGATGGCCGAAGCGGAAAAGCAGCTCGGTACTTTTTAACAGTTTGCCGCCCTCCTTACACGAGCATAGAAACTGCGCCCGTACCTGCGGTGGATCACCAATAAACGGGCAGGCGGCAATTCAAATTCAGAAAAGAGGAAATACATGGCAGGAGAACTCGCAACACGCCGACCAATAGGGCAGGATGTTGAACAAGTCCTGCTCGGCGGCGACTTGGCCAAACTGACTCCAGATCAGCGCCTCAACTACTACAACACCCTCTGCAACTCGCTGGGCCTCAACCCGCTCACTCAACCATTTCAGTACATCGTCTTGAACCAGAAACTCCAACTCTACGCGAAGAAGGATTGCACGGAACAGCTTCGCAAGATTCACGGCGTTTCTATCACCAGCGTAGACCCAAAGCAGATTGGCGACCTGCTTGTAGTCGTGGCCTCAGCCTCAGACCGGGAGGGCCGGGTGGACTCATCTACTGGCGCCGTGAACCTGAGCGGACTCAAAGGCGAGAACCTGGCCAACGCCATGATGAAGGCTGAGACGAAAGCCAAGCGCCGGGTGACGCTCTCACTGTGCGGCCTCGGGATGCTGGACGAAACGGAAGTGGACACCCTCCGGCAGCAGGGCGCGGCTACCGAACCGGACGGCAACAAGTGGGAAGCGCCTCAGAACAGTTCTGCCGCCCCGGAACCTAGTGCAATATCGCACCAAACCGACGAGCCTGATATAACGCCCCGGAGCAAGCGGAACACCCCACCCCCCACCCAAGCCCCACCGGACGCTCCTGAGCCAAGCCAAGCGCAGGGCGAGGTATTAGGCGCGGAACCCTCAATCAGCGAAAAGCAGGGAAAACGGCTGTTCGCCATTGCCAAGTCTGCCGGCCTATCTGACAACGAGGTAAAGGCGCGGCTGGCAAGCATTGGCTGGAAGGGCCACCGGGACGAAATTCCGAAGCGGCTGTACGAGCAGGCCGTGGACGCGATTGACCCGGAAATGAAGTTCCACACGAACACTAAAAAGGGAGAGTAGCTATGGGATGGACGGTAGTTGAGTCAAGCACGATTGCGGCGGTTGGATACGAGGATGGCGCGGAATATCCGCTCGGTGTCCAGTTCAAGCCAACCAAGATGCAGGTAGAGCAGGGCAAGGAAAAAGGCTCTGTCTACGAGTACGCCAACGTGACCCCGGAAATCTTTGCGGCCCTGGTTGGGGCAAAAGACAACCCGGAGTATGGCAGTGTGGGGAAGTTCTTCGAGTGGGTAATCAAGGCTCACCCGGAGCAGTACCCTTACCGGAAGGTGGACCCAAGCCCACAGGCGGAGTGAGTCATGCAGATGCGTTCGATTCGCGGGAAAAATATCGTCAGTGCCGGTTACGACCCTGTGACCGGCACTCTGCGGACACGCTTCAACAAGAGTGGGGAATACGACTACATGGGAGTACCGGAAGAGAAGTTTGTATCCCTCTGCCGTGTGCCGTATCCCGACAAATACTTTACTCAGGTAATCAAGGGACGCTTTACCTGCATCAAGGTGGTGGACGAACCAATCCCGCCACCGCAACCCGCACCACGGAAGGAAACGACTATGGAATTTTATCGCGCAGAAGATGGCCTGACATTTGAGCCGGAGGGCCACAAATACACCCTCGACGGCAAGTCGCTGATGAGTTTGACCCAGATACTCGACGCCGCCGGGCTGGTTGACTACTCCGGCATCGACGCTGCGGTGCTGGCTAACAAGGCAACGTTCGGAACGAAGGTCCACGAGTACACCTGCTGGTATGACCAGGGGGAACTTGAATTGGTGGACGTGGAGAAAATCAAGGCATCGAAATACGGAGCTCGGTTTACCGGCTGGCTCCAGTTCCTTGAGGATTTCCACTTCACTCCCGACCTCAACTGGTGTGAAGTGCCATGCGCGGTCAAGGTCAACAGCATGACCTATGCTATGACGATCGATCGCTTCGGCGTGTTTGGCACAGATGAGGAAGTAGCCAACGGCAAAGGCTCTTTCGGCGTGGTGGAAATCAAGACTTGCGCTGACCGGGAACCTTCACACCAGATCCAGACGGCAGGGCAGGCTATCCCGTTCCGCGGCGATGGGTCGGTGCCGGTGAAGCGCATGGCCGTCTACCTGCTGGAAAAGCCCAACGGGTCGGGCGGGAATTACTTTTGCCAACCTCACGAAGATCGGATGGACGAAAAAATATTCTTAGCGTCCCTGATGCTCACCCAATTCCGCCTCAACAACAAACTCTTGAAAGGACTGTAATCATGGCATCAACCGCAATCACTATTCAATCGCAGATTACCAATCTGCAAGCCGACATCAAAACGAGTCTCGAATCCTTCTTTGCCTCCCTGCCGGAGATGGAATCGAACGTAGCCATGAGCGCGTCCCTAGTGGCGCAGTCTCAGGCCATCACCGTGTTCCGGCGCGATAATACCGGGAAGATCGTCGTCGCCAACCTGAGTGCCTACGTCACGGCGACTGAGCAGGTACATGCTCTCCGGTCAGTGGAAGAGGAGATTGAAGGCTTGATGAAGCCGTTCATCGACAAGTTGTTTCAGGCTCACCGCACGGCCACAGCAATCCGCAAAGGCTATCTGGACCCGATTCAATCAGAGACGAAGCGGCTGAAGTTTGAGCGTGAGCAATTCGCCGCCGAAGAGGAGCGGAAGCGCCGCGAAGCAGCTCAGAAAGCCCAGGAAGAGGCTCGGCAGCGGGAGGAGGCGCGATTGTTTGAGGAAGCCCGTCTCGCGGCGGAACAGGGCAACGCAGCCGAAGCAGAGGCTATTCTGGAAGAGGCTGTGACCGTGGAAGCGCCGGCCGTCGAACTCCCGTCTACCGTGCCCCAGGTATCCGGCACATCGTTCCGTACAGCATGGGAGTTTGAAGTGAAGGATTGGACGAAACTCAAGCCGGAGTTTATCAAGGTCGACGAAGTGGCAATCGGCAAGATTGTTCGCTCGATGCACAAATCGGCTGAAACTCTGGTGGGCGAACCGGGCGCAATCCGGGTGTGGGATAAGCAAATCATAGTGGGGTGAGCGGTGGCCTTCCCAAAGACGCTAGACGAAATGAAACCGGCAGGATACGTGTTCGACAATCACGCCACCTGCCGGGGATGCGGGGATGATATTGAATGGTGGATTACTCCATCGGGAAAGAAAATCCCCATGAACCCGATGGAGCGCGGGGCGAGTGAAGCTGTGGCACATTGGGCGACCTGTACAGAACAAGACTCCTTTAGAAAGAAAGACTAATGGTTTTACGGGACTATCAACAGAAGTGTCTCGCCCTGAGCCTGCAGCACTACCAAGCCGGAATCAATCGGCAGTTGGCGGTGCTTGCGACCGGGCTGGGCAAGACGGCCATCGCTGCATCGCTGCGTTCCCATCATGGGCTCGGGAAGAAGATTCTTTTCCTAGTTCACATGGAAACGCTGGCAGTTCAGGCGGCAAACGCGATGCAGAGATGGAATCCCGGCCTTCGTGTCGGGGTGGAGATGGCTGGCAGCTACGCCGATCTGGACGGCTTCTACTCGCCTACTCTTATTGTGGCATCGGTTCCTACTCTGGGCCGCAAGGGGTCTGACCGCATCAAGCGGTTCGACCCCTTTGATTTCGACGCGATTATCCAAGATGAAGCGCATATTGGCATTAGTGATTCTTTCAAGCGGGTGTATGACTACTTCGGACTTTTGACCGCGAATCCAGACGGCCCGTTATTTCTCGGCATCACCGCCACTCCAAACCGCTCGGACGGAAAAGGGCTGCGGGAACTGTTCGACTGCATAGTGTTCGACATGGGTATCCAGAAGGGCATCGCCGATGGATGGCTCTGCGACCTGGTGGGATACAGAGTCAACGGCAACGCGAATCTCGATTCTGTCCACACTCGCGCCGGGGACTTTGCTCAGGACGAACTGCAGGATGTCGTCAACACTCCCGCTCGGAACGCGATCATCGTCAAGGAATGGTACAAGGTCGCATATGGGAAGCGGACCCTGGCCTTCACGGTGGACATTCAACACGCGCTCGACCTGGCGGCGGCGTTCACTGCTCATGGTGAGCCAGCGGACGCGGTTTGGGGAGACGACCCCGACCGGCACGAGAAAATCCGCCGGCACAAAATGGGGGAGTCGAAAATTCTCTGTAACTGCAACGTGCTGGGAATCGGCTACGACGACCCACAAATCGAGTGCATCATCAGCGCGGCGCCGACAAAGTCAGAACTGCGGTACGTCCAGCAGATAGGCCGGGGAACCCGCATCTATGACGGCAAGCAGGACTGCACGATTATCGACGTGGTGGACAACTGCAAGAAGCATTCGCTGACGACAATCTCCACACTGCTGGGGTTCCCAAAAGACCTTGACCTGAAGGGCGAGAAGTACACAGTAGCAAAGGAAAAACTGGACCGCATAGCCAAAGAGTTTCCGACTGCAAATCTGCAAGACATCAAGAGCCTCGACAATCTGAAATCGATCGCGGAGAACATCAGCCTGTTTGCCGTCAGTTATCCCCCCGAACTGGCGCGACTCTCTGAACTCGCATGGCGCAAGAGCGGCGACGGATATATGTTGGCGGTGAACCGCGATCTCGTGACTATCGCTCAAGATCTCCGGGGAGACTGGCAGATCAACGGACGCATCGGGGATGCGGTTGCGGAACTGAGCGCACAGAACCTCCCCGGAGCGATGAACCTTGCCGACCGCTTCATCCTTGACCACGGCGGCATCAAGCCGGTACTGACTCGGGACAGCCGATGGCGCGGCGACCCGCCGACCGAGAAACAGTTGGGACTCTGCCGGGTGTTGAAGATTCAGGTTCCGGCGGGGGCGACAAAGGGCCAAGTATCGGCGGCAATCGACCAGAAACGTATTCAGATGAGGCAAGCTTGACTATCTCTCAGGTGGTGCGCCTGTTCCATGCTCGACGTTCCGGCAAATGGAAGGGCCGAACGTCCTACATGGCAAAGTGCCCGTCCCATCCCGACCGGATGGCGAGTCTGAGCATTACCGAGGGCGACGGCGGTAAGACGTATTTGCACTGTTTTCGGGGCTGTACCACGGATGAAATTCTAAAGGCCAAAGGGCTGGCGATAGGCGACCTGTTCGCCGAGAAGCGCACCGTGACCCCAGCAATCCGACAAAGGATCTCCGATGAGGAGCGGCTGGCTATCCTAGAGCGGCGGCACGGGCTGGTGATTATGCTTCAGGCGGTCGAGCCGGGGAAGCGTAACTACTGGGCGGCTGCAGAGCGAAATATCGCTATTGAAATACGGGAGTTGAGGGCTATACTTTTCCCCGTAGAAGAGTATTATCGGCGGCGTTCCGAACGAATCCAACAAATCATCGACGATTACGGTATGGAGGAATTATGGCAGTGCCTTCCAACAGTGCAATATCGCACCAAATCCTGAACCCGTTACAACCTCCCGACTGGAACCAGTTGAGGGGAATGGTCAACGAGGCCGCGGCGAAGCGTCTGACGGCGATTCTGTGCGGCATGGATAGGGTAGAGAAACAGGTCTTTGCCCTCCGCGGCATGGCTATGCTGCTAGTTGAGGAGCGGGAACTGTTCCGATGGGTACTCGACGACGAAGTGGGAGACTACTACGTGAGTTTCGACAAGTGGCTCAAGGATACCTGTCCGAACTCCTGGGGATACTGCCGGGATGCTCTTCGGGCGGTCAAGGAACTGAAAGACATGCCGTTCGAGGATCTGCTCCAGATCAAGCGTTGCAACCTGGAGCAGTTGAAAAAGGTATCCTTATCGGTTCGCCTGTTGCCCGACGTCGTGCAGGCAGCAAAAAGCCTTCCAGAGAAGGAATTTGTGGACAAGTTAAACAAACAACACGATCAACACCTTGACGTCAAACAGCCGGTAGTGATGGCCGACTCTGGAGATTTGAGTGAGTTTGAACACGCCATAGAGATTGCAATGGCCTTAGAAGATTGTCACAGCCGCGCAGAGGCGATTCGCGTTATCGCCATAGATTACACACAAGAACACGAAACTGAATATCTGGCAATGACAGCACAGGAAGAAACAGCATGACTATCCGTTCCGGCATCCCCGGTAAACTGGGCCGTATCCGGCTCAAGGGTGACGCCCTGGCGCTGCTCCGCCGTCAATGCTTTACCCGTGATGGCTGGAGCTGTGTTGATTGCCGCCGGCAAGTTTCCTGGGCGACTGGACACATGGCGCATATCAAGAGCCGAGGCGCTGGCGGGTCAGACGTGCTGCAAAATGTGTTGACCAAGTGCGCCTGGTGCCACCAGAAAGAGCATAATTGCGGCGGTCAGCCACTTCCCCGTAAACCATCAGAACCGTTCCAAATGTGACCTTTCAACCCCGAGAGCGGGTCACGCGGGTTGATGCTGTTTTCTGCACCATTGG
>CAZGHZ010000137.1:7031-8635 GCA_964525655.1 uncultured Occallatibacter sp.
TCAAACTGCGATGTTTCTGGCCCGGAGATAGGTCTTTGCCGCCGCCTGAACTTCAGGGAACGGTGCATCGTCATCCAATACCAAACGGGCTAGTGTATCAGCCAGGTCGTAGACTGTGGGCAGTTTTTTTACTTCTTCTTCTTTTGCGCTGAGTTTCTTGGGCCGTGCTATCGGCTTAGGTTTGGGCGCGGGCTTCGCGGGCGAACCGGGAAGTGTTGACTGCTTTGGTTCTGGAGTCGCCGGAGCTCTCCGGTAGACTTCTTCCTTCAGGGCCTTGACGCCTTCTTCGGGGCCATGTTCCTTGACGGCATGAAGGACAGCGCCCGGGGTCACTTCTCCAGCTGCAAGCATAGCCTTGGCCTCGATGGACGTGTTACTGAGAGCGATAGCGTCGGTGACGTACCGCTTAGGCTTGCAGACTCTTGCCGCGATGTCGTCCACGGTCTGACCCCATCGGATGAGTTTGCGATACTCGGCGCCAGCTTCCCACTGAGTGAGCGGCAGGCCGGCGTTGCTGGTCAGATTCTCCAGCAGCATTTCGATTTCGTCGCCTTCGACCCGTTCGCAGGGGATCATGATTTTGTGACCCTGGGCGCGAAGGTTGAGGCAGGCGGTGAGGCGGCATTGGCCGGCGACCAGGGTGCGGATGCCGGTTTTCGTGTCGTAGCGGACCTTGATGGCCTCGCGGACTCCATCCTTGAGGATGGATGCTTCGAGGGCTGAGATGTGGGCGAGAGCTTCCGGGCTGGTCATGATGCGGCCGTTCCAGTTGGGGTCGATCCTGATGTCTCGCGGGTCATGCATCCGGCTTTCCGGCTTATAGGCCGTGCCTGTGGATGCTCGGTCAAATCTTTCTCCTGGTGTTGCTTTCATCGCGGGTTCCTTTCGGTGGGTTGAGTTTCTTCGATTTCGGCCAAGACAGCCCAGGCCGCCTCTTTGATGGCGTCGTATGGGTCGACCAGGGCAACGAGTTGCAGATCCCGGTATCGGTCCGCACGGGCGAAAATTTGTTCCCGCTCGTGGTCGGTCAGGTAGGGGTCTGTCGAGAAAACGTCCATGTAGGCCGCAAAGCAGCCCAACAAAACGGCTTCATCTATCGAGTCCATGGCGCCCTCTTGTGAAAAACAGTGCTATTTCGATTCCATGTACTTTTCGACACTGACGGCAGAGATGCGAATGGGCGAAGTTGTTCCCGTGCCCATTTTCTTGCCTGATAGTTTGCCGCCGTTGAAAAGGCTGTAAACGTGAATCTTGCTCACTTTGAGGTAAGCGGCGGTTTCCTGTACTGTCCACCAATCACCGCTGGGTTGTTGAGTCGGTTTCATCGTAGTTCCTTTCTGTGGCGTTGTAGTATATCCAACGCGGTTGCGGTTCTTCCTCACCCCATCGGCGCATAATGCGGAACAGGTGATAATTGACGAGAATGACGACGGCATCGCAAACGATGATGAACTGGTCGGCGTTCATGGTTTCCTACCTTTCCGGCCAATCCAGCGCCCCAGGCGCAAGATCTGCGCGTCCGTCAGATACGCTAGATAGAGCCACGAAGCGATTACCAGCGCAGCCCACAGGACGGCGAAGCATTCGAGGGCGGTCATTTCGCC
>CAZGHZ010000138.1:0-8435 GCA_964525655.1 uncultured Occallatibacter sp.
TCATGGATCACATACCGATGACGAATATTATGCCGTTCGGGATGTGCATGTCGCCAGCCAACCCCGAGGTGGCGGCAGCGACCTCGGCGGCAATGGGCGTTCTCACTCCCATGCCGTGCATTCCGGCAACCTTCTCGCCGTGGGTACCTGGCGCGCCAAATGTGCTGTTGGGCAGTGCGCCGGCACTGGACAATGTCTCGACTCTTATGTGCAACTGGGGCGGAGTGATCACCTTCGTCATGCCGGGGGAAGTTACGGTCGAGATCCCGTAAAGGCCCACCCCGGCGGGTAATTTGCTGACCTTGTTGCCAACTCTCACAAACGGCATTCCCATCGCGTAGAGGATGGTTGGACAGTGTTCAAAATCGCACTTGAATTCGCCGCTGCAACAGACATCGGAAATGTGCGCTGCAACAATGAAGACAGCTTCGGCTACGATACCGATAACAATCTCTATGTGGTTTGCGACGGGATGGGCGGAATGGCCGCCGGCGAGGTGGCCAGCAGCATGGCGGTGCGCGCGCTGATCGAGAGCTTTGCGGCATCCACCGCTGCTGGCGCAGTCGCGCCTGTCGAGGAGCGTCTGCTGACGGCGCTCTGTGAGGCGAATCGCCAGGTGTATCAGGCAGGGCTGGAGGACCCGCGGCTTCATTCGATGGGCACGACGCTGGTCTGCGTTAGTTTTGAGGGAGACCGCTTTGTGGTGGGCAACGTGGGCGACAGCCGCGCATACCTTGTGCGAGGCGGCAAGTGCATTCAGATCTCCCAGGATCACTCTTTTCTTGAACAGCAGGTGCGATCGGGCGCCATGACGCCGGAGATGGCTCTTGCCTCAAATCTTCATTCGGTGATCACGCGCGCCATCGGCTCCGACAAACAGGTGCAGCCGGATCTCTTTGACGGAGCGGTTGAGCCGGGCGACGTACTGCTGCTGGCTTCGGATGGATTCACGCGCTACGCGACGCCGGAACTGATCTCCAGGATGGTGGCGGACGAAGGCGACACGCAGGCTGCGTGCGGGCACGTCATCCAGTATGCGAAAGACTCGGGCGGCGTAGATAACATTACCTGTCTGCTGATCCGAGTCACTTCGATCGAGAGGATGACAGCGGAGTCCTGCTGACTTGCTCCGCTGCGCACTATTTGACGACCTCGGAGGTGCAACTCAGGTCGGTGGCGCCTCCGGCCAGCAGGTCCGCACCGGGGCCGGAGATTTCGAAGACCACCGTGGAGCTTCCGCCCGCTCCCACCTTGTGTCCGGCAATGGTTGTCGAGGTATCGATCGGGTACTCGATCCGATAACCGTTCGCCGACTTTGAGATGCGCGTTCCCGTCCGCGCAAGTTGAAAGACCGCCCACGTTCCTTGATAAGAGAGCAACTCCCGCGAGTCGACTTCCAGCGAAGCCCGCTGCGCCGAAGCGCCATTCCAGGTGAAGCTTCCGGATTGGCCAGCGGAGACGCGCTGCCCGTCGACGACCCAGGTGGCCGAGCTGTAGCCGCTGCCGGGCAGCATGCGCAGGCTGAAGCTGAAAGATGCCGGTTTGCGCCCCGAGGGATAGAGTTCGGAGGAGAGATGGCCGGCGCGCGTGAGGAACTGCGTAAAGCGCGGATTGACACGTTGGGGCGAGGCGGGCGCCTGCGCATACTGCGATCCCTGCTGGACGACATAGGGTTTGAGCGTGGCCTCGTAGATCGCCCACAAAGTGCCGGAATCGGGTGTGAGGGCAGCGTCCACATCGGAGAGATTGGCGGGGGCCGGGGCTCCGGCGGCAAAGGGGAACTTTGTGTTGACCGGCCGCAGCGCGTCGCAGATTTTTGCTCCTCCGCCATTGGCGGCCGCGCCTGGGCTCGGAGCCAGGTGCATGACGCACTGGATCGGGGCCTGCATCAAGTCGAGGAATTTGCCGTCTGTGCGCAGCTTGGGATCGACGCCAAGCACCTTGAAGCCGTCCGCAGCCTGCTTGGCGGCGGTGCCGGCCGAGGCCGCCGCTTGCAGCACGGATGCGAAGGCTGCCGGGTCGGTTGAGGCCGAAGGATTCTGCGCCACCAGCGTCAACTGCTCTGAGATGCGAAGCAAGCTGTCGATGTAGTCCTTGTTGCCGGGGCCGAGGAAGCGGTCAGTGACATTGGGATCGACAAGGACGTGACTGGGCTGGAAGGCAGTATTGACGCGATCATCGGCGACGGCTGTGTTAGATGAGATGGTATAAATGAGCGCCAGCAGCGGCGAACTGGCCCCGCCAAGCTGCCCGAGCCGGTCCGGCGCTTCCTTGATGCTGCCGCAGCTGACAACACTGGCGCTGTTGAGAAAGGTCATCCATTCGTTGAGAAAATCGGTTGAGTATTGTGCCGAGATCTGACCTATCAGATCGGCCGAAGCTGTCGCCTCCGCACTCTGCGCGCCCAGAACCCAGGCCTCGCCCTGTACGTAGCGCTCCGGGTGGCGAATGGCGTCCTGCATGAATGCGTAGCCGCTCTTTGTGAACGCCCCCCGCACAACGTAGCGGTCGATGACGGCCTTGGCCGAGTCGGCGAACTGCTTGTTGAAGTCGATCGCCGGGTTCGATTTGTCAGCCTCGTTCAACATCCCCTGATAGATACGCGTGACGGCAAGGAAGTGCGAGAGATAGGCTCGCGCGCGCTCGACGATCATGGCGTCGGGACTGATCGAGTAGGGAGGCTTGCGCAGCAGTTCGGCTGCGTAGTACTCGAATTGCGTCCGCGCCAGCGCTTGTTCGTCGGCGCCCGGCTGGCGGTTTCCCATCCATGCGCGCATCAGTATCGGAACGAGAAAGGCCGCCTGGCTCTTCTCGGGATTGCCGGTTGTAATCAGGTAGGCTTTTAACGGGTTGTAGGCCGCGGCATAAAGGCCATAGTCGCTGCTTGCGCCGGGAGAGTCCGGCAGGCCGCGCAGCCCGTCCAGAATGTTTGCCTGGGCGGGATTCAGCAGCATGGGACGGAAACGGTCGAAATAAATCGTGCGGGCGCGATTGGCTAGATCGTCGCCACGGTAAAGGCCGAAACGGTAGCTCAGTGGCGCTCCGTCCTTCTGGTAACCGTCGAGTTCGGTGATCACCTGGCGCAGATCGTCGAGAGCCCGAAGGTCGCTGAGGCCGGGCGTTACGACGGCGCCTGCTCCCGCGGCGGGGATCGCTCTGGAGGCGTCGGCGATGCGCCTCTCGAGGGCGGCATTGTTGCTGTAGGAAACGATGAGCAGAAGTGAGTAAAGAGCGAAGAAAAACGCCAGACTGCCATAGAGAATGCGGCGGAAGAGGCGCGCCGGTGTGGTTTCTGTCGAGGCCGAGAAGGCCTGCTTGTCGCCGAGCACAATCTCTGGAAAGAATCGCGCCAGGAAGGTCCACTCGGGAACGCGCCGGGAAGTGACCACACCTGGAGCCGATTGGACCTCGGGAGCGATGGGCGTGCGGAAGACTTGCGTTGCGGCGGTATCGATGGGCGCGCTTGGGGCGGTAACCCCCGGCCGAACAACCTGTTCGACGACGCGGGCGCGAACGCCGGTAAAGTAGACGCCGCGGAGGTAGGGATTGGCATTCAAGTGGCCGGGCTTGCAGAGTTCGACGAGATATGCATTGAGATTCTTGCGCAGTTTGCCAAACTCGCGGGGAAACTCGTACACGCCGGCCGCTCCGGCGCTCTCCGATTCCCGGTTCAGCGCCTCGATGCGGAAAGAAGCCAGATTGAAGGTGAGCGCGTCAAGCAGGCGGGCGACGGTCTGTGCCGTCTGCTCCGAATAGGTACCAACCGGCGCGGCCGAACGCCGTAGGGTACCGCCGAGCGCCTGCTTTGCCTCTGCCTCGGAGAGATTGCGCACATATTCGGCAAAGCTTGGGACGCGGTCCAATTTGGTGACCAAAACGTAGACGGGAACGGAAGTCCCGAGTATTCGGCTAATCTCGCGCAGCAGAGAGCAGGTGGCCCGCGCGGAGTTCAGTGCCGTCTGGCCCCCATCGCCGGCCAGCAACTGCTCGGCGCTAGTGCAGACAATCACGGATCTGGGCGCCGCGCCGGTGCCAAAGGCCGCGCGATAGGCGCTCGGACGGGTGCGAACAATCAAATGCTGGAAAAGCCCTTTTGCGGCCTGGAGATTGGGGCCGATTTCGACCAGAGCCGCCACCCGCGCAAACCAGAGATTGAGCAGGCTTGTAGGCGTCTGCTCGGCGCCTGGCGCGGCGTTGCCGGCCAACAACTCAGGGTCGAGACCCGACTGCGCCACAACCGAAGTCTTGGCCGAACCTGCATCGCCGAGCACGTATACAAGCGGAAGCGCGTCGAGTGACTGCACGCGCTTCTGCGAGCCGCGCAGCCGCCGGTTGGCGTCGTCGATCATCACGCCAATCTCAGCCGCGCCTTCTCCTGGCGCCTCATTTTCGATTTCGGCCTGCTTGCGTGAACGGCGGTGAAGGATGAGAATCGCAGCCGCCACGCCAATGCCAATCAGCACCACCACGACGACAAAGGCAAGATAGGCGATTCCGTGCAGATGCAGCAATGCCGCCAAGCCAAACGCGATCAGGGCCGCCACCAATACGATCAGTGCGACAATCAGGTAAACGAGCAAGGCTCCCTCCATTAAAATCGAGTGAAATCAGCCAAGATGCGACGCGCCCGATCCTAGCAGGAGGGTGAAGAGCGCAAATGCGAAGATTGCGATTCCCAGGCAAACAAAGGCGGCGATGCCGAGCCAGCGGCCGATGGTGTCGCCCTTCTTCTTGCCAGGGGCTTCTACAGCAAGGGCGGGCGGCGGCAAAAAAACAAGAGTGCCACGGATTCGATCGATCTTTTGCCGTGACTGGCGAATGAGCGCCTGAATCTCAGCCGATGGCCGGGTTGCCCCCTGAGCAGCCGGCGAAAAGCTGGCTGATATCGGCGCCAAAGCGTACTTGCCACGAAAGCCGAGTTGCATCGACAGGCAGTAAATCTCGAGACAATCGGCGACCTCAGCCGAGTCCTGCCGCCCCAAAAGCGTGGCCAGATTCTCGAAGAAGACCTCGCCGGCGCGATTGTGGCCAAACATCTCCTCCTGCATGGGCCGTCGTGCCCAATCGGCCAATGACGGGCTTTGGAGGCGAAGGACGCTCTCGTCCAAAAGAGCCACCACCGCAAAAAAAGCCAATTGATTCGATTCGCTGGAATAGCCCAGAGTTTTGGCCTGTTCCATGGCGCTCTTCAAAGCGGCGCGGATGTTGGCTCGGAAGGCCTGACCATCGGGGACCGTCTGCCGATCCATTGTTGTCAGTCGCAAAATCGCCGTAAGTGCATTCTCATAACAGGAAGCCAGATTCTGGCTGGCTCGGAGCGTTTCTGCCATCGATCCCTCCGTACGCCGTGCAAGTCCGCAGCGCGTCTGGCTGGGACCGGCGAGATGAAAAGTTAACTCGGAGCGTATTTCACTAGAAGCATATCGCAAGAATGCGAGGAAACGGGCACTATGTTTTTGAATGGCTTGTTTGCTTCTGTCCGGACCTGCCGATTCCATTCCTGACAGCCTCAAAGAAAATCTACATGCCAAGAGCGGCGAAATCTGCGACAATGCGGTTCAAATACCAATCAGCCGCCAAATGGTTTGGACGATTGGGAGACTGCCATGAATAATGAAGACTCGAACGTCAAGTCCGGATCAAACCCCAATCCGCTCAATGCCACGGATATGTTTCTCCGGCCCATGGAGACAACACCTGTCGAAGCAAGGACTTCTGAGACTTCATCTCACCAGCCAAACTCCTCCGAGCGGATCGAGGCGTTTTCGCCTGCGCCGGCCGCTCCGGTTGCGCCTGCTCAGCCTGCGGCTGCCGCTCCTGCGCCCGGGAACTTCACGCAGTTCTTCCGGCAATTGACCGTTCCGGAACCTCCGCCTGGCCAGCCCGTCTCTCCCGCGCAACCCGGGGCGCCCGCGCCTGCGCCAGCCGTTTCAGCCGCACCGATTCCGTTTACTCAGCCCGCGGCTGCCGCTCCTGTGGCCGGGGAATTCACTCAGTTCTTCCGGCAACTGACGGTTCCTGGGGCTGCCCCAGCCCAGCCACCCGCGCAGCGCTCGCAACCGCCTGCTGAAAGACTGATCGCTTCCGATGCAAGCCCGCACCAGCCAGCCGAAGAGTTCACCGAGTTCTTTTCCACAAAGTTGGCCGATCGGTCGCCGGCTCCACCGGTTCCCGAGCAAGCCACTCCGGCTTCCCCAACGGCTTTTCACTCTCCAGGGCCGAAGGGCAGAGGTTTTTCTGCGCCCGGAGTCTCCGATTCGGCCTCAACAGACGGATCGTTCACAAGCTTCATGCGCACGCATTCGGCCCGGACGGAGCAGGGCCCCGCTACTCCACCCTTCGTTGCTCCGGCCCCGCCCACGACCATGGCAGCTACGCCTGCTGACTCCGAAGCCGCGAGCTTTTCCGCTTGGCAGCCGGCTGCGGCGCCTCCGGCTGAGAGTGTCACGCGCATGATCGAGGCGCTGTCGTCTTCCATGCCGGAGCCGTTACGCGCGCAGCCGGTACCCTATCGGTCCGAACCAGTAGCAACTCCCTCCCCCAACGCCGGCTTAACTCCTTTTCCGCATCAAGCCCCGGCCGGACCCCTCGAAACAGGCGGGATTACCCGTATGATCGAGGCGCTTTCCTCCGCGCCAGCGCCGGCCGCTCCGCCGCTGACGCAGCGTCCAGAGCCCATTGCGCCTCCACCGTCGCAGGGCCCAGGTGAGTTTACGCGGATCATTTCCGGTCTGGGAGCAGGAGGTTCGGCCGCTCCGCCACCACAGCCGCAACCCGCCTCACAGTCGCCGGCATTTCATCCCCGGATCCCGGCCGCTGCGCCAATGCCTTTGGCGGGATCGTTCGCCGCGCCGCCTATGCCGCAACCCCAGCCGCTCGCCGCGCCCATACCCGCCTATCAGCAGCCGGCATTCGTTCCACTGCCGGCTCCAGCCGTCGTGCCCCCGCAGATCCCGACCGCTCCAAGACCTGCAGCAGTTCCGATACAGAAGAAGAGCGGGATGGAGGCAATGATTCCCTTCCTGCTCGTCTTCATTGCCGTCTTGTTGATTGCCGTGCTGGTTCTGCTGGTTGTGATACTCAAAAAACACTAGAGCACCGTGACCGCATACTTTTGTACTTTCCCAGGTCCCAAACGCGGGACCTGGGGTAACCAACCTCATGGGCACGAATACGAAATCACGCGGTCGCAGTACTAGCTCAGCAGCTTCTGCTCTTTGAGGAAGCTGTCCGTTCGCTCGAAGTTGGGGACGAGGATTGTCCCTTGGGTGCGAATCCGTCCAGCGTAGCGTGTCGCTTCGTCTTCGTCGATTCTCAATTCGATCAGCATCGCGACCAGGTCGTCAAAGCTCTGTGCGGTGGCGGGTTGGGTCTGCAGACGCCCGGCAAAGGGGATGAATTCGACCGCATAATGAGGTTTTCTACCCTCGGAACTTGTGACGGCGGAGATGCGGAGATTTCCGATGAGTTTGGTCATTTGCTAAACCTCGAGCGTCTGAGCGCCTGTATCTGAATAAAGAATAATGCAGGGTGCTCCGATGCTCTCGAGTGCCGTTTCCCTCAAGAAAACCGCGCCCCGCAAGTCGTCCTATGCCCCTGCGCGATCCAGTATTACAGTTTATAGGCGGCCGCTCAGTTCGCTGCATCCGGATGTCTTTAACATACAACGATCCGATCGGACCGGAAAACGTAAAGCGACTCTAAAGAAGCGGAACGTGCGCGACTTGGTAGCTGGTTCTATGCCTCGACCAGGAAACCGCATTCGATGAATCTGCGCAGCATTCCCAGCGATTCGGAGCGGACCTTCTCCAGGGGCGCGTCGGACTTGCCGGCAATCGCCTGAATCGCCTCGCCCGCGGTACGTTTACCATCGAGCAGCCTGAAGAACTCCGCCACAAACGGCTCCAGGCCGAGTTGGAACGGCATCGCGCTTTCACGCCGCAGCCTAATCGACTCAACGTGCCAGCCGTCCTCGGCTGGCAGATAGATCCTGTCCAGCCGGGCATCGGCCCTAGGGCGAAGGCGCATGGCAAGAAGTTTCTCATCCTCCGCGCAGTCTTCCAGCAGGTCGTGTGCGGCGAAGCCATCCAGGATGGCTTCGCCAACGTCGCGACTGTCCGCCGCCGGCATCTCCTCGATGCGCAAGCGGCCCCCGCCACTTCGCCGGCGCATTATGATGAACCCATTGTGAATTGCGGCGAGCCTGCGCTGCCGGTAATACTGCATGAACTCGCTGAATCTCTCTGCATCTTGCGATTTGTCGGGCACAGTCTGGAGCATGTAGTTCTCCGCGTAGATATCGGGTACCTGCTTACTGGAATGGAGGACCCACATATCGCACCCGGTTCCTTCCATCCATTCGGCGATGCGCTCTTCCCAAGGCTGACCTTCGATTTCAGCCCACTCGCAGAGCATCTCAAAATAGCCGCCCTCGT
>CAZGHZ010000139.1:0-8229 GCA_964525655.1 uncultured Occallatibacter sp.
TCAAGGCCGCAATCTTTTCGCCAAGCGCGTGAGCGGCCCAGCCCAGGTGCGTTTCAAGGATCTGACCCACGTTCATACGGGAAGGCACGCCGAGCGGATTCAGCACAATCTCGGCCGGGGTGCCATCGGGCAGATAGGGCATGTCCTCTTCCGGCAAAATGCGCGCAATCACACCCTTGTTGCCGTGACGGCCAGCCATCTTATCGCCCACTGAAAGCTTGCGCTTCATGGCTACATAGACCTTGACCAGCTTGATCACGCCCGGTGGCAGTTCGTCGCCCTTCTGCAGCTTGGCCACCTTTTCGTTGGTGATCTTGCGCAGCACTTCGATCTGGCGCGAGGTCATCTCCTCGATCTCGTCGATCTGCTCGTTGACCCGCGGATCCTTGTCGTTGTAACGGATACGCTTGAGGTTCTTGGTCGAGATGCGCTCGATCGTTTCGCGGTCCAGAATCGCGGCCTTGGTCAGCAGCCGCTTGTTGGTCCGCTCGTCGTGCAGATCGGCCAACACCTCTTTGCCACCCAGGATGCCGTCAAGCCGCTTGAGACGCTCATCGGTGAGAATGCGGATCTCGTCGCCCAGATTCTTTTCGAGCTTGGCCACATACTCGGCCTCGATCTGCTTGGCGCGCTCATCCTTCTCCTGGCCCTTGCGGCTGAAGATGCGCACGTCCACCACCGTGCCCTCGATGCCCGGAGGGCAGGTGAGCGATGCGTCGCGCACATCGCCGGCCTTTTCACCGAAGATGGCGCGCAGCAGCTTCTCTTCCGGCGTCAACTGCGTCTCGCCCTTGGGCGTTACCTTGCCCACCAGGATGTCGTTGTGCCCGACCGTGGCGCCGATGCGGATGATTCCACTCTCGTCCAGGTCGCGCAACGCGTGCTCGCTGACGTTGGGGATGTCGCGCGTAATCTCCTCCGGCCCCAGCTTGGTGTCGCGCGCCTCGATCTCGAACTCCTCGATGTGGATGGAGGTGTAGTAGTCGTCCTTCACCAGTTTTTCGCTGATGAGAATGGCGTCCTCGAAGTTGTACCCGCGCCACGGCATGAAGGCGACCAGGACGTTGCGGCCCAGACCGAGCTCGCCCTGCTCCGTGCATGGCCCGTCGGCGATCACCTGCCCCTTCACCACGCGGTCGCCCTGGCTGACGATGGGCTTCTGGTTGATGCAGGTGTTCTGGTTGGAGCGCTTGAACTTGGTGAGCTGATAGATGTCCGAGCCGACCTCGCGCGAGAGCTGGGTGGGGTGGTGCTCGCCTTCGACGCGCACGATGATGCGCTCGGAGTCCACCGAATCGACGATGCCGTTGCGCTTGGCCAGAATCACGGCGCCGGAGTCGCGCGCGGTGACGCCTTCCATGCCCGTGCCCACCAGCGGCGCCTCGGCCACCAGCAGCGGCACGCTCTGGCGCTGCATGTTGGCGCCCATCAGCGCGCGGTTGGCGTCGTCGTGCTCGAGGAACGGCACCAGCGAAGCTGCTACTGAAACCAGTTGCTTCGGGCTCACGTCGATGTAGTCCACGTCGGCGCGATTGACCAGCACAAAGTTGCCCATGCGCCGCGCATTGACCAGATCCTCGGTGATTTCACCTTGATCGTTAAATTCGATATTGGCCTGCGCAATCGTGTGCTTATCCTCTTCCCATGCCGAGAGGTAGAAGCTGAACGGCATCGGTTCGATCTGCCGCTTGCCCGCCTTTTTCAACTGAGCGTTAAGCCGCGCCGCTTCTTCTTTCTCAATGTGGTCGCCGACGCGCAGACCGCTTTCCCCGGCGTTGACGATCTCCACGAAGTCCAGGATCCGCGAGTCCTTCACCTTGCGGTACGGCGACTCGATGAATCCATATTCGTTGATGCGCGCAAAGCAACTGAGCGAGCTGATCAGGCCGATGTTCGGACCCTCAGGAGTTTCAATGGGGCAGATGCGGCCATAGTGCGTTGTATGCACGTCGCGTACTTCAAAGCCCGCACGCTCGCGGCTCAGTCCACCCGGTCCAAGGGCCGAGAGGCGCCGCTTGTGCGTGATCTCAGACAGCGGGTTGGTCTGGTCCATGAACTGCGAAAGCTGCGACGAGCCGAAGAACTCGCGAATCGCCGCCATCACCGGCTTGGCGTTGATCAGGTCGTGCGGCATCGCCGTCGAAAGCTCCTGATAGACGCTCATCTTTTCCTTGATAGCCCGCTCCATGCGCACGAGACCGATACGGAACTGATTTTCCATCAGTTCGCCCACGGCCCTGACGCGGCGGTTGCCCAGGTGATCGATGTCGTCGACCATGCCGATGTTCTTGCGCAACTTGAGCAGATAGCGGATGGTCGCGTAGAAGTCCTCGGGCGTCAGCGTACGATGATCGAGCTTCGTGGCGTCCTGGTTCTCATACAGCTTGATGTTGAACTTCAACCGGCCCACACGCGAGAAATCATACTTGCGCGGGTCGAAGAACATCCCCTCGAAGAGCGCGGTCGCGGTGTCGAGCGTCGGCGGGTCGCCGGGGCGCAGCTTGCGGTAGATCTCGATCAAAGCCTCTTCGGGCTTGCGGATCGAGTCGCGCTTCAACGTGTTGGTGATGATGTTGCCCACATCGTCGCGCTCGGGGAAAAAGACCTCAAAGCTCGACGCGCCGCTGGCCATGATCTTGTGCAGCCGGTCGGCGGTCAGCTCGACGTTGGCCTCCACAACCACTTCGCCGGTGCCCAGATCCACCACGTCGGAGGCGGTCAGGGCGCCATCCATCTCGGCTGCCTCAACCTCGATCCTGTCGATGTTCGCCGCGCGAATCGCCTTCAGCGAGTGCGGCGTGATTTTGCGGCCGGAAAACGCAATCTCAGTGCCATTGACGACAACCGCGTGTGCGGGCTTGGCGCCTACGAGGTGCGTGTTGGCCTGTACGTTCTCGGGAACCGCCCACAGCAGCTTGCCGTCGGCAATGTGCACCCGGTCAACGGTATAAAAGGTCTTGAGAATCTCTTCGTCCGAACGCAACCCCAGCGCGCGCAGGAAGATCGTTCCGAGGAATTTGCGCTTGCGGTCGATGCGCACATAGAGCGTGTTTTTCTGGTCATACTCGAACTCCACCCACGAACCGCGATAGGGAATGATCTTGCCCAAAAAGTAGGTACGGTTGTTGGCAGTCTCAAAAAACACTCCCGGCGAACGATGCAACTGCGAAACGATCACGCGCTCGGTGCCGTTCACGATGAAGGTGCCGTTCGGCGTCATCAGCGGAATGTCGCCGAAAAACACCTCCTGCTCCTTGATGTCGCGAATGGTCTTGTTGCCGGTCTCGGCGTCCTTGTCGTAGATGGTGAGGCGCACGGTGACCTTGAGGGGCGCAGAGAAGGTCATGCCCCGCTCCTCGCACTCCTGCTGGTCGTACTTCAACTGGAGGCTGACCGGGTCGCCGCACTTGTTGCAGAAGTCGGGCGTGTTCTTGTTGTAGGTGCCGCACTTCTGGCAGAGCACATCGCCGGGATGGAAGGGGTCGGTAATGACCATGGCCCCGCAATGCACGCAGGCCGTGCGCAGGTGATGCAGCCCCTTCAGGTGGCCGCACTTGCACTCCCAGTTGCCGATCGAGAAGTCCACAAAGTCCAACTGCGAGATGCCGCGGAAGTCGGTAATCGGGAAGACCGAGACGAAGACCGACTGCAAGCCGGCGTCGTCGCGCTCGTTGGGCAGCTTGTCCATCTGCAGGAAACGCTCATAGGAGCGCCGCTGCACTTCAATCAGGTTGGGAATCTGGGTTGCGGTGGGAATCTTTGAAAAATCGAGCCGGCTGCGGATCGCGCGCTTCTCGTTAGGCATGTTCACTCCTGACCCTGGTCTTTCCGGCGCCGAGGCCAACCAAAGTTTGGCTGCGGGCCGGGCCGGCGCCCGAGTCTTGTCGGCGCCGGCTGAAATACGGTAAGTAAGTCAAAAAAGCCGGACTGGCACAATCGAATCTCCAGTCACAATTCCTGAAACCCTCGGCAGGCCCTCATTTCAAACTCGGAGATAGGCCGCGCAAACACACCAGGAATCCTCCCAGGGCCATCGATCTCCCGTGATAAATCCGTCAAAAGCGAGGGTTGGGCATTGCCTCACATCCGGTGAGTGCGCTAGACTGCGCACAATCGAGGAAGCAACCTCATCGGTTGAACTCGTTTACGATTCTGGTGCGTTTACAAACTTGGTGCTCATGGGGTAATTTTCCCCCAGGGATTCACTTTGCCATCACCGGGAGACACAAAAAGCTCGCGAGGACACGATGCCTCACGAGCGCAGCTCTAAGCTTGTGCTCCCATCCGGATTTTGCTGTGTTGCTCTCGCCGATCCCAAAGCTCGCTTCTGCCGCTCGCTCGCCAAACCCTCGCCGACCGTCAAAGAATACCCAGCCTGCCGTCCGGGTAACTATTGACTCTAAGGCACTTAACTAGTTTTCCGACCCCGCCGACAAAGGGCTTGGCTCTTCCCTTGCCAGCAGAGGCCTTTGTGCCTGCCTAGAACTCTGATGATGCGCCTGACCAAGACCCGGTCCCATTCCCTGGAATAAACGGAGTGAGCCGAAAAGACGCGCAACCTCTATCGTAGCGCGTCCCGGTCAGCCTTGCAAGCCGCCCGGCCGCGAAGGCCGGACCACCTGAAAAGAAACTACTTGATTTCGACGGTTGCGATGCCTTCGAACTTCTTGCGGATCGCCTCGGCCTCGTCCTTGGTCGCGTTCTCTTTGAGCGCCTTGGGAGCGCCATCGACCAGGTCCTTGGCTTCCTTCAGACCCAGTGAAGTAACCTCGCGTACAGCCTTGATAGTGTTGATCTTGTTGGCGCCGAAGTCCTTAAGGATCACTTGAAACTCGGTCTTCTCCTCAACCACCGGAGCCGCCGCGCCGGCAGCCGCAATCGCGACCGGAGCCGCCGCCGCCGCTGAAACGCCAAGCCGCTCTTCCAGCTTCTTGACCAGAGCCGCCGCTTCGAGCAGGCTCAACGATACGATCTGTTCTTCCAACTGCGCTAGATCCGCCATTTTCTTCTCCATTCAGAACCGTTTGAAATTGTTGTTCCCGGCCGCAAACCCAAACTGGAAGTTTCCGATGCGCCAGACCCGCGCCCTTCCCGCCTGCCTCGACAGCCAAATCTCTTAAAACCAGTGGTCAATAGTCAGTGGACAGTGATCAGTTTTTCCGTGTTGACAACTGACAACTGGCGGCATTTATGCTGCCGCTTCCGCCGCAAACTTTTCCTTTTCCACGCCCTGACCCAGAACCACCGCCAGGTCGCGGCCTGTGGCGTTGAGTACCGTAGCCAGACGCTGCGCCGGAGCATTGATCAGGAAGAAAAGCTTCGAGAAGAGTTCTTCCTTGCCCGGCATCGTCGCTAGCGCCTTTACCTCGTTCACGTTCAGCAACTTGCCGTCCACGATGCCCAGCTTGAACTGGAACTCGGCATTGTCGCCCGCCCACTTGGCGAAGACCTTGGCCAGCGCAACCGGATCGCCCGATGTGAAGGCCACCGAGTTAACGCCCTTGAGCCCCTTCAGCGCGGCCTCGACCGGCGTGCCCTTGCTGGAAACCGCCGCCAGCTTGTTTTTCACCACGCGATACTTGCCACCCGACTCGCGGATCACCTTGCGCAGCGCATAATCCTTCGCCACGGTCAGCTTCGTAAATGTGCCGATAATCGCCGTTGTCGAGCCTTCCAGTTCCTTGGCCAGCAACTGAACCTTCTCTGTCTTCTTTGCCCTGGTAATCGCCATTGTTCTGCTCCATACAGAGATCAGGGGTCAGAGATCAGAGATCAGATTGAAAAACTTCCGACCCTTGTCCGCCTATTCCTGCTCTGTCTCCTTGCCCAAGAGGGCGCTTTGTCGCGAATTCCGTTGCCAATCTCTTTGGGTCCGGCACCATCGCCGAGCAGATCACAGCAACAACTGATCTCTGATCCCTGACCCCTGATCCCTGCTTTTAGTGCTTGCCAACCGCGTCCGCAACCGCCGAGTCCAGCGGTACTCCGGGGCCCATCGTCGAGCTCAGCGTTACGCTCTTGATGTACTTGCCCTTGGCCGCTGAAGGCTTGCTGCGGACGATCGCGCCGATCACCGTCGTCGCGTTGTCGATCAGCTTTTGAGAGTCGAAGCTCAGCTTGCCCACCGGCACATGCACCAGGCTGGTCTTGTCAGCGCGATACTCCACCTTGCCGGCCTTGATCTCTTTCACTGCCGCAGCCACATCCATGGTGACCGTCCCTGTCTTGGGGTTCGGCATCAGGCCTTTGGGGCCCAGAATCTTACCCAGCCGGCCGACCACCTTCATCATGTCCGGCGTAGCGATCAGCGCGTCAAAGGCGGTCCAGCTCTCCTTCTGGATCTTCTCGACCATCTCCTCGCCGCCGACAAAGTCCGCGCCCGCTTCAGTGGCATCTCTCTGGCGGTCGCCCGAGGCGATCACGGCAACGGTCTTGGTCTTGCCCAGCCCGTGCGGCAGAACCACAGTCCCGCGCACCATCTGGTCGGCATGGCGCGTGTCAACGCCAAGGCGCATCGTCAAGTCGACGGTTTCGTCGAACTTGGCGTACTTCACCTGCTTCAGCAGGGTAACCGCCTCGGGCAGGGCATACGCAGGCTTAGACACAGCCGCGCGCGCCTTCACAATGTTTTTGCTGTCTTTTCCCATTCTCCCCTCGTCTCCCACCGTCTCTGCCAGCCCCGCCTTGCGGAGTGCCTGGTGCTTGCCGCACGGGCAAACTTCTTCTTTGACCCAGTGTGCGCCAGCTCGAACAGGCCCAGAAACCGTGGTGCAAATGACAGTCCAGGGATCTCCCTGAACATATTTAAGAATCATATCCAAATGGCCAGCGAATTGCAAACCGTACTCTCTTCCAATCCAAGGTGAGCCTGAAGGCTGGCTTGGATTCCAATACAAGATGAGCCTGAAGGTACGGTCACGCTGGGTAGCGAACATCCGCATGGTTCCTGCTGAAGATTTGAGTTTGGAAGCGATTGGCCGGTCTGTAACAGCCGGCGAGGATATCCGGTCTGTAGCCAAAGACCGCCGGCAACTCGATGGGCCTGTCTACGATTTCCGCCGCTCTCACTCTTCGAATGGAAGAGATTACCGGGACAGAACGGGGAGCGGGTTGGTCCGAATCCATAGGCCCATGGAGGACTCTACCGAGGGTATTCATTTCATCGGTCTTGGACGTTTGCTGGGGTATTCTCGACTCAGGAGGCTCTAGTCAATGATCCAGCTCGTGCTCCTTTTTATTGTTGCCGCAGGTCTGCTGACGATAACGCCCGGCGTGGATACCGCGATGGTGCTGAGAACCTCGACCTCATGCGGGCCGCGCGACGGAGTTGCCGCGTCTGTCGGCATCTGCCTGGGTTTACTGGTCTGGGGCATGAGCTCAGCCTTCGGCTTGACGGCACTCTTGGCCGCCTCCGAGCGCGCTTTCAACATCGTGAAATGGATGGGAGCGGCTTACCTCGTCTATCTCGGCATCAAGCTCCTCGCCAGGCCGAGAACCTCGATGAGCGTGGACACCGCATCCTCAGGTAGACCGGCCACCGGCAGCAGAAATAAGGGTGCGTTTTACAGGGGCTTCCTGAGCAACATCCTCAACCCCAAGGTTGGCGTCTTCTATGTGACCTTTCTTCCGCAATTCATCCCCCATGGCATCAATGTTGCGGGATTCTCGCTGCTGCTTGCGGGTATCCATGTGCTGATTACCATGGCCTGGTTCGCGCTCCTGATCGCTCTCACTGTGCCTCTCGGCCGATTCCTAACCCAACCGCGAGTCGTGCGGAACCTTGATCGGCTGACCGGTTGCGTCTTCGTCGGCTTTGGCCTAAAGTTGGCCGTGGCGAAACGGTAATCTCGCCCAGCGCGGCCTCGCGTCATACTCTGCTTACCATTTTGGAAGCCCCACCCGCGGCTCACCCCGCTTTGAACCACTTTGAGCGCGCCCTACACCCCATTCACTGCGATTGATTGCCCTCGACCCCTCGGCACAATTACGATGGAGTGATGCATCCCAAGGCGAAATCCTGACGGTGCTGGCATGTCCTCAAGCGGGAGTGGATCCGGCGGGAGAGGCATTCTCCTCTCAGCACCGGTGATCCAGCATGAACCGGTCCTCGCTCCAGGCTGCCCAAATTGAATTCCCTGCAATGGGAGGAGCTTTAATTGAGCGACCGTTTCCTGTTTACCTCTGAATCCGTTACCGAAGGCCACCCCGACAAGATTGCCGACCAGGTCT